>CAZERQ010000118.1:0-8482 GCA_964514465.1 uncultured Acidimicrobiales bacterium
CATCGAGCGGGCGGCCTATGACTGGCTGATCACGATGTCGTTTGAGCGGATGTATGAGCGGTTCCCCAACCTGCGGGTCGCCTCGGTTGAGAACGGGTCTGACTATCTGGGCAACCTGTTCCGCAAGCTGGGGCAGGTGGCCGACAAGTATCCCTGGTGGTTCAAGGAGGATCCGATTGAGCTATATCGCCAGCACGTGTGGATGAACCCGTTCTGGGAGGACGATGTGGCCGAAGTGGTGGAGCTGATGGGCTCGGACCGGGTGATCTTCGGCTCGGACTGGCCGCACATCGAGGGCATGCCCCAGCCGCTGGACTATGTGGTAGAGCTCAAGGAGTTTAGCGATGATGACAAGCGCCAGATCCTGTTGGACAACACTTCTGAGTTGAACGTGCGGCAGCCTGCTTAGTTGGATTGGAGTGAGATCATGCCAAGTAAAACCGACTGTGACTACGATGTCATAATCATTGGGGGGGGGTCCCGCTGGAAGCACGACTGCTTTAAATTTCCTGGGGCATGATGCTTCTTTAAGGGTTGCTTGCTTTGACAAGCAGGCATTTCCAAGGGACAAGGCCTGCGGAGATGGCTTGAGTCCCGGTGTTCTTAATGCAATGAAGTCTTTGCAAATTAACTACCATCGAATTCCAAAAACGCACAGGATAGATAGTGCATTTGTATTTGGCTTAGACGGTGTTTCTTTTGAGGCCGACTTAGAAGAAAATGGAACAAAACTCCTGCATGGTCTTACAATTAAGAGACTGGACCTGGACAATTTACTCATTTCGTCTGCCAAAGAGAGGGGTTTGAGTTTTTTCCCTGAAGTTAGATTCCTTGATTACCAAAATATGCAAGGAAAAGTAATTGTAAATCTATTGGACAAGAATACAAAGACCAAATTTAGTCGAACTTGCCGACTTTTGGTTGGCGCTGATGGTGCAAATTCAAGAGTGAGGAAATGTGCTGGTATTTCACCAGTTTCTGCAAAAAATACTGCTATAGCAATTAGAGCATACTGCTCAGTTGTGTCAAAGAAAGAAAACAGTATAATTTTAAGCTATGGTGAATATTTTAGACCAGGATACGGATGGTGTTTTCAACTTACTGATGGTGAAGCAAATGTGGGATATGGTCTTACAGTACATGATCATAGGAAAAGCGGCAAAAAGCTTGAGTTCCTACTTGATTCGTATATTGCATCGCTCAGAAAAGAAGGTATTATTTGCTCTGACATAAATAGCCATAGTACATATATATTGCCAACTGGTGGTAGCAAGAGATTTATTTCCGATGGTGTTGCTTTAGTTGGCGATGCTGCTTCTATGATTAACCCTTTGTCAGGTGAAGGAATAGTTTATGGCATGGAGGCTGGAAGAATTTTAGCTGAAGAGTTAGTCCCAACTTTAAATTCTGGTGCAGAAATTTATAATTCACTGATTCAGTATCAGAAAAAATATAAAAGCATGTTTGGCCACCATTTTTTGAGTTGCAAAATTGCAAATAGGTTACTAAGATCAAAGGTATGGACGAGGATGATACTTGGGGCTGCTTCAGTTGACAAAAAGACGCAAAAGGCAGGCATCGATCTGATGTTTGGTAAAGGCAGTCTTACGATTCCAATGATCTATAGGGCAATAAATCATGGATGGAGGTTCAGTTATGCAAGCTGAAAAAAATAACGGAGAGGGTATCAAAACTCCGGTTAAGTTCTGTGCATGCACAACTCCGGCAAAAGGTATTAAAACTCCAGTTACAGAACTGAAGTTCTGTACATGCACAATTCCGGAGGACTCATGGAAAAGTTCCATCTTTTCACGTCTAACTGTTAAAGCTGATAAAAAAAATAAATGCGAAGTGAAGGATGATGAGTGGAATTATAGTGTTGTTCCAAACTATTTGATGGTTGCTTTATTTGGTATCATCCCTTGTATGTCATTTTATGCATGGTTTGTGCCAATAGCACCAAGACTTCAAGGTGAAATAGTTTTAGCACTAATTTTGGCGTCATTATGGATATTACTTTCTCCCTTGTTAATGGTCATTGGTGAATTAAAATTTGCTAAGTTGCTCTATTTCTTTGCGCATGATGATAGGGGAGATGAAGAAGATGAAGATAAGTGGAGTTGGTATATAAAAAAATATATAGGTAAGCTGCCGAAGGGAACTTACATCTACTGGAGCGTAGCTGGGTCGTTGGGGCTATTATTTGGCACGATTTTCTTTTTCAGGAATGACGCAATAACTGATGTACTAGGAATTGGTGATATTACTATCTGGTTTATTATATTGGGAACAGCTTGTCTTGCTTTCACTGGATTTTCATCAGGGAATGGGGTTTGGGGCCTATATAAGATCATACGCCTATACACATTCATTGTAAAGAAAAGCAAAATAAAATGGTACCCGTACGCCCCAAAGCAAATTAATGGTTTTGAATTATTAGCTCGCCATGGGTTTCTGTTTTCTATGTTATACTCGTGCGGTGTACTTTTTGTTCCAATTACGTACTACATTTATATTGAGTCAGATTCATTTATAAAATATATCTTTGCATTGGGAATACTTTTTCTTGCGCTTGGTAGCATGATTTTATACTTAAGCTCATTTTCCATATTGTTCCATATTTCGAGAAAAGCAAAAGAAGAGGCTCTCCAGACTTTATCGCAGAGAATTAATATCATCCTACGTGAAAAGAAACTAGATTTTCTTGCAGAAAGAGAAAACACTAATGGGGGAAACAAAGAAAAAAAGACTGACAGAGGAACCAATATTAGTGGAGATGAAGAATCGGATTCGTTGCCAGACATGATATCAATATACTACTCAACATACAGACTTAAGTCAAATACAATTATTGAGGGAACAATTCTACAGTTATCAGCACTTGCGGTTATCCCTACATCTGTGGGATTATTTGTTCAATTCTCGGGAGGATGGCTGTAGCAAACAAAGCTAACTTGGGTTCCCAACTGCGGCAATTTCAAGCTTGGCACCATAACGGATTGTACCCCCCCTGGGACTCGAACCCAGAACCTGCGGATTAAGAGTCCGTTGCTCTGCCAATTGAGCTAGAGGGGCTGGTGGGTGGGGCAGGCCGGCTGGTTTGCTGGCCCGCATTGGTCGGCTGTCGCTGGGCTTGCCAACGGGCTCGCCGACCGATGTTGGGGTGACCGACGGGATTTGAACCCGCGACCTCCGGGACCACAACCCGGCGCTCTGACCAGACTGAGCTACGGCCACCATAGAATTTCGCGCTATAAGCAAATTTCAGGCTAGTGGCATTAGCCTTAAAACTGCAACATTAATTTTGCGAAGGCGCCCACCCCAGCGGCCCAGGCCGCACGCCCCCGTAGCTCAGGTGGATAGAGCAGGGGATTTCTAATCCCAAGGTCGCAGGTTCGAGTCCTGCCGGGGGTGCCAATGTCCTGCCGGGGGTGCCAACGTCACGGACAGGGCTGGCTACCCTGTGGTTGAACATTGCCAATCTCCCAATAAAATAGAAAGCCGTGAAAAGCACGCTAGAAAAACTGCCTGACAGCAAGGTCAGGATCTCAATCCAACTTGAGCCCGAGGAATACAAGGCCGACCTGTCGCTGATGTTCGACAAGCTGGCCCGCGAGGTCAAGCTGCCCGGCTTCCGCAAGGGCAAGGCGCCCCGCCAGCTGCTGGAGAACCGCCTGGGCGCAGACTACACCCGCCTGCGCGTCATTGACGAAATCCTGCCCAAGTATTTCTCCGAAGCCATCCGCGAAAACAAGATTGATGTCATCGCCGAGCCCGATATCAAACTCACCTCCGAGCTCACCGACGAGACCTTGACCTTTGACGTCACGGTCGAGGTGCGCCCCGAAGTCCAGGTGGCCGGCTATAACTCCCTGCGGGTGGAGGTGCCCAGCCCCGACCCGACCGAGCAGGAGCTGGCCGAAGAGATCGACCACTTCCGCGAGCACTTCGGCACGCTGGAGGAAGTCACCCGTCCGGCCCAGGAAAAAGACCGGGTCACGATCGACCTGAGCGCCACCTACAACGGCGAGCCGTTCGAGCCGTTCGACGCCAAGGACTACACCTATGTGGTCGGCTCCAACACCACCGGCTTTGAGGATTTCGACCAGCAGCTGGTCGGCAGCCAGCCAGGTCACATATTCGAGTTCAACACCGCGCACCCCCAGGAGCCGGACTCGCTGGTGCGGGTCAAGGCGCTGGTCAAAAAAGTCCAGCAGAACAACCTGCCCGAGCTCACCGACGACTTCGCCCGGGACGCCTCCGAGTTCGACACGGCCGAGGAGCTGCGCGCCGAGTTTGCCCAGCAGATCAGAGAGGCCAAGTTCCAGCACTCGGCGGAGGCGCTTCACCAGCGCACTCAGGAGGCGCTGATCCGGCTGGTGGAGGAACCTCTGCCAGAGGCTTTGGTGGCGATGATGACCCAGCAGGCGGCGCGTAGCTTTTTGGCGCGGCTGCAGTCCATGGGCATGGATCTGGAGACCTACATGGAAACCACCCGCCAGACCGCTGAGGGCTTCACTGCGGCCATGCGCGCCGAGGGAGAGACGATGGCCAAGCTGGATCTGGCTTTGCGTGCGGTGGTGCGCGCCGAGGGGATTGATGTGAGCGACGATGAGGTGTTTGAAATGTATGACAAGGTTATGATGCAGCGACAGAAGCATGCGGCGGCGCTGGGGGGCGACGGCTCGGGCGGTGGCGCGGGTGGCGGAACTGGCGGTGGCGCGGGCGCGGCAAGTGGGGGAGCGGGCGCAGGTGGCGGTGGCGCGGGCGCAACCGAAACCACCCGACCGCCCATTGACGAGCTGCTGCCACTGCGAGGCGAACTGCAAAAGAGCAATGCGTTTGAGTGGGTGCTGCGCCACACTGAGATTGTGGACGAGGCCGGCCAGCAGATCAGCTTCGAGCAGCTGTTCCCCGGGGACGATGGCGCGCCGGGGGACGATGGCGCGCCGGGGGACGGGGACAATGCCGCGCCGGGGAACGCTGAGAACCAGACAAATGCAAACAATGAATAGAATTCCGAAACATCAGCTATAGGATAAAGTAAGCCAAAATCGAACCAGCAGGAAAAACCACCCAACATGACCACATCACCCCAGAGCCACGGCGCCCCCGCCCAAAGCCTCGCAGCTCAGAATTATCTCGTCCCCACCGTCATCGAGCAGACCAGCCGAGGCGAGCGCGCCTTTGATCTATACTCCCGTCTGCTCAAGGAAAACATCATCTTTTTGGGAACCCCACTGGACGACACCGTGGCCAACCTCATCTCCGCCCAGCTGCTCCATCTGGAATCGGAGAACCCCGACCGCGACATCAACCTATACATCAACTCACCGGGCGGCGACATCAACTCGCTGTTCGCGGTCTATGACACCCTGCGCTACATCAAGCCAGACATCAGCACCATCTGCTTCGGCCAGGCAGCCTCGGCCGCGGCGGTGCTCCTCAGCGCCGGCACCCCCGGCAAACGTCTGGCCCTGCCACACGCCCGCATCCTGATCCACCAGCCCTATGCCGGCGCCCAGGGCCAGGTCTCAGACATCGAAATCGCCAGCAAGGAGATCCAGCGCCTGAAGTCCCAGCTGGAAGACGTCATGTCGCTGCACACCGGCCAGCCCAAAGACAAGATCCGCACCGACACCGACCGCAACTTCGTGATGACCGCCGAGCAGGCCGTGGAATACGGCATCATAGACGAGGTCATAACCACACGGGCCGAGATCGCCGAGCCCCCCAAGATCGCGGCGGTCAGCTAGCGGTTGGTGGTTCGGACGAGCAAGCATCAGGCAAACGACTCAACCGCCAACGAGACACCACCAAGCGAGACACCCACCATGGCAAAATTCCAAGAAACCGTCGAACTCCTCAAGTGCTCGTTCTGCGCCAAGACGCAAAAACAGGTGCGCAAGCTGATCGCCGGCCCGGCCGTCTATATCTGCGATGAATGCGTTGAGTTGTGCAATGAGATAATCAGCGAAGAGATAGTCAAGCCAGATGTTGAGAGTTTTGACAGCGTTCCCAAGCCCCGAGAAATATTTGAGTTCCTAAACGACTACATCATCAGCCAGGAGCACGCCAAGCGCATCTTGTCGGTGGCGGTCTATAACCACTACAAGCGCATCTCCCACGGCCAGGCCCAAAAGGCCAGCCTGGGCGACAGCAGCGACAGCGTCCAGCTGGACACCTCCAACATCTTGCTGATCGGGCCCACCGGCTGCGGCAAGACGCTGATGGCACAGACCCTGGCCCGCGTGCTGAACGTGCCCTTCACCATTGTGGATGCCACCGCGCTGACCGAGGCGGGCTATGTCGGCGAGGACGTGGAGAACATCTTGTTGCGCCTGCTCCAGAACGCCGACTTTGACGTGGAGCGCGCCGAGAAGGGAATAATATACATCGACGAAATCGACAAGATCGCCCGCAAGAGCGAGAACCCGTCCATCACCCGGGACGTTTCAGGCGAGGGCGTCCAGCAGGCGCTGCTGAAGATCTTCGAGGGCACGCAGGCTTCGGTGCCGCCCCACGGCGGGCGCAAGCATCCCCACCAGGAGTTCATCCAGATTGACACCACCAACATCTTGTTCATCTGCGGCGGAGCGTTCGGCGGCCTGGACAAAATCATCGAAAAACGCATCGGGCGCAAGGGCATCGGCTTTGGCGCCGAGGTGTCGGCTTCGTCCGACAAGGATCTGGCGTCGCTCTATGCCCAGGTGCAGCCCGAGGATCTGATCGCCTATGGGCTGATCCCGGAGTTTGTGGGACGGCTGCCGCTGGTGGGCGCGGTGGCCGACTTGGACAAGGAGTCGCTGGTGCGGATTTTGGAGGAGCCGCGCAACTCACTGACACGGCAATACACCACCTATTTCGACATGGAAGGCGTGGAGCTGGAGTTCACCGAGGACGCCATGGAAGCCGTGGCCGAGCTGGCTTTGCAGCGCCGCACCGGAGCCCGCGGGTTGCGTGCCATTTTGGATGAGGTGCTGCTGAACGTGATGTATGAGCTGCCCGACCGCTCAGATGTGGCCCGCTGCGTGGTGGACGAAGTGGTGGTGCGCGAGAACGCCAACCCGACTCTGGTGCCCAAGAAATCCAAGCCGCCCCGCGCCCAGCGCCCCGACCGGGCAGCTTCGTGAGCCTGGCGGACGGCAGGGGGGTGGTCAGCGACCACAATCTGCTGGACTGGCTCGACTCCCACATCAACCTTGAGGCCACCGCCGGCAAGATAACCGGGCTGTCGCTCGAGCGCATGGTCGACCTGGCCGCCAGGCTGGGCGATCCCCACGTCAACTATCCCGCCATACACATCACCGGCACCAACGGCAAGGGTTCGACCGCCTATCTGGTGGCACGGCTGCTGGCCGCCCACGGCCTGTCGGTCGGCACCTATTCCAGTCCGCACGTGGAACGAGTCAACGAGCGCCTGTGCCTGAACAGCGAGCCCATCGCAGACGAGACCCTGCGCGACCTGCTGCTGGAGCTGCGCCTCACCGAAGAGCACGCCATCGCCCAGGGCGAAGAACCCTATTCCTGGTTTGAGCTGCTGACCGCCGCTGCGTTTTTGTGGTTCTCCAACGAGGCCGTGGATCTGGCCGTGGTGGAGGTCGGCAAGCTGGGCCGCTATGACGCCACCAACATCGTCCGTTCCGAAATCGCGGTGGTCACCAACGTGTCAGAAGACCACACCGACAAGCAAGGCAGCTGGCGCGAAGCCATCGCCTGGGAAAAGGCCGGCATCGTCAACCCAAACAACACGCTGGTGCTGGGCGACTGGGACGAGGTGGACTCGCTGGAGGAAATCTTTTTGGCCGAGGGGCCGCGGGCCGCGCACCGGCTGGGCCGCGACGCCAGGCTGGTGTCAAACGAGCTGGCGGTGGGCGGACGGCTACTGGAAATTGAGACGGCCCGGGGCACATATGGCGACCTGTTCTTGTCGCTGAACGGCGCGCACCAGGCGGAGAACGCGGCCCTGGCGCTGCTGGTGGCCGAGACATTTTTTGACGGCCCGCTGGATCACGACACGGTGGAGGAGGTCTTTGCCACCGCGTCGCTGCCGGCCCGGCTGGAGGTGCTGGGACACGAACCGCTGGTGGTGTTTGACGGGGCCCACAATCCCCGCGGCGCGCAGGTGGCCGGCGAGACCATCCGCCGCGACTTCAACGTGGCCGGACAGACCGTGCTTTTGGTGGGCATGACCCAGGGACACAACCACGAGCTCAGCCTGGCGACAATGCTGGACGAGCTGGATGCGCTGGCTGACCCGGACGCTGATCTCACCGCTGACCCCACTCTTGACGACGAGCCTGGCCCCACCCAGATAATATGTTGCACCGCGCCCTCGCCACGCGGCATCGACGCCCACGAGCTGGCCGCCTCAATCCGCAAGCTGGGCTATGAGCCGCTGGTCTGCCCCAACATCGACCAAGCGCTGGAGCAGGCCATCAACTTTGCCCAAAGCGACGGGCTGGTGTTCGTGACCGGATCG
>CAZERQ010000119.1:0-11129 GCA_964514465.1 uncultured Acidimicrobiales bacterium
CGCCGCGTCTGCCGTCTCGTCCGCGCCCGCTGGCTCGCCCAGCCCCGCCCCCGCCGCGCCCGGGCAGATGTCCGTGGCCATCTTGGCCGCCGGGATGGGCTCGCGCTTCGGCGGCAACAAACAGCTGGCTGCCGTGGGGCCCAACGGCGAGGCCTTCCTGGACTACACCATCAAGGGCTGCCAAGCGGCCGGCATAGACCGGGTTGTGCTGATTGTGCGCTCCGACATCTCAGACGACATCGCCGACCACGTCGCCAAGTTCCACCCGCAAAGCGACCGCTTCGTCTATGTCTGCCAGGACACCTTCGGCCCGCAGCGCCCAAAGCCCTGGGGCACAGCCCATGCGGTGCTGGCGGCGGCGTCCGAGCTGGCCGGCCCGTTCATCGTGGCCAACGCCGACGACTTCTATTCGCCCCAGGCCTTTGAGATGTTGCGCGAGATTTTGGATGTCGGTTTTGAGGATCAGGGCGGATTGTTGGGCTTCAGTCTGGACAACACCGTGCCGGCATCGGGCGCCGTTACCCGCGGGCTGTGCGAAGTTTCAGACGGCTATCTGGTGGGCATAACCGAGACCAAGGGCATTGAGCGCGCCGCTTCTGAGATCGTGTCGGGTTCGGGTGAAGTGCTGGATCCGGAGACACTGGTGTCCATGAATTTCTGGGGATTCCCGCGGGGCTTTTTGGACAGCCTGCAAAAATCCTGGGAGGCGTTTTATGTCCGACACAAGGACGACCCGGATGCTGAATGCCTGCTGCCCGATGTTGTGGCGGCCGCCATCTCCGCCCAGGAGTTTGAGTTCCGGGTGCGCCCGTGCGACCTGAAGTGGGTGGGCGTGACCTATCAGGGCGATCTGGATTTTGTGCGACAGGCGCTGGAGAGGGGTGAGTTGAGCTGACGGCTGAGTTGACCACCGGGCAGAGCGCTGAGCAGACCACTGAGCTGGCCGAGCAGTCTGTCTATGAGCGAGCGGGCGGCCAGGAGTTTTTCGTTCGTCTGTGCCGGGGCTTTTATGGCCGGGTCGCCACCGATGAGGTTCTGCGCCCGCTGTATCCCGAAGCCGAAGAAGAGTTCTGGGCTGCCGCTGACCGACTGGCGCTGTTTCTGATTCAGTTCTGGGGCGGGCCCGACACCTACAGCCAGACCCGGGGAGCGCCGGCGCTGCGGGCCAGGCACATGCCGTTCCATATCGCGCAACAGCAGCGCGACGCCTGGATGAAGCATATGCATGCCGCCGTGTCGGGCGAGGTGGAGGAGGGAAATCTGTCGGCGGAGTTGGCCGGCGAGATGCTGGACTATTTCAGCCGGTCGGCCGACCATATGATCAACTATCCGCCGCCCAAGTTTCAGTTTGTGGAGCCGGGCGACTAGGGGCGCCGCGCCCAGCGACTAGGGGCGCCGCGCCGGGCGACTAGCGTGCCGCCAACCACTAGAGCGCGGCCACAACCTCCACCATCAGCTCGCCCGCCTCGGTGGGGTTCAGTCCCACTTTGGCGCCGGCTTCCTCAAGTGCCTGCATCTTCGCCTGGGCCGTGCCCTTGTTGCCGGTCACGATGGCTCCGGCGTGGCCCATCTTCTTGCCGGGCGGGGCGGTGACGCCGGCGATGTATGCCACCACCGGTTTGGTCATCTGGTTGGCGATGAACTCGGCAGCCTCCTCCTCGGCCGAACCGCCGATCTCGCCGATCATCATGACGGCCTGGGTCTCCGGGTCGGCTTCGAACGCTTCCAGGCAGTCGATGAAATTGGTGCCCGGCACCGGGTCGCCGCCGATGCCGACACAGGTGGTGCAGCCGATGTCGTTCTGCTTCAGCTCATACAGCGCCTGATAGGTGAGCGTGCCCGAACGGCTGACGATGCCGACCGGCCCGCCGGCTTTGGCGATGTGGCCCGCGGTGATGCCGATGTTGCACTTGCCCGGGCTGATGATGCCGGGGCAGTTGGGGCCCAGCAGCCGAACCCCGGGGAAGTCGCGCCGCAGCTTGTTGAACAGCCAGGCTTCGTCATGGGCCGGCACCCCTTCGGTGATCACCACGATGAATTCCACGCCGCCTTCGGCCGCCTCCAGCACCGCCGAGTTGACGCCGGGCGCGGGTATGAACACGCACGATGCCGTGGCCCCGGTGGCCTGGACAGCTTCACCCACAGAGCCAAAGATGGGGATGCCGTCCACATCGGTGCCGGCTTTTTTGGGGTTGGTGCCGGCCACGACCTGGGTGCCGTAGTCCCGGTTCAGCAGGCCATAGAAACGGCCCTGCGAGCCGGTCAGTCCCTGATAGACGACCCTGGTTTTCTCGTCGACAAAAATGCTCATCGGTGCTGCCTCATCGGTGCTGCCCGCGCCTATTGCTGTCCAGCCAACTCGGCCCGTCCAGCCAAATCAGCCGCCAGGCGCGCGGCGTCCAGCATATTGGGCGACAAAATCAGCCGCTCCGACAGATGCGGCTCCAGCAGCTCGCGCCCCTGCTGCGCGTTGGTGCCGTCCAGACGTATCACCATGGGCGAGCGGATTTCAACCCGGCTGGTGGCTTCGATCACGCCTTTGGCAATCTCTTCGCCGCGGGTGATGCCGCCGAAGATGTTGATGAAGATGCATCTCACGGCCGGGTCGTTGTTGATGACGTCCAGCGCATTGGCCATGACGTCAGCGTTGGCTCCGCCGCCGATGTCCAAGAAGTTGGCCGGCGCCCCGCCCACCTGGTTGACCACATCCACCGTGCTCATGGCCAGCCCCGCTCCGTTGGCGATGACCCCGACCGATCCGTCCAGCCCGACATATTGCAGCCCTTTGGCGTGGGCGGCCTGCTCCCGTTCGTCCCGGGGTTGGGATGCGTCATATTCGGCATAGTCGGGGTGGCGGAAGGTGGAGTTGGAATCCAGCGTGACCTTGGCGTCCAGCGCGATGACTTCACCGCTGCGGGTCAAAATGAGCGGGTTGATCTCCACCAGGTCGCAGTCCCCCTCGACATAGGCGGCATAGAGCTTGGTCAGGATGGAGACGGTGCCCTGCGTGGCTTCGGGGTTGAGCTTGGCGGCCGCCACCCAGTCGTCGCACTGCTGGGGGGTCAGCCCGTCCAGCGGGTCGATCCAGATTTTGGCGATGGCGTCCGGGTTCTGTTCGGCCACCTCCTCGATCTCCACTCCGCCCTGGGCCGACAGCATGCCCAGATGTTTGCGTTGGGAGCGATCCAGGGTGAAGCTGGCGTAGTATTCCTCGGCGATGTCAGACGCCGACTCGATGAGCAGGTGGTGCACGATGTGGCCCTTGATGTCGAGGCCCAGTATGTCCTGGGCGTGGCGGGTTACCTCGTCTTGGGTGGTGGCCAGCTTGACGCCGCCTGCCTTGCCGCGCCCGCCGGTGTGAACCTGCGCCTTGACCACCACCGGCAGGCCCAGCTTTTCGGCGGCCGCTTCGGCTTGGGGGACGGAGGCGGCGTATGCCCCGGGCGGGGTGGGGATGTCGTGGGAAGCGAAGAATTGCTTGCCTTGGTATTCAAGCAGATCCATGGGATTCTCCGGGGCGGGCCGTGGTTGGTCGGGTCGCGGCTATGTTATGGCGGGGTGGCAACACAATTATGTCAGCCTACCTGGGATTTGACAGACTGCGGGCGCGGGCTGCTGCAGACGCGGCCGACTGCGGGCACGGGCGGCTGCTGACGCGGCCGACTGCGGGCGCGGGCTGCTGGGCGCTTGGCTATAAAATGGCAGTTGTGAGCCGACCTGACGAAGCTGCCTCGCGCCAGCCCCGCCCCAAAAGAAACTTCCGGGGGTTGGTGCTGGGCGCCATGGCCGTGGTGGCTGCCGTGGGTGTCGGCTGGGTCACCATCTGGCTGGCCAGCCAGGGCTCGGTTGAGTCAAATCTGGGGGATGACGAACAGAGGCTGGGCGACCATCGGCGGCTGAGCGAGAGGATCGACCAGGGGCCTATTCTGTTTCCCAGTTCCGAGGACGGCTCCCGCTACTTCTACCTGCAACATCTGGGTGAAGATCCCTTGCGTGGCTGGTCGGCCTTTGATGCCAGTTGGCCGGGCTCTGATTGCAGCTATGTGTGGAACGGTCAGGTTGACTGGTTCGAGCCTCCTGACGATCCGCAGTGCGCTGGCTTGGGGATTGTGGAAGCTGACGGGGGCGGACTGCGACAATATGTGGTGCGGGTTGATGCTGAAGGACAGGTTGTGGTGCGGTTCGGGTCGGCTGGTGCTGGTTGATTTGTCTGGGCCGGGTTGGCTCGCCTAGCTGGGGCTGACTTTTGATATGGGGGCAGCCGACACCAGCAGGTGCTTGAGTCCGGCCTGGGGGAATTTCACCACGATCTCCTCGGAGTTGCCGGCTCCTTTGACGTCCAGCACGATGCCCTTGCCCCAGCGCTTGTGTTCTATCTCGTCGTCGATGCAGTAGGGCTCGGTGATGGCGGCGGGGTTGGTGACGGAATCGGTGACGGGTTCGGCGGCAGGTTCGGCCGCGGGGCTTGTGCCAGCGCTGGCACCAGATCCATTGAACCAGGCACTGAATGCCGACGGGCTGGTTGGGCCCGACGCGCCTGACGAGCCCGACCTCGCGCCAGTTGAGCCTGACCGCGCGCCGGGGCCGCCGGATCGTCTCGCGCCGGGGCTACCGGATCGTCTCGCGCTATATCCCCCGGCTCGACTTGCCCCAAAGCCGCTTGTCCGTCTCGTCCCAAATCCTGTCCTGTCCCCCGAGTCTCCCCATTCGACATCCGAGAAGTCAAATTTATCTGAACTGTCAAAATCGTCCAGGTCGGTAAAATCATCTGGGCTGTGAGCTCTCGAGCTCCGGTTTCCTGTGCCCCGGCTTCCCGTGCCCCAACCCCCCGAGCTCCGACCCCTCGAGCCCCAGTCGTCCGAGTTGTCCGGCTCCAGGAACTGCACATATTCATTGTTGTCGCCGGCGATCCTGCCAGCCAACTCCTGCAGGAACCTGCTGGGAGCGTTGGTCAGCACTTCCTGGTATTGCTTGCGCATGTCGGCATAGGTCAGATACAGCTGCTCTTTGGCCCGGGTGATGGCCACATAGGCCAGGCGCCGCTCCTCCTCCAGGTCGTCTGGATCCTCGGTGGAGTTGCGGTGCGGGAAGATGCCGTCCTCCATGCCCACCACGAACACCACGGCGAACTCGAGCCCTTTGGCGGCGTGGACGGTCATGAGCGACACCTTGCTGTCTGAAAAAGTGCCGGAGCCGGAGCCGCTGTCGAGACCCAAGCCGCCGCCACCCGAGCCTCCGCCGCCACCCTCGCCCCCCAAAATCGACTCCAACGTCTCGTCCACACTGGTCAAAAGTGACGTATAGTCAACAAAGTCAGCCACCGTCTCATAGTCGCGCGCCATGGTCATCAGCCGCTGGAGATTCTCGATTTGGCCGGCCGCCGGCGACACAGGCAAGTCAGCCAGCTCCTTGGCCATCTGTTCGTGCAGCCTCGGCAGATAGCGGCTTTGGGTCAACAGCAGCTCCAGCACATGTTCGGGGCCGTGGTGCATCTCGGCTTCGGCCGCCTGGCACAGCTCCAAAAACCGACCGATGCCAGCGCGCGCCTTGGCCGACACGCCCGCCTCCCCGCAGCGCCGCAAAGCCTCGCCCAAAGAGATGTCCTCCAAAGCCGCAAAGTCAGCCAGCTTGCGCACGGTTCCCGGCCCGATGCCGCGGGGAGGATAGTTGACGATGCGGGTGATGCTCTGGACATCGCGCGGGTTGATGACCGCCCGCAAGAACGCCATGGCATCCTTGATCTCCTTGCGGTCAAAAAACCCGATGCCGCCCACCACCTGAAAGGGAATGTCCTGGCGGGCGAAGGTCTGCTCCAGCTGCGCGCTCTGGGCGTTGGTGCGATACAGCACCGCAAAGTCACCCCACTCAAGCGCCGGGTCGGCGCCCATCAGCTCACGGATCTTGTCGGCCACCCAATATGACTCGTGGCGGTCGTCGCGCGTGGCGCTGATGGTGACCTTCTGGTCGGCGGGCGTGGGCCGGCGGTGGGGGCGCAGGGTTCGGTCGAAGCGCCGGGGGTTGAAGCCGATGACGTTGTTGGCCGAGCGCAAGATGTTCTCGGTGGAGCGATAGTTCTCCTCCAGCAGCACGGTCTTGATGTCGGGCAGGGCTTTTTGGAGCTGGGCGATGTTGCCGATGCGGGCGCCCCGGAAGCGATAGATGGACTGGTCGGCGTCGCCCACGGCAAACAGCTCGCTGGCGCGCGGCTGGGGCTGGTTGGCTGTTTGAGGCTGGTTGGCTGTCTGGGCCTGACCCCCCGTCTGAGGCTGACCCCCCGTCTGTGCCTCCCCCTCCGACTGCGCCCGACACAAGCGCAAGGCGATGCTGTTCTGGACGGCGTTGGTGTCCTGGTATTCGTCAATCAAAGTGTGGCGGAACTTCCGCTGGTAATAGCTCAGCACCTCAGGGTTCTGCGCCAGCAACAAGTCGGTCTGCACCAGCAAGTCGTCAAAATCCATGGCGCCGCAGTCCTTGAGCACCTGCTGATATTTGCGGAAAGTTTCAAAGGTCTCCTGGGGATAATAGATCTCGCGCTCCTCGGCCTGCTCCAGCATCTGCTCGGGGGTCAAAAGGTCGTTCTTGGCCCGACTGATCTGGTCGCGGAAGAACTTGGGGGTCAGCCGCTTGGTGTCCAGCCCCAACTCCTCCATGACGGTTTTGACGGTTCGGGTGGAGTCGCTGGCGTCATAGATGGAGAAGCGCTCGGGGTAGCCCAGCAGCTCGTGGTTGCGGTGGAGAATACGGGTGCAGGCCGAGTGGAACGTGGACACCCACATCTCGGCGATCTCCTCGGGCGACAGCGCCCCCTCGAGCAGGTCGGCGACCCGGGACTTCATCTCCCGGGCGGCCTTGTTGGTGAAGGTGATGGCCAGGATGGCATAGTGCGGCACCTGGCGCTCGGTGATCAGGTGGGCGATCCTGTGGGTGATGACCCGAGTCTTGCCCGAGCCGGCGCCGGCCACCACTAGCAGCGGCCCCCGGGCGTGGCTGACGGCTTCTTGTTGCTGCGGATTGAGCTGGGCGAGCAGGTCGGACATTTGTGGTGTGGGTGTGGGTTGGCTGGACAGGGTTATGGGGTGGCTGGCTGATGTATACGGCTGTAGCGTTGGTCAAGTTTTCGGTATGGGGCTTGAAGTCTAGGATTTACCACAGCACTATTTTAACACCTAATGATGTGCAACCTTATAATATGCACTTATGGCTGAACCCAAAAATCGCTTTGAGAATGGCAGCATTTTGAGCGGCAAGGTCACGGCTGTTTCGTCCCAGGAGGCCGAGTTGGATCTGGGGGACGGAGCGGTCGGGGTCTTGAACTGTCGCCACTACACGTCTGGGCTGATGATCGACCTGGCCGACGAGCTCAAGGAGGGCGATGAGGTCGAGGCTGCGGTTCTGATCCGGGAGGATCACCTCAAGCGGGTGGTGCTGTCTCGGATTTGGGCTCGCACGCAGAGGGCCTGGCAGAAGATACTTGAGGCGCACAAGTCGGGCGAGGTGATTGAGGTCAGGGTGGCGCATGTGATCAAGGGTGGGCTGGCTGTGTTTGTGGACGAGGTGCGCGGGTTTGTGCCGGCGTCTTTGTTGATGCTGGAGGAGTTTTCTGGGGAGGACGGGGAGGGTGAAGTTGCGGCTGAGGCTGCGGGCGTGGTTGACGCTGAAGTCGCGCCTGAACCGGAGCCGGAATCTGCGCCTGGGCCTGAGGCCGCGCCTGGGCCTGACCCCGAACCTGAACCTGAACCTGTCGCTGAAGCCGAATCCGAGTCTGATGATGAGCTCGAAGCCGACGCCGCGCCCGAACCTGAAACTGATGATGAGTCCGAAGCCGATGCCGCGCTCGAACCTGAAGCCGCCGAATCTGTCGCTGATGCTGAAGCCGAGTCCGCGCCCGAACCTGCCGCCGAAACTGTGTCTGAACCTGCCGCCGATGCCGTGCCTGAACCCACGCCCGCCGCGCCCGCCACCGCCGACATCCTGGACAGCCTGGTCGGTCAAACCATCTCGTGCAAGGTCATCGAAGCCAGCCAGTCCAAAGGCAGGCTCATATTGTCCCACAACGCAGCTGTCTGGGCCGGCCGCCGGGAAGCCCTCAAGCAGACGCTCCAGGATTTCTCCAAGGGCAATCTGGTCGAGGGCACGGTGGTGGCGCTGGAGGAATTCGGAGCTTTCGTGGAAGTCGATGGCGTCCGGGGCCTGCTGCATCGCCGGGAGATGGCTTGGAACCACGGGCCCGATCCGGACAAGCTATTTTCGGTTGGCGACCAAGTCAGCTGCCAGATCACCAAGCTCAATCCCGACAAGGCGCAGCTGCTGCTGTCGCTGAAGGCAGGGGAGAACCCCATTGAGCAGCTTGAGGCTGGGCAGGTTCTGGTTGGTCGGGTTGACCGTCTGACCTACTCCGGAGCGATCGTGGAACTTGACACGAACGGCGCGGGCGGTGGCGCGGCAGGCGCGGACGAAGTGGGCGAAGGCGCGGGCAGGAGCGCGGGCGGAGATGCATCCGCAGACGTAGACGACAGCGCCGCAGACGACGGCACAGCCAACAACGGCTCGGCGCAAACCAGCCACAAGTGTCAGCTGTTCGGGTTTTTGCCGGTGTCGGAAATGGCCGAGAATCCGCCGAAGCAGCCCCAGCGTCTGGTGGTGCCGGGCGACGAAGTTACCGTCAAGATCATGGACCTCGACAAGCGCAAGGCCCGGGTGGATTTGTCGATCATTGAAGCCATCATCCCCGAGGAGCTTTTGGCGGCGAGCTAACCGCGGGTGGCGGCGCGGGCGCGAGGGAGCGGGTCGCGTGGGCCGCGGGGCTAGGTGCGCGGCGAGCCGGCCGGGCTCACCTATTCCCATTCAATCGTGCCGGGGGGTTTGGACGTAATGTCATAGGCCACACGATTCACCTGCGGCACCTCGTTGATGATGCGGTTGGACATCCTGGCCAGCAGCTCGTCGTCCAGCCTGGCCCAGTCGGCCGTCATGGCGTCTTCGCTGGTCACCGCCCGGATGACGACCAGATGGGCATAGGAGCGCTCATCGCCCATGACCCCGACCGTGCGCACATCGGGCAGCACCGCAAAATACTGCCACACCTCCCCGCCCGGATGGGCCTGGCGGATCTCGGCGCGCACGATGGCATCGGCCTGGCGCAGCAACTCCAGCTTGTCGGACGTTACCTCCCCGATCACACGCACCGCCAGACCCGGGCCGGGGAACGGCTGGCGATGCACAATCTCGCTGGGCAGACCCAGCGCCTCGCCCACCCGGCGCACTTCGTCCTTGAACAGACGATCCAGCGGCTCGATCAGCTCGAAGTCCAGGTCGTCCGGCAGCCCGCCCACGTTGTGATGGCTCTTGATCTTGGCGGCGTGCTGGGTGCCTGATTCGATCACATCGGGGTATAGCGTGCCCTGCACCAAAAAATCGGCGCCGCGCTGGGTGCCGTTCTGGGCGCTGGCCAGACTCCCGGCGGCTTCCTCGAACACCCGGATGAACAGCTCGCCGATGACCCTGCGCTTTTCTTCGGGGTCGACAACGCCCGCCAGCCCAGACAAGAACCGCTCGCCGGCGTCGATGTGAACCAGCCTGATGCCCATGTTGCGCTCGAATGTCTCCACCACCTGCTGAGCCTCGCCCTCGCGCAAAAGTCCGGTGTCGACAAACACGCACACCAGGCGATCCCCCAGGGCCCGATGTGCCAGCGCCGCGGCCACGGCCGAGTCCACCCCGCCGGAAAGTCCGCAGATGACCTGCTGGTTGGGGCCCACCCGGGCGGCAATCGCGCCCACCGCCTCCTCGATGATAAAATCCAAAGTCCAGTCGGGCGAGCAGCCGCAGGCCTGGCGCACAAAACGCTCTATCACCGAATGGCCGTTGGGTGTGTGGGCGACCTCGGGATGGAACTGGGTGCCGTAAATGCCCAGCCGGGGATTCTCGAAGGCGGCGATCGGGGAGTCGGCGGTGGAGGCGGTCACCGTGCAGCCGTCGGGTGCCGTGTCAATGGCGTCAAAGTGGCTCATCCAGACGGGCTGGCGGTCGGACAGGCCGGCGGTCAGCTGTCCGTCAGCCAGAACATTCAGCGTGGTGCGGCCATATTCTCCCCGCCCGCTGCGGCTGACCGACCCGCCCAGGTTGTGCGCTAGCAGCTGGGCGCCATAGCAGATTCCGAGCTTGGCGACATCCAGATCATAGATGGACGGATCCGGCTGCGGGGCGTGCTCGGCGTGAACCGACTTGGGCCCGCCGCTGAGGATTATGCCGGCCAGTTTGGTGGGCTGCCCGTCCTCCAGAGTGTGCTGGCTGAGCTCGGCGGCGGTGGTTTCGCAGGAGACGATCTCGCTGTATACGCCGGCCTCTCGGACTTTTCGGGCGATCAGCTGGGCATATTGCGCTCCGAAGTCGACCACCAGCACGACCTCGCGCGGGTCGCCGCGGCCCCCCATCCCGTTAGCAGCCTTCAAAGTCTGCGGGTCGCCCTTCCAGCAGCGAGACCACACCCTCCTTGCGATCGTGTGTCTGGGCTATCAGTGCCGAGGTCATGGCCTCTTCCGAAAAGGCGGTCAGCATGTCCGAGTCAAGCGACCGGCGATAGAGCCGCTTGGCCTGGCCCAGGCTGCGGGTAGGCCCGTCCGCCAGTCGGCGCGCCAACTCAGCGGCGGTCGGATCCACCTGATCGGCCTCCACCAGACGATTGACGCAACCCCAGCGATGCAGATCCTCGGAGGTGAAGCGGTCGCGCAGCAGGGCAATCTCGTTGAGGGCGTGGAACGGCAGGATGCGGGGAAGGAAATATGGGTCGCCGGCGTGGGGGATCATGCCGCGCTCGGCGAAGACGTGGATCCAGCGGGCGTCTTTGGCGGCCACCACCAGGTCGGCCAGCAGCGCCAGCATCCATCCCGCTCCGGCCACGGTGCCGGCCACGGCCGAAACCACGGGCGTCTCTAATTCCCAATAGACACGGAATAGGTCACGGAAGATGTTGGTGGCGGGGCGATAGTCCAGCAGCAGCGAATCTGGACTGGCGCCGGTGGAGGTTGCGCCGGAGGAGGTGCCGGAGCTGTTGGCGGAGTTGGCGCCGGATGAGGCCGAGCCGCTGGCGGTGGGGCGCAGGTCTGCTCCAGTGCAAAATGATTTGGCGT
>CAZERQ010000120.1:0-2474 GCA_964514465.1 uncultured Acidimicrobiales bacterium
CGGGAGGCGCCAGCGAGATGTCCTGCGACGCCAGCAGCAGATCGTCTGCCCCCTGCCCCAGGGCGGGCAGCACCTGGTTGGAGTCCAAGAAGCGCACGCCCACCACGAAATCCTGTGAGGTGAGCGTCCGCACCACCGCCCTTGAGCTGCGCACTTCTGAGATCCGCCCAACCAGCCCCGATGACACCACCACCGGCTGGCCCACCTCGATGCCGTGGCTGGAGCCTTTGGATATCTGGATCGTGTCGCTTTGGAAATTGCCCAGCGGGACGACCACCTGGGCCACCACTGCGGGGATTTCCCCCACCTGCGTCAGATCCAGATCGGCATACAGCAGCGCCAAGTCGGCCGTGGCGGTGCGCTCGGCAAACTCGCCGGCACGCAGCTCGTTTATCTGTTCGCGCAGTTGGCGGTTCTCTCCCTCCAAGTCGTCATAGTCCCAGGCCGAATTCCATGCACCGCTTATCGGCTCAAAGACAGCCGCCGCGAAATCCCCCACCGACGAAGCGGCGCTGCGGGCGGCATCCTCGGCGCGCTCAAAAACATTGTCACCGCGAAAATGCAGGGTTATCAGAATGCCTGCCACTCCAACCAGCACAGCCACGACAACCGTGGAGCGGGCGAAACGCGGCGAGCGGGCGAAACGCGGCGAGCGGCTTAAGCGCGGCGAACGGGCGATGCGAGACCGTCTGATGGGCGGGACCGTCTGGTTGGCCGACCGTCTGGCTGGCCCTTACTCACCTGATGCCGAGAAAATCACGTTGGACAGCTTCTTGTATATACCAAGCGATTTCCCGCAGCCCCGGACCACCGCATAGAGCGGATCATCGGAGCGCCTGACGGCCAGTCCGGTTTCGTGCTGCAGTCGCTGCGGCATGCCGTGAAGCAGACAGCCGCCGCCGGCCAGCACAATGCCCTGCTCCATGATGTCGGCCACCAGCTCGGGCGGCGTGGCGTCCAAGGTTTCGGTCAGGGCGTCCACGATTCTTTGCATCGGCTCTTCGATGGCTTCGCGCAAGGCGATGGTGTCCAGCTGGAGTTCAGACGGAAGTCCGCTTCGCAGGTTGATGCCTCGGATCCTGAAGCGCTGCTCTTCCTGGAGCGGCCAGGCGGATGCCCAGTGGGTCTTGACCCGCTCGATATAGTCGGGGGCACAGGAGAAGTCCCACTCCTTTTTGATGTATTGGATGATGGCGTTGTCCAGCGCGTTGCCGGCGATGGGTATGGATTTGGAGGTCACAATCCCACCGGTGGACAGCACGGCAATCTCGGTGGTGCCGCCGCCGATGTCGACGATCATGTTGCCGACGGGTTTCTCGATGGCCATGCCCGCGCCGATGGCGGCCGCCACAGGCTCTTCGATGACATATACGTTGCGGTGGGCTCCGGCGTTCTCGGCCACCTTGATGACCGCCCGCTTCTCCACTGGCGTTATTCCGGTGGGCACGCAGATGATCATGCGGGGGCGGATCAGCTTGCCGATGTTGACCATCAAGATGAACTCGCGCAGCATCTTGGCGCAGATGTCAAAGTCGTCTATGACCCCGTCCTTTAGCGGTCGGATGGTTCGCTCGCCGGGTACTTTGCCGGCGCTCAGCTTGGCCTGCTTGCCGACTGAAGCAACCTCGCCTGTCTCCTCGATGATGTTGACGATGCTGGGTTCGTCCAGCACGATGCCCTTGCTGCGCTCATAGATGACGGTGTTGGCCGTGCCCAAGTCGATGGCGACCTCTCGGCCGACCAGGGACTTGCTCCCCTGAGTGAAAGAACCGCGCAACGATGACATACAAAATATAGCCTAGCTCAAAATGATTTGCGTTGCTGGTTTTGTTGTGACATTTAGTCGGCCAGCTCGGGGAAGAACAGCTCGATCTCGCGCTGGGCTGCTTCGGGGCTGTCTGAGGCGTGCACCAGGTTCTCGGTTACTTCCTGGCCGAAGTCGCCTCGGATGGTTCCCGGCGGCGCGTCCGCGGGGTTGGTCGGGCCCACGATGGTGCGCACGATCGCCACGGTGTTGGCTTCGCCCGAGACCACGGCCGCCACGGTGGGTGAGCGACTGATGAACTCCACCAGCTCGTCAAAGAAATCTTTGTCGACGTGTTCGTGGTAGTGGCGGGTGGCCAGATCGCGGTCGATGGTCAGCATCCGCAGGGCGACGATCTTGAGGTTCTTGCGCTCGAAGCGCCCGAGGATTTCCCCGACCAGCCCGCGCTCCTGGGCGTCCGGCTTGCAGAGTATGAGTGTGCGTTTCATGGGTGGCTCCTGTGTTGTGGCGGGGTTGACGTCAGGTTGGTTCGGCTGTAGTGCTGGCGGGCGGCGCCGGCCACATACAGCGATCCGGTCACGAACACCAGCCCGTCGCTTTGGGCAAAGTTGATGGCCTGCTCCAGCGCTTGGTCGATGTTGGGGCAGACCAGCGGCTCATAGCCCAGCTTGCGGATTGAGGCGGCCAGCTCGTGGGCGTCGATGCCGCG
>CAZERQ010000121.1:0-4590 GCA_964514465.1 uncultured Acidimicrobiales bacterium
GGGGACGGGGGACGGGGGTAGGTTTTCGCGGCGGGTCAGTCGTCCTGCTGCTCCAGCGCGCTCAGGGCCACCTTGCCCGATCGCTGCAGCTCCACGATGCCATAGCTGCGCAACAGCCCGGCAAAATCGCTCACCCTCCGGGGCGTGCCCGACAGCGACACCATCATGGCATTGGTGCCCACATTCAGCACCCGAGCCTCAAAGATGCGCACCAGATCCATGACCTGTCCGCGGATTTCCGGGCTGGCCTTGACGGTCGCCACCAGCAGCTCGCGCTCAACCGAACCCTCGGGCGACAACTGCTGTATCTCCACCACGTTGACCAGCTTGTCCAGCTGCTCGATGATTTGTTCCAGCGGGGCCGACTCGGCATCCACCACGATGGTAATGCGGCTGAAGCGAACGTCATCGGTGGGGGCGACCGCCAGCGAGACGATGTTGAAGCCCCGCCGCGAGAACAGACCGGCCACGCGGGTCAGCACGCCTGCCTTGTTCTCCACCAGCACGACCAGGGTGTGGTGCAGGGCCGACTTGCCGGCCGGGTCGTTGGCCGACTTGGCGGTTGGTGCCGGGTCGTTGGCCGCGGCGCTGGCCGAATTGCTGGCTGGCATCTAAACGGCCCGAGCTAGCTCTTGGCCAGCCCGTCGTTCAGCGGCGAGTCCACGATGTCGTCGTTGGAGGCGCCGGCTGGAACCATGGGGAACACCTTCTCGCCCGGGTCAACCCGAAAGTCGATCACCACCGGGCGGTCGTCAATGGCGTTGGCCTTGGAGATGGCCGGCTCCACTTCCTCGGGGCTGTCGACCCGCATGCCCACGCACCCCATGGCCTCGGCCCACAGCGAATAGTTGGGCAAATCGGCCGACAGATAAACCTCCGAATAGCGCTCGTCATAGAACATCTCCTGCCACTGGCGCACCATCCCCAGATAGGCGTTGTTCAAAATCGCGATCTTGACGGGAATCTGCTCGGCCGAGGCGGTGGTCAGCTCCTGTGCGGTCATCTGGAAGCAGCCGTCCCCGTCAACCGCCCAGACCATCTTGTCGGGGCAACCCACCTTGGCCCCGATGGCGGCCGGCACCGCAAAGCCCATGGTGCCCAGCCCGCCGGAGTTGATCCAGGTGTAGGGATGGTTGAACTTCCAATATTGGCTGGCCCACATCTGATGCTGGCCCACGCCGGCTGCCACGATGGTGTCCTCCGGGGTGTTGTCGCGCAGCTTCTCCAGCACGAACTGCGGCTTGATGGGGCCATCCGCGCAGCTTTCATACACCAGCGGATGCTCCTGTTGCCATTTGGCGATCTCGGCCATCCAGCCGCCGCGGTCGGGGCTCCCAACCCCCATCTCACGCAACCGCTCCACCAGCGCCTCAATCACCATCCGGCAATCCCCTTGAATGGCCACATCGGGCTGGCGCACCTTGCCCAGCTCGGCCGGGTCGATGTCGGCGTGGATCACCTTGGCGCCCTGGGCGAACTCGCTTATCTTGCCGGTCACCCGATCGTCAAAGCGCGCCCCCAGAGCCACCAGCAGATCCGATCTCTGCATGGCCGTGACCGAGGCATAGTTGCCGTGCATCCCCGGCATGCCCAGACACAGCGGATGGTCGTCGGGGAAGCCGCCCCGGTTCATCAAAGTCGTCACCACCGGAATCTGCGTCAGCTCGGCCAACTCCAGCAAAGCGGCCGCCGCCCGAGCCTTGAGGATGCCCCCGCCGGTATAGAGCACCGGCCGCTCAGCCGCAACAATCAGCTCGGCCGCCTGGCGCACCAGCTCGGGGTCGCCCTGCGTCTTGGGACGATAACCCGGCAGGTGGTGGTCGCTGGGATCCTCCCAGACCATCTCCGAGCGGGGATTGTTGGGGTCGATGATGCATTTGGGAACGTCCACCAGCACCGGCCCGGGCCGCCCGGTCGTGGCGATATAAAACGCGTCATGAATCGTCTGGGGCAGATCCTGGGCCTGGGTCACCAGGAAGTTGTGCTTGGTGATGGAGTGGGTGATGCCGGTGATGTCACACTCCTGGAAGGCGTCCGTGCCGATGGCGGCATAGGGCACCTGGCCGGTGATGACCACCAGAGGAATCGAATCCATATAGGCATCGCACAGCGGGGTAACGATGTTGGTGGCTCCGGGGCCGCTGGTGACCATGGCCACGCCCGGGCGCCCGGTGGCTTGCGCATAGCCTTGTGCCATGTGCCCGGCGCCTTGCTCGTGGCGCACCAGAATGTGTCGCAGCGAGGAGTCGAGCAGCGGATCATAGGCCGGCAGGATTGCCCCGCCAGGCAGACCGAAGACCACCTCCGTTCCCTGTTGCTCCAGGCTCTTCATCAGCGCCTGTGAGCCGTTCATTTTCATAGCATATACTATATAGCAAAATCGGGCGGTTTGGAAATTATTTTGCGGACGCTTGCGGTTGCGAGGATGGCGGCTTGCGGTCGCGGGGTTTTCTCCTGCCCGGGTTTTCGATTATTTTGCGGACGCCTGGAATAATTTTTGCATTTGCGGTGTTAATATTAATGTAAGCAACAATAGACTGGCAAGCAGAAGCCAGACTAAACCAAACAACAAGGATAGATTAATAAGCATATGTTCGACAGGTCAAGCCAGTTCGAAGTAAGTTCAAAAGCAAAAGGACAAGTTAATGTTTGAGAGGTTCACAGACCGGGCCAGACGAGTGGTCGTGCTGGCGCAGGAGGAAGCCCGCCTGCTGAGGCACCACTACATCGGCACCGAGCACATCCTGCTGGGGCTGATCCACGAAGGCGACGGCGTGGCCGCCAAGGCCCTGGAGTCGCTGGGCATCTCGCTTGAGGCGGTGCGCGCCCAGGTGGAAAAGATCATCGGCAAGGGCAAGTCCGAGCCCGGCTCGCACATCCCCTTCACCCCCCGCGCCAAGAAGGTGCTGGAGTTCTCCCTGCGCGAGGCGCTGCAGCTGGGCCACAACTACATCGGCACCGAGCACATCCTGATGGGGCTCATCCGAGAGGGCGAGGGCGTGGCCGCCCAGGTGCTGACCAAGCTGGGCGCCAACCTGTCGCGGGTGCGCAAGGAAGTCATCAATCTGCTGTCGGACTATCCCGGGCCGCGCGGCAGCCGTCAGCAGGGCAAGACCCGTCGGGGTCGCGGCGAAAGCTCGGGGGGCAAGACCGCCACCGGTTCGGGCTCGCGCATCCTGGATCAATTCGGTAGCAACCTCACGCAGCTGGCCAAGGACAACCAGCTGGATCCGGTCATCGGTCGCTCCCGTGAAACCGAGCGGGTCATGCAGGTGCTGTCTCGCCGCACCAAGAACAATCCCGTTTTGATTGGCGAGCCGGGCGTGGGCAAGACCGCCATCGTGGAGGGGCTGGCCCAAAAGATCGCCAGCAATGACGTGCCCGAGACCATCAAGAACAAGCAGCTCTACACCCTGGATCTGGGTTCGCTGGTGGCCGGCAGCCGCTATCGGGGCGACTTTGAGGATCGGCTGAAGAAGGTGCTCAAGGAGATCACCACCCGCGGCGACATCATCTTGTTCATAGACGAGCTGCACACGCTGGTTGGCGCCGGGGCTGCCGAGGGAGCCATTGACGCTGCTTCCATCCTCAAGCCCATGCTGGCGCGCGGCGAGCTTCAGACCATCGGCGCCACCACCACCGACGAATACCGCAAATATCTGGAGAAGGACGCGGCTCTGGAGCGGCGCTTTCAGCCCATCAGCGTGGACGAGCCCACCATCGCGCATTCCATCGAGATCCTAAAGGGCTTGCGTGATCTCTATGAGGCCTATCACCGAGTGACCATCACCGACCAGGCGCTGGTGGCCGCGGCCAACCTGTCGGCCCGCTATATCGTGGATCGCCACCTGCCCGACAAGGCCATTGACCTGATTGACGAGGCGGGCTCGCGCATGCGCATCAAGCGGATGCACACGCCCCAGGAATACAAGGACATCGAAGAGGAGTTGGCCCAAGTTGCCCAAGACAAGCGACAGGCAGTGGATGCCCAGGATTTCGAAGAGGCCGGGCGGCTGCGCGACAAGGAGAAGGAGCTGGAGCTTCGCAAGAAGGAGATACTGGCGCAAAATGCCGAGGACAGCGACCGCCTGAAGCGGCGTCCGTCGCGGGTGTCGTCTTCTGCTGCGGCCGCTGATGGCCCCGATGCCGACAGCCCTGACGCCGACCCCGACGATCTCGCCCCCGACGACCTGGCCTCTGACGCCGATGACCTGCTGGACGACCCAGGCGACGAAGCCTCTTCGGGCGGCGTGCTGCTGGCAGACAGGCCCTCGCAACATGCCGGCTCTGACGAGTCAGACGAGACAGATTTGCCGGACTTGCCCGATCTCCCTGACCTGCCCGACTTACCCGATTTGCCGGACTTGCCTGACTTGCCCGATCTGGATGACGAGCTGGCCGCCACCGTCAGCGACACTGATGCCGCGGCCGCCGCCTCTGCCGACTTCGACCCCGACGCCGCTGACCCAGATGCTGCAGACCCCACCGCGAGCCCCGCCGACCCCACCGCCGCTGACCCCACCGCGAGCCCCGCCGACCCAGACGCCGCGAGCTCCGACCCCGACGCCGCCGACCCCGACACCGCCGACC
>CAZERQ010000122.1:0-3219 GCA_964514465.1 uncultured Acidimicrobiales bacterium
AACACAGATTATTTCCGAAAAATCCAAGTCAACTTCATCGCACCCTTCGCCACCGACGTAATCATCGACCCAACCGAACTGGCAATCAACGGCGCCCGCCGAACACAAGTTCTTCTGCTTGACGGACTGCAATGTTCCCAAAAGACAAAAGTGTTGCCATTTGAAATTAGACCGCTAGACATTAAGGGACCTGACGAACAAGACAACGAATTGCTCTATGTGCCAACACATCACCCTGATAAAACGCTCTATCCCATTGAGTTTCTCACAGCCACTTTGGACGGGGAACAACTGGCCAAATTGCAACACAGCCAAGCTGACCTCAAATGCAAGTTTGAACCCGAGAACTCCTGGAAAGCAAAATACACTTTGGAAATCAAGCAGGTCCAAATTAACCTATACCATTACGGATTTGGGAATATCACAATCAGCACAGTTTTGACAACACCAGAACCGCTCGAATTCGTGCCAGGAAGCGAGGACGATTTGGGCTTAAGGTATAGGCGCCTGGCAGAATTCGTTGAAAGCTGCAGTTTCCCCGAAGACGACAAAGAAAGTTATCCTGTTGTCCAGCAATTTGAGACGTTGATCAAAGAGCTGCGCGACACCATCCAAACCAAAGTGGCAGAGCACAAGAATCTGTCTGCGGCGCGAAAACAATATCACACCCAACTTGAAAGTTACCGTAAAGCTAGCAAACTAAACAGCAACGGATTCCTGTGGGTGCACCGGCTCTATTTTTTGCCCGTGTCGCCAGATGTCGACCACAACTCGCTATACGAACAGGCCGCGATCCAAGCTTTTTGCAACATGACCGAAGGAACCAGCATTGACGGCCTAACCCACCAGCTTTGCCGAACTGTGCGTATCACACCCGGCAGTTCTTTTGCGTTGGTGGCGGATTTGTGTCCTGTGGGGGAAGCGCTTGGCGCAGATGACGGATCAACCAGCACCGCGGACGACATCGTGGCTGGCCCGCTCAGCAACATTATCCAAACAGCTGGTGTCCATGATGCTGTCTCCATCGAGTTGGCTACATCGCTTGATGTTGTGACAGATGCTTACCAATCGTCAGATAAGAGAACCCGACACCAGATTGCCGACTCAGACATCACTGATGCCCTGCAGCGGATTTCACACACCAGGGCTCTGGTGACCCAATATGACGAAGCACTGCCGCCGGTCTCCAAGAAAATTCTTGCTGCCATCAAACAAGAGTGGCACAAGCCGCAACGATGGGAATACATTGACTGGAAGTTCGAAGCGTTGCGTGACCTCCACGACCGGAAAAAGCAGCAGGAGCTCAACACAACCGCATTCCACTTTTCACTCATCGCTGCAATCGGTGTCTTCTTGAGCCTTCTGGGACTCATGATTGGAGCCATCACCGATCACCCATCAACCTCTCAGTTAATCTGGGTTGCGGCAAGTTTCGCAGTATTTTTTCTGCTGGCACCTTTCTATTTCAAGGGCATGCAAAAATGCTTCAAGCTGGCTCAAAACTTATTCAAGCGATCCGCCTGATACTCATTAGGATTCTCCAGCCACACCGCTACGCTGGCTGACAAGTTGATCCCTGCGCAGCTCAACTGCCAGCATGAACTCGGCTAGTGGCAGGGTGCCGATGTCGCCGGTGTGGTCAGCCGAGGCACCGGGGGCCACCAAATATGCGTTGCCGGCGAATTCCGGATAGCGCCCAACAAACCGCCTCAAACCAGACAAGTCGTGCCTGTGGCTACTGCCCACCTCGATGGCCACAGATGCCTGGCCTGCGTCCGAGGTGCCACCGCCGGCCCCACCCTCAACCAACACAAAATCCACCTCTCCGCCATTCTCCTTATAGTGAAACAGCCGAGTGCCGAACTGCGACTGCCGCTCCAACTCATAGAGCGCGGCACCCACCATATTCTCCAGCGCCCAACCCCGCTCGGCCGCCAGCATTGTCTCACGAGTGCCATACGAGAGTGCAGCCGCCACCGCATTGTCATGGAAGAACGACTTGCGAGCCTTGCGCACAGTCCCCGTGTAATTCGGCAGCCGAAAAACCACCATGGCATCGGCCAGATAGCTGAAAAGATTCTGCACGGTGGGCTTGGTGATGCCCAGATCCCTCGTCAGATCATTAAGATTCAGCAAGCCGCACGGTGCCTGCGCCAACAGGTAAAGCAGCTCGCCCGACTTATCCGGATACCGCAGGCGAAACATCTGCGGAATATCAACCCGGGTTACCTTGACCAATGCCTCACGCAGATTGTTGTAGTGCTCTGAGACGCGCGCCGACCTGTCGCCGTCATCACCCAACGCATAGGCACCCTCGGGAAATCCCCCTGAAACCGAGAACTCGTCCAACGCCTCACGCAGGCTCCTCGGAGTCTCCCAACCCTGCGGAATGCCAGCCAACATCTCAGCCAGCGTGTTGCCGGAAAACTCAACCGACCCAAGCGGCCGACCAGCAATCATCGCCTGCTCAGCAAACTGACAGGGGAACAAAAAATGATGCACCCAACGGCCAGCCCCGCTCTCCCGTATGCCCCGGGTAATCTCAACGGCCGAGCTTGACGTGGCAACAATCCGCACCGGATACCTCTCCGGGTCGTCATATGAAATCTTCAACGCCCTGTCCCAATGCTCGCCATATGCCACCTCATCCACCAAAACGAATGCCGGATTCTCCAAGCTCGCCTCGGTGATTTTGACGACCTGTGCCAAAATCGCATCAAAGCTCTGCCCCGACAGAGCCGGCTCGTCCAGCGAAAAATAGACGACCATCTCGGGCGCGACCTGCGCTTGCTGAATGAGCCGAGGCGCCAAATGTCGCAACAGGGTGGTCTTGCCCACCCGACGCGGCCCCGAAATGACCTTGTGCCGAATTTGCTGGCCGGCGCCCTGCTTCCCAGCACCCTGCCGTCCAGCCGCACCCTGCCGTCCAGCCGCGCCCCGCCGACCGGCCGCGCTCCGCCGACCGGCCGCGCTCCGCTCGCCATTAATATCCTGCGCCAACTGCCTCCAAAGCGTGCCAACCATTTTGCGCTCGGGCAACTGACTGGACAGGTGAAATCGTGCGCCACCCCTGCGCCACGGGCTCTGGGCGTCAAGGATCGCCTCAAGTTCTGACAGCGATATCGGCTTCATGGATTCCATTATAGCAGCACTATAACAAATAAATTCAAGTTATTTTCTTAAAATCCAATTTATAGAAAGTATATTTTGCTTATTTTC
>CAZERQ010000123.1:0-4620 GCA_964514465.1 uncultured Acidimicrobiales bacterium
CGGGCCACGGCCTCGCCCGTGTGGACCGGGTTCGCTCGCCTGCTCGCTCGGCCTCTCAGGACACCAGCCTGGTGGCGCGGCGATGACGGGCCGCGATGAGGCCCGCGGTGGCTGCAGCCCCGGCCGCGACGCCCCCGACCGCGGCCACCACGCCTGATCGGGCCCACCGGGCCAGGCGGCGCCCGTGAAGGTCGATGGTCTCCAGGATCTGCGACTCCAGACGGGAGTCCTCCCCTATGGGTGCCTCCCGCAGCGACTGCATGGCCTCCATCAGCCGCTGGTACCGGGACTGCTCGGCCCGGCACCGCAGGCAGGTAGCCAGGTGGTCCAGCTCCAGCGGTCCGAAGGCGCGGTCGGAGCCTCCGGCCGCGGCGAGGGCGTCGCTCACCGACACGCAGTCGGCGCGGTCACTGACCATGATCGTGCTCCTCTCCGGGCAGGGGGAGCACCTGTTCGCGCAGGCGCCGGCGAGCCCGGTGCAGCCGCACCTTCGCGGCGGTCACCGAGATGCCGAGTTCCTTGGCGATGGCCTCGTGGGGCAGGTCGTACATGTCCCGCAGCACAACCACCGACCGCAGGCGCGGCGGGAGGTCGCGGATGGCGGCGTCGAGGTTCACGCGCAGCGCGGCCACATCCCCCAGCAGGGTCGGGTCGTAGTCGGGCCGGGTGTCGATCACATCGTCATGGGCTCCGAGGTGGTCGTGGCGATGGAGCCGGCGCCGGCCGATGTGAGTGGCCGCGCAGTTGGCCACGATGCGGTATAGCCAGGTGCTGAAGAGCGCATCGCCGCGGAATCGGCCGACGCTCCGGTAGGCCCTCAGGTACGCCTCTTGAACCACGTCGCGAGCATCCTCCGTGCTGCCCGTCAGGCGAAGAGCCAGCGCGTACGAGTCGGAATGGGTGATCCGCACGAGCCGGTCGAACGCCTCCCGGTCACCGGACCTGGCCCGCTCGACGAGCGAGTCCATGTCCGGTGAAGATTGAGACTCGCGATCGCCGCGGACGTTACGCCGCGACTCCTCGACGGCTCGCAGGCGGCGCCGGGGCGATGCAGTCACAGCAGTTGTCTAGCAGGCCGGGGCACGATGGACGCTGCCGTGTGGCGACTGCCTGCCACCCAGCGGCGCCATCTCATGTAGCGACGGACAGACTTGAACTGTCGACCTCTCGATTATGAGTCGAGCGCTCTTACCAACTGAGCTACGCCGCCGGGGAGCTCCCTGAGAGAATTGAACTCTCGACCTTTTCCTTACCATGGAAACGCTCTGCCGTCTGAGCTAAGGGAGCAAAGTTGCTGATGGGTGATTTAGACTCTATAACCAATATCTCAATTTCCAACTTCCAGTCTAGCACAACAACCAGATTTTTCAACACAGCCATGCACCTCCGTCTAGCCACCTCGGCGGACCAACCCGCCATCTTGGACATCTACAACCGGGAAGTCGCCGAGACCAGCAACACCTTCGACATTCTCCCGCGCACGCGCAAGGAGCAGCGCCGCTGGTTCAAGAGCCATTCGGGGGTCTATGCTTCGGTGGTGGCCGAAGACAGCGATCTGGGCATCATCGGTTTCGGGTCGCTGTCGCCGTATCGGGAGCGGGCGGCCTACATCGGCACGGCTGAGGTGTCGATATATATACATGCGGATCACCGCGGCAAGGGCGTGGGCCAGGAGCTTCTGGGGTTCGTTGAGGGCTTGGCAACCCAGCACGGCTTTCGGACCCTGATTGCCAGAATCGCCGAGACCAACCAGGCTTCGCACAAGCTGTTTTTGAAGGCCGGGTTTTTTCTGGTGGGGGTGGAGCGACAGGTGGGACGGAAATTCAACCGCTGGCTGGACTGCGCCATCTATCAGAAAATTCTCATATCCCAAATTGACGAAACCTAGCTAGCCTTAAATATATAGTGGGTCGGTGCCCGAGCGGACAAAGGGAGCAGGCTGTAAACCTGCCGTCGTAGACTTCGGAGGTTCGAATCCTTCCCGGCCCACATCGTTCTTTTCTTCGGCCCGTAGCCTCACCTCAGCACCACCGCCACAACACAGCCATGCCCAGCTTTGACATAACCTCAGAACTCGATCTCCAGGAGGTCCGCAACGCAGTTGACCAGACCGCCCGGGAGGTTGCCCAGCGATACGACTTCAAAGACACCGGATCGGTGGTTGAGTTGGGCGAGGGTTCCATCTCGCTGTCATCCAGTTCGGAGGATCGCCTGGCTGCGTTGCGCGAGGTGCTCAAGGAAAAGCTGGTGCGCCGCAAGGTCTCCCTCAAGGGCTTGAGCTTTCAAAAAGTCGAGGAGGCGGCCAAGGGGAGTGTGCGCCAGACCGCGGCCTTGACCTCGGGCATCTCCTCAGACAAGGCCCGCGAGATCAACAAGTTCATCAAGAACCTGGGGCTCAAGGGCGTTCAATCCCAAACCCAGGGCAACCAAATCAGGGTGTCAGGCAAAAAGCGTGACGACCTTCAGCAGACCATCGCCGCGGTCAAGGACGAGGATTTCGACATTCCCATCGAGTGCGGCAACTTCCGCGACTGACCCGGCCGGCGGCTGACCCGGTGCTCGGCGCGGGCGAGACTAGGGCGCAGTGCTGGAACCCAAATCCGAACTGGAGCCCGAGCCCGAACTGGTCAAGCCCTCCCCCATCGGAATGACCAACTGCGGGCTCCCGTCGATGCTGCCATCGATGACCCAGTTGGTGTTGCCGCTCTGACTCAGGAATTCATACTTCCTGAACTCCAGCAGCTGCGCGGTCAAAGACTCGCTCACCAAAATGTTGGCCTGCTTGACGCCTTCTGCCTTGGCGATCTCAGCTGCCGCCTCGCCCTCGGCCCTGATCCTGGCAGTCTCGGCATCGACACTGGCCTGATCGCGGCGGAACTCTGCCTCCCGCGCCGCCTGCTCAGCCGACAGCTTACGGTCGATGCTGGCTTGCAGGTCAACCGACTGCGCTTTCATGTTGCGGATCTGCACTGCATTAATAACGACTCCCTTGGCTTCGGTCTGGTCCGATATTTCCTGCTCCGCGCAAGTGGCGATGGCCTGACGCTGGGACGTGCGCGCCTCCTCGAACGGATACTGCGCCACGCAATCCCGAATCACATCCCGGCTGACCGGCCGCAACAGCCGCACGCGCACTTGCTCCAGGGTGCGATATTCACGATATATATCCTTGGCCCGCGACAGATCCAAACTCCACAAGATGCTGGCGTCTACGTCCACCACCGCGTTGTCCTGCGTCACGGCTTCCACCGCGTCGGCGGCTCCCACTTCTCCCTCGCCCGGCACCGCAGAATATGTCGACTCCTGCTGCAGTCCAGGAATGTTGGAGATCTCAGAAAACGGATTCTTGAAATGCAGCCCTTCCGTGTGGGTTGTGCGCGGCTTGCCGAACAGAATCTCCACGCCCACGTTGTTGGCCGGGACGCTGAACAGCATTGACGACAACAGCAGCGACAATCCGCCAGCCAGCGCAACGACCCACGCGGCCACCCGTCCGGCGCCCAGCAGTTTTTCAGCTGGCTCGTTTCGGACGCTCGCCCGGAACTTGCCCAGGGCAAATCCGATGGCCCCAAAGATGACCAGAATAATTATTCCGCCGATGAATTGTCCCATGATTTAGTCTCCTTGTTGTGTTGCCTGTCAATTAATCAATTAATATAGTGCCGCGCCGCCCGCCCCAAACCTAGCGCCACTCGTCCGACCGTAGCCGGCGAATGCGCTCCTCGATCGGAGGGTGCGTGCTGAACATGCCCGCAAAGCCGGCCCGGGAACCCGCCAGCGGATTGACTATGTAGTGCGAGGCCTGCTCCTGGCGAACGTCAGCCGGAATCCGTCCCGAAGCAAAAGCCAGAGTCTCCAGCCCGCTGGCCAACGGCTCGCCCGTCCCCAAAAGTTGGGCTGCGGTTCGGTCGGCCTTGAACTCACGGGTGCGGCTGATGGCCGACTGGATCATGAACGCAGCGATCGGCGCCAAAATCGCCAAAGCCAAAGTCCCGATGGGGCTGCCGCCTCGGTTGTCCCGTCCGCCAAAAAACAAACTGGCGAACAGGGCCATGCGCGCCAGCAAGGTAATGGCCATGGCCACCGCCGCCGCCACCGAGCCGACCAGAATGTCGCGGTTGCGGATGTGCATCAGCTCGTGCGCCAGAACCCCCTTGATCTGCTCCCAGTTGAGATGATGCAGCAGGCCCTCGGTGATGGCCACCGCCGCATTCTTCGGGTTGCGCCCCGTGGCGAAAGCGTTGGGCTGCTGCTCGGGTGTGATATAGAGACGGGGCATGGGCAGGCCGGCCTTGGCGGTCAGTTCTTCCATGGCCGCATAATATTCGGGGAACTCCGACCGATCAGCCAGCTCCGCCCGGGCCGACCGGATAGCGATCTTGTCTGAGAACCAATATGAAATGCCGACCACCACCAGCCCCAGCGCCAGCCCGATGAATAGCCCGGCGTTGCCGGCGATGGCTCCGCCGATGATGATGAACAGCCCGCCCAGCAGCGCCAGAAGTGTGTAGGTCTTGAAAGTGTTTCTCATTATCTTTAATGCTACAGGCGGGAATGCTACAGGCGGGGTCTGACATTTTCCGCCCGTCTGGGCTAGTAGGGCCAGGAGGCGTCAATGTC
>CAZERQ010000124.1:0-2740 GCA_964514465.1 uncultured Acidimicrobiales bacterium
ACACCATGGAGACCTTCTCGCGGCGGAACACCTGAAGCTGTTTGCCCCTGAGCTGCTGCACGGCGGTGCCGTCCACCCAGACCTGTCCGCCCAACCCCAAGAGGCCATCCGCTTCCAGGACGTATACAAAATCTTCGGCCCCCAACCTCACGGCTACGCCCTCGACCTCGCCCTCAAGGACCACTCCAAAGACGAAATCATGGGCTGGTCGGGGCACGTGCTGGGCCTGCAGAACCTGAACCTGTCCATCCGCCGGGGCGAGATTTTCGTGGTGATGGGGCTGTCGGGCTCGGGTAAATCCACCGCTCTGCGCACGGTCAATCAGCTACTGGCGACCACCAGCGGACAGGTCTGGGTGGACGGCACCGACGTGCAGCAGCTCAGGGGCAAACAGCTTCAGGTGTTCCGCCGCGAGAAGGTCTCCATGGTGTTCCAGCACTTCGCCCTGTTCCCGCACCACAACATCTTGCAAAACGTCAGCTATGGGCTCAAGGTCAAGGGCCAGTCCAAGTCCAAGCGCAACGAGGCGGCTCGCCAGGCGCTGTCGCTGGTGGGGCTGGACGAATACGCCGACCGGCTTCCCAGCCAGCTTTCGGGCGGCCAGCAGCAGCGGGTTGGGCTGGCGCGGGCGCTGGCTTCGGACGCCGACATCTTGTTGATGGACGAGCCGTTCTCGGCGCTGGATCCGCTCATCCGCCACCAGATCCAAGACGAGCTTTTGGTGCTCCACCGCCAGCTGAAAAAAACCATCTTGTTCATCACCCACGACCTGAACGAAGCCGTGCGCATCGGCCATCGGGTGTGCATCATGCGCGACGGACGGGTGGAGCAGGTCGGCACCCCGGTGGACATTTTGACGCATCCGGCCAATCCCTATGTGGCGGGGTTCATCCGCAATGTGGATCAGGGGCGCGCCATCCGGGTGGGCGAGGTGATGTCGGTGCCGTCGCCCATTCCGGCGGACATGACGCTGGCCGATGCGATTGCGCACCTGGGCGACAGCGCGGGCGAGTTCGTGGTGGACGAGCGGGGCGTGCCGGTGGCGCTTTTGATGGCGGCTGACGGGCTGCGGGCGCAGCGGATGGGCAGCACGGATCTGGCTTCGGCGGCCCGGCACGACTTTGAGCGCACCACTTCGCAGACCCGCCTGAACGAGATCTACAAGGCGGCCGGGCGGGGGCTGCCGATTGCGGTGGCGTCTGAGGTGGACGGGGGTGGGGGCGATCGGCTGGTGGGCACGCTGTATCCGCATCTGATCATGGACAAGATGGGCCGGGCGGAAGGAACGGACGCAGACGCGGGCACGGACGCAGACGAAACCGCCGCAGGTGACACCGATGCCTGACGACAACCCCCAATTCTGGGACAACGAAGTCCTCAACCAGTGGCGCATTCCCTTCGGGGACTGGGCCGAGCAAGCCATCTCCTGGGTCGACAACAACCTGCAGTCAACCCTGGACGCCATCGAGTGGCCGTTCCGCAACCTGATCCGCGAAGTGGTCGGCGGCGGCACCGGCGGCGGCTCCAAGGAAAGCGCGCTGGGTCTGGCGCTGACCGAGATCTATTGGGTCTGGGTGGTGCTGGTCATCGCCGGCATCGCGCTGCTGTCGCGCAGCCTGCGGGTGGGCGGCTTCGTTACCCTGGCGCTGGTGGTGTGCGGACTTCTGGGCGAGGACTACTGGCTGGAGACCGCCCGCACCATCGGCTTCATCAGCGTGGCGGTGGTGCTGTGCGCGATCATCGGCATCCCCATCGGCATCGCGTGCGCCCGCATCGAAGGGGTCTGGATCGCCGTGCGGCCGGTGCTGGACGCCATGCAAGTCGTCCATTCCTTCGCCTATATGCTGCCGTTCATCTTCTTTTGGGGCATCGGCGAGGTGTCGGCCACGATGGTGACCATGGTGTTCGCCCTGCCGCCGCTCATCCGTCTGACCAATCTGGGAATCCGACAGGTGCCCGGCGAGATCGTGGAGGCGGCGCGCTCCTATGGCGCATCCAACTATCGGGTGCTGTTTGACGTGCAGATCCCGGTGGCGCGCCGGACCATCATGACCGGGCTGAACCAGACATTGCTTTTGGCGATTTCTATGCTGGGCATCGCCGCCATCATGGGCGCCGGCGGGCTGGGACGGCTGTTGTTTCAGGCCATCAACAACCAGGATCTGGCGCAGGCGGCGTCGGCGGGGCTGGCGTTCTTTTTGGTGGCGGTGGTGCTCGACCGCATCTCGCAGCGGGTGGATTCGGATCCGGCCAACTTTTTGGTGCGGCTGCGGCGGGCCTGGGTCTATCGGCGCAACCCCGAGCTGCTGCTGGACGACCAGGACAACTTCATGGCCGGGGGCTATCGCAGCCGGACGTTGCGGGGTTTTGCGGCGCCCATCGCCGGCAACGAGCATCTGCCCATGCTGTTGGCCATCATCGGTGGCGTTTTGATGGCGGGCGGGGCGCTTTTGCCCTGGACTTCCGATGCCGGCAAGATGAGTGCCTTTGGGAGGTGGGCCGATGCGTCAGTGGACGGACGGCTGGACGGACAGAGCTTCGTGGGGATTTCGCCGTCGGGCGGCAGCTGGTTCGGGATTATGGTGCTGGGGCTGGGCGTGCTGGTGGTGCTGGCCGTGGTGCTGTCGTTCTTTTCTGATCGCAGCCCGAGGTGGTTCGCCGCGGACGGGGCGGTGATCGCGGCGCTGGTGGGGTTCGTGGTGGTGGTGGTGCACATGCTGGCGCGGCCCTATGATCCGAA
>CAZERQ010000125.1:0-2003 GCA_964514465.1 uncultured Acidimicrobiales bacterium
GCGGTTTCGTTGGGATGTCCCGTGGCGTCCAGCGATTTGGTGTTTCAGAGTTTGGCGGACCTGGGGCTGCTTGAAGTCATCGCTTCGCCGAAAGCAGAGCGGGACTACCAGAACTTCTTGAAGAAAATCGGCTCATAGGCGGTGCCCGCCAAAGTCAGCCCCAAACCAACAAAGGCGACCGCCAAGCCGCCAATGGCAAAAATGTCAGACCCCCCGACTATAATGTTGCCATGACTCTGAAGTATGATTCCGGTTCCGGTGGCCTGCTGACGCTCAGGTTGGGTTGGCTGATTGGCTCGCTTTTTGGCAGGCGGCACTATGAGGGCACTATCGAGTGGGAGGAGACGGCGGGACATGGCCATCACCGCCCCAACCCGGCTGACGACCCCCATGCCCGCGAAATCCAGGAGGAAATCATGCTGATCATGGACGAGATCCGCAAGATTGACATCAAGCTGGGGGGCGACGGCACAATCAAATTTGAAATCACAGACATTGAAACAGACGAGCTGGTTGAGCTTACCGGCAAGAAAACCTATCGCTATGTCCGAACGCTTGATTTCGTTACCGCCGTTGAGGTGCGCTCCCACCTGCGTGTCTTGCTGAAGGAATACCGCGACAAATTCCTCAAATATTATGGCGACAAGGACCCTCTGGATCAGCCGGAAGCGGATCAGTCAGATTCGGATCGACCGTGAGCAAATCGGCCGTGATTGCCCGGCAGTGGAGTCGCCTGCTTGGCCGCGACGATGTGCTGATTTTGGACACCGAAACCACGGGGTTACGCGGCGCCATTGAAATAGTCGAAATCGGCATCATCAACACCCAGGGCACCGAGCTGCTTCACCACTATAGCCTGCCCCAGGATCCCATCGAACCCGCCGCGGTTGCCACCCACGGGTTGAGCCACTCGACGCTGGCCCAGAGAAATGCCCAGCCGTGGCCGCAGATCCACGCAGAAGTCAGCCGGCTCCTGTCCCAAGCCAAACAAGTCATCATATACAACGCCGAATTTGACCTGCGGGCCCTGCGCGCCACCGCCCGCCGACACAACCTGTCGCTGCCGCGCCTCAAATCCCATTGCGCCATGAAAGCCTATGCCCGCCATCGCAACGAGCCCCACCCCAGATTCAAAGACCCCCGCTGGCACAAACTCGAAGATGCCGCCCGCTATGAGGAAATCCCGGCGAGCCAGCAGCACCGGGCCATTGACGACTGCCAGATGGTGCTGTCGCTGATGCGGACAGTGGCAACTCGCCGTCGGGCCCGACCCCGGCCCGGCACCCAATTTCGCGCTCGCCCCAAACTCTACCCAAGCCGCAACACCCGTCGCCGTTGGTGGTGACGGTTATGGGCGCCCATGCTGCATCAGCGCCGCGTTATTCTCGCCCTGCGTTATTCCCGCGCCCGCGTTATTCCCGCGAGCCCAGCTCGGTGTTCAGCCAGGCGATCAGCTGCTGCTGGTTGCGGGACTGAACCCAGATGTCGCCGGGCCCGGTGAAGCGGAACACCAGACCCTCGCCCGACTTCATCGACTGCACTGTCTTGCCTTGCGCCGCACGGGTCAACTCAAAGCTGACCGTGTCGGGGAAAGCCAACATGTGATTGGTGTCCACCACCACCTGCTCGCCCGCGCCCAGCGAGATCGACTCGATGGCTCCATAGGACGCCACCAGCATCTTGCCGACCCCCGAGGCGTGCGCCATGAAACCGCCTTCGCCGCCCGCCAGCATCCGAAAGCCTTGCCATTTGGTGTCAAGCTCAACCGATGATTCCGAAGCCAGCCAGTTGCCCCGCTCGACCACCCAGTTGCTGGATCCGTCCAGCTCGAGCACTTTGAGGTCGCCCGGCAGCTTGGCGGCCACGTCCACCCAGCCGCCTTCGGCCGGCGCGGTGTAGGTCGACACGAAGAACGACTCGCCGCCCAGCACGCTGCGCTTGAGGCTCTTCAGCACGCCGCCTTCCATCTTGGCCTCCAGGTGCATGCCCGCCGAATGCGCCAT
>CAZERQ010000126.1:0-2810 GCA_964514465.1 uncultured Acidimicrobiales bacterium
CCGCTGGCCCACATGCTCTGCAGCGCGGTGATGGGGTTGCTGCCGATGGCCAGCAAGATAATGGCGGCCAGCAGGGCGGACACCGCGATGGTGGCGACCGGGGTCAGCAGGGCCCAGCCGACTTGACTGGGAGAGTTGAGCGAGGCGCGGGTGTCAGACATGGGCGGCTCCGGCGGGCGCGGCGGCGGGTTCCTCGGATTCCATCTGGGCTCCGGTCATGTAGCTGCCCAGCTCCTTGGGGGTGACCTTGCCCGGATCCAGCTCGGCCACCAGCTCGCCGCGCAAGATCACCAGCAGGCGGTCGGACAGGCCAATAAGCTCGTCCAAATCAGCCGACACCAACAGCACAGCCAGGCCATCGTGTCGGGCCGCACGCAGCTTTTCCCAGACGGCGTCCTGGGCGCCCACGTCAATTCCCCGGGTGGGATGCGCGGCGATCAGCACCTTGGGATCCATCACCATCTCGCGGCCGATGATCAGCTTTTGCTGGTTGCCGCCGGAAAGCGCATCGGCCGGCACGGTCACGTTGGGGGTGCGCACGTCATATTCGGCCACCATCTCGGCGCAACGCGACTTGGCCATGGACGGATGCAGCCAGAACCCGGCAGTGGCATAGGGCTCATTTCCCTGGTGCCCCAGCATGGCGTTCTCCCACAGCGGCGACGGCAGCAGCAGACCCATCTCGTGGCGATCCTCGGGGATGTAGCCCAGCTGCCCTTCCCGGCGCTCACGGGTTGACCAGTGGGTGATGTCCTCGCCGCACATTATGACCGACCCGCTGTCGGCGGCGCGCACGCCCAGCAGGGCCTCGACCAGCTCGGCCTGTCCGTTGCCTTCCACGCCGGCGATGCCCAGAATCTCGCCCCGCCTGATGGAGAAGTTGATGTCGCGCAACAGCATTTTGGAGCTGGCATAGGTGGCCTCGTCTTGGGTGTCGGCCAACAGGTTCAGCGAGCGGACGTCAAACAGCACTTCGTCTGATTCGACTTCCTCAAAGATTTCGGGGGTGGGCAACTCGCTGCCGATCATCAGCTCGGCCAGCTGGCTGGCGGTGACGTCGTTCTTGTCGACCGTGGCGACTGAGCGGCCGGCGCGGATGACCGTGATCCGATCGGCGATGGCCAGCACTTCGTCCAGCTTGTGGTCGATGAACAAGATGGTCTCGCCTTGCGACGCCATCTCGCGCATGGTCTCAAACAGCTCCTCCACCTCCTGGGGAACCAGCACCGCGGTCGGCTCGTCCAAAATCAAAATGCGGGCGCCGCGATAGAGCGCCTTGATGATCTCGACCTTCTGGCGCTGGCCCACCTCCAGGGTGGACAGGTTGGCGTTGGGGTTGACATCCAGGCTGTATAGCTCGCACAACTCTTCGATTTGGCGTTGCGAGTCGGACTTGCCGCTGCGGAACAACCCGCCGCGGCCGAACAGCCCGGAGTAATAGTCCTTCTCGGCGCCCAGCACGATGTTCTCCAGAACACTCAGGTGTCCCGCCAGCATGAAGTGCTGGTGCACCATGCCGATGCCGCTGTCGATGGCATCTCGGGGCGAGTGAAAGTTGGCTTCGGAGCCGTTGATCAGAATGGACCCCTCATCGGGCGGCTGCATGCCATAGATGATCTTCATCAGGGTGGACTTGCCGGCCCCGTTCTCGCCGCAGATGGCGTGGATTTCCCCCCGGTTGATTTTGAGGTTGATGTCTTCGTTGGCTATGACCCCGGGGAACCGCTTGGTGATGCCCCGCAGCTCGATCACCACATCGCCCGAGGTCGCAGCACCCACGCCGTTGGCCGCGCCCGCGCCCTCGCCGGCAGGAGTGGCGGCAGGGCCACCCGGAGAAGAGGTATCAACCAGAGTGCTCACTGGCTGACCAGTTTAGCATAAATGCCTGGACGGCTCCGGTATTGCACCAAAGCAACAACCGAAGCCGTCCAAACATCATTGGTTTTGCCTATATGTTGGCTCGCGCCTATGCGTTGGCTCGCGCCAAATCGTCGGCTTGCGCCTAGACGCTGTCGGGCACCGTTATGGCACCTGAGACGATGTCTGCCTTGAGGGCGTCCAGGTTCGAGGTGATGTCGTCGAGGAAACCGCCGGTGGTGGAATAGCCCACGCCGTCGGTCTCCAGGTTGAACACCCGGATCCCACCCGGACAGGTTCCTGCGTTGGCAGAAGCGATGGTCTCATACACCGACACATCCACCCGCTTGAGCATGGACGTCAAGATGTATTCACGCACACTGGCATCGGAGGTGTTGTATTGGTCGGAGTCGACACCGATAGCCCACACCTTGGAACCACTGGACTCAGAGTGCTCCTTGGCAGCCTCAAACAGACCGGCGCCGGAGCCGCCAGCTGCGTGATAGACAATGTCGGCGCCGTCTTCGAACATACTCTCAGCGATGACCTTGGCCGAATCCGGAGCGTTGAAGCCGTCAAAGTCCGGCGGCTCGGTGATGTATTGCGAGGAAATTTCGATGTCGGGATTCACATGGCGAGCGCCCGCCAAAAAGCCGGCCTCAAAACGCTGAATCAGCGGAATGTTTACACCGCCGATGAAACCAATGTGGTCGGTTCCTGTCTTCCATGCGGCAGCCGCGCCCACCAGGAACGAACCCTCGTGCTCGGCGAACAACAACATGGCAATATTGTCGGTGGGCTCCTCAACCGTCCCGTCAACGATGCCATAGCAGGTATCCGGGTTGGTGGCGGCCACGGTCTTCATGTCGTCAGCGAACAAGAACCCAACACCGAAAACCAAATCGGCATTGTTGGACTGCAGTTCAAGCAACGCACCGCGGTTGGAGCCGTCA
>CAZERQ010000127.1:0-3802 GCA_964514465.1 uncultured Acidimicrobiales bacterium
GGACAGGGGGCTGCGTTGGATCTTGAAGCCCTCCTTTTCAAGCTGCAGATCCATTTGGTGTTCCTCGGGTCCTAGCGAATCATGTGCTTTCCTAAGGGCGGAGCGGTTGCGCACCCGTTCCAGAGATCGTTCCATTGACTCATAGACAAGCACCACGTCTTCACCACCCTGGGCCATCTTGATGTAGCCCTGCACCACTTCGTCTGTTTTGCTGGAGAGATCGATTCCGAATTCCTCCTGGAACCATTCGACAATTTCCTCGGTGGTGAAGCTGTCTGGGTCGGTCAGGGGCGTGGATGGGGAAGCGGCTGGACGCGCGGCTGGAGGCGCGGGCGTTGGCAGGGGTGCGGCTGTCCGCTTGCGCTGCAGTATCTTCATGACTATAAGTATATAGGGGTGAATCCACGGAGCCGGTCATATGGGTGCGGTTTGCGCCTTACCTGTCTGCCGCGTCATCGCCGGCCGCGCCACCGCCCGCAGTGCCGTCGCCCATTCCGAGATAGCCGTGCGTGATCGGCATACGTCTGTCCTTGCCGAACGCCTTTTCGGTGATGCGGATCCCGGGCGGGTTCTGCCGGCGCTTGTATTCGGCCAAGTCAACCAGTCTGGAAATCCGCGCCACCAGTTCGGGGTCGGTGGCCGCGCCCGCGTCTGTCCCAGCGCCACCCCCCGCACCACTCCCCGCGGCCAGCAAATCAGCCCCCGTCAGATCCCGCTCCACGATGGCCTCAAGCAGCGGATCCAGCTGGTCATATGGCGGCAGGCTCTGGTCGTCTCGCTGGTCGGGGCGCAGCTCGGCCGAAGGCGCCTTGGTCAGCGTGCTCTCGGGTATGGGCGGGGTGCGGCCCAGCTCGGCGGCCTGCCGATTGCGATGCTGCGCCAGCGCATACACCTGCTGTTTCCACACATCCTTGATCACGGCAAAGGCGCCGGCCGTGTCGCCATAGAGCGTGGAATATCCCACCGCACTCTCGCTCTTGTTGCCGGTCGTCAGGTTGAGCCAGCCCCGAGCGTTGGCAAAGGCCATCAGCACGATCCCACGGATGCGGGACTGCAGGTTTTCTTCGGTCAGACCGCTGTCGCTTCCGCCCGCGCCGCCGCCCGCGCCGCCGCCGTCCGTGCCCCCGCCCCCGCCGAGATACGGCCCGAGCATCTCCATCAAGGTTTGGTGGGCCGGCTCGATCGGCACCACGCTGTGGTCAATCCCAAGGTTCTGACACAACTGCTTGGCGTCCGCCAGCGAGTGCTCGGACGAATAGCGAGACGGCATCAGCACCCCGTGGACTTGGCCGGGCCCCAGGGCATCGGCGGCGATGGTGGCCACCAGCGATGAGTCGATGCCGCCCGACAGCCCCACGCAGACGTCACGGAAGCGGTTCTTTTTGATGTAGTCCGACAGGCCGAGCTTGAGGGCTTCGTAGATTTCAGACAGGGGTTCGAGCTGCGGCGCGATCTGGGTTGCAAGTTGCGGTGGAATTTGCGCGGGAATGGACGACGAGTCTGCCGCGCCCTCGCCTGCCGCGCCCGGCACTTCTATGTCCACCACCATGATCTGTTCCACGAACTGGGCGCAGCGTGCCGTAAGCTGTCCCGTGCTGGTATCGCCCCCGCGCCCGTCCGCGTCGGCGCCCACGCTCCCGTCCGCGCCCGCGCCTCCGAACACGGCCGACATCCCGTCAAACACCAACTCGTCCTGCCCGCCCACCTGATTGACATAGACGAACGGCTGGCCATACTGACGGCTGCGCTGCTCCAGCAACTCCCGGCGCCGGTCCCACTTGCCGATGTGATAGGGCGAGGCATTGATGTTGACGACCAGCTGCGAGCCCGAGCCAGTGTCGGAGCCCGAGCCCGAGCCCGTGCCCGCACCCGCGCCACCCCCCGCAATCTGTTCGATCGCGCCGCCGTCCACCCACAGATCCTCACATATCGACACGCCCACCCGAACCCCGCCAATCTCAACCGGCGGATGAGGCCGGCCCTCGGCAAAATAGCGATGCTCGTCAAACACGGCATAGTTCGGCAGATGCGTCTTGTGGACGATGGCCTGGACTTGACCCCGACCGCAGACCGCCGCGGCGTTGTATAGACGGGGCTGGTCGTGCGCCGTCTCGTCCTGGCCGCGCTCGCCCGCGCCCCCGCCTCCAACCTCGCGCACAGCCGGAAACCCCACCACCGCAAAGCAGTCTCCGCTGGCGCCAGCCACCTCGTCCAGACCGGCCCGGGCGTCGGCCACGAACCGCGGCTTCATCAAAAGATCCTCGGGCGGATAGCCGCAGATGGTCAGCTCGGGAAACACCGCCAGCGCACAGCCGGCAGCCTCGGCCTGGCCCAGGGCGTCCAAAATCCTGGCCACATTGCCGCCGATGTCGCCCACCACGGTGTTGATCTGGCAAAGTGCCGTGCGCAAAACTGCCACGATTTAATGGTATAGGCGACTGGCCCCAAATGGTATGGCTGCCCGCCCCCAGCGACTGGCCCCTAAGCTATAACAAATGGCCTCGCCTGCCCAGCAACCGTCCCCGTCCCCGCCACCGTCCATGTCCACCGCCCCGACCCTGTCCCCGTCTGTCCAGCAGCTAGTCATGCAGGCAGCCTTCCCCGACCAAGCCGAGCGCACGCTTCAGACCCTGCTGGCTGAGCACCCCCAGACCAAGCCCGACATCGCCGAAGCCGGCGTCATCTGCCGTGCCATCATCGCGGTCTCCGACATTTCCCGCTCGCTGACCAACGCCATCCGCCGCGACCCCGCCCTGCTGGACGGCCTCAAACCCCAAGACACGCTGGAGATCGCCCGAGACCGAGACGATTACCTCGCGCTGCTCACCCAGGATCTAGCCGACAACCCCGAGCTTGACCTGCGGGTGTGGAAGCGCCGGGAGCTGTTGCGCATCGTGGTGCGAGACGCCCTGCTGGAGGCGGATCTGCTGGCCATCACGGGCGAGATTTCGGCGCTGGCGAACGCCTGTCTGTCGCATTGCCTGGAGGTGGCCCGCCAAGACCACCCCGGCTTTCCGATTGCGATTGTGGGCATGGGCAAGCTGGGCGGCAACGAGCTGAACTATGCCAGCGATGTGGACGTGGTGTTCGTGCATGGGGAGAAGGACGCCGCCGCCGCGCCTGCCGAACAGCCAACAGAAATCACACACAAAATCGCCCGCAGCGTGATCTCGCAGATGTCGCAGCACACCGCCGACGGAGTCATATTCAAGGTCGACACCGACCTGCGACCCGAAGGCACATCGGGCGCCATCAGCCGCACCCCGCAGGGCTTCAAGTCATACTTCGAGCAGCGCGCCCGCCCCTGGGAGCGCCAAGCCTGGATGAAGGCGTGCTATGTGGCGGGCGACCGGGATTTGGTCACGCAGGTGCTGGACGATGTGCGCGAGTTCGTCTGGCGCCCCGACCTCGACCCCGAGGAGATCCGCTATATCCGCAACCTCAAAACCAACGTGGAGCAGTCGGTGACCGCCAGCGCCGGGCGCGACTTCAAGCGCGGGCCGGGCGGCATCCGAGACATCGAATTCAGCACACAGCTGCTGCTCTTGGCGCACGGCCGATCCGACCCACTGGTGCGCTCACCCAACACCCTGCTGGCGCTGGAGCAGCTCAAGCGGGCGGGCATCATCGATGTGTCCGATGCCGAGCACCTGAGCGTGGCCTACCGCTATCTGCGCCAGATCGAGCACCGCCTGCAGCTGCGCGACGAGCAGGCGATCTATGAGATACCGTCAGACGATGCGGGGCTGGATTGGCTGGCCCGGGTGCTGGGATATAGGGACGGAGGGACGGACGAAACCGG
>CAZERQ010000128.1:0-7057 GCA_964514465.1 uncultured Acidimicrobiales bacterium
GCCAGCCACCTGACCAGCCACATGGCCCGCTGGTCCTTGATCGTCTGCACCACCCCGGAAGCGGCGGCGTCATAGAGAAACAGCGCCCGGCAACCCAGGCTCAGGTGGTCGGCTGCTTGTCGGGCGGGCAGGTGCCTCAGCTGATCCTGGCAGTCGGGGCAGATGGGTTCACGGGCGGTCTGGCTGGAGGTGCGACAGCCGGGGCAAAGTTTTCTAAGCAGCATATGTTGCCATTGTGCCACACGCCGGCTGCGGCTCCGGGCCGCGAGGCCAGGTGGGGCGCCGCGGTGTCGGGCGTCGCCCGCGGTCTTGGTGCGCCGGCTGCCACGTGCCGGCGGTCCCCCTCAATAGCGATAGTGCTCGGACTTGAACGGCCCCTCGGTCGGCACGCCCAGATACTCGGCCTGATCGTCGTCCAAAACAGTCAGCCTGGCCCCCAGCTTGTCCAAGTGCAGCCGGGCAACTTCTTCGTCCAAATGCTTGGGCAGAACAAACACATCGCGCTCCAGCTCCTCGGCTCGCCGATGCAGCTCAAGTTGCGCCAGCACCTGGTTGGTGAAGCTGCACGACATCACAAAACTGGGGTGGCCGGTGGCGTTGCCCAGGTTCAACAGCCTGCCCTCGGACAGCACGATGATCGAGTTGCCGTTGGGAAAGAGGTGCTCGTGCACCTGGGGCTTGATCTCAATTTTTCGGACATCTGACGGCAGCTCGGCCAGGCCGATTTCGTTGTCGAAGTGGCCGATGTTGCCGACGATGGCCTGGTGCTTCATTCGGGCCATGTGCTCGGCGGTGATGACGCCCTTCATGCCCGTGGCGGTGATGAATATGTCGGCCTCGTCCAGCACATCCTCCAGGCGCTTGACCGCAAAACCCTCCATGGCGGCCTGCAGCGCACAGATGGGGTCGATCTCGGTGATGACCACCCTGGCGCCCTGCCCCCGCAGAGCTTCGGCGCAGCCCTTGCCGACATCACCATAGCCGCAGACCACCGCCATCTTGCCGCCGATCAAAACATCGGTGGCGCGGTTGAGGCCGTCAATCAGGGAGTGGCGGCAGCCATAGCGGTTGTCGAACTTGGACTTGGTGACCGAGTCGTTGACGTTATAGGCGGGGAACAGCAGCTCGCCTGAGTCTCTCATCTGATAGAGTCGGTTGACGCCGGTGGTGGTCTCCTCGGACACGCCCCGGATCGTTTGGGTGAGGTTGCCCCACAGCCCGGGGTCGCTGCTTTGCAGGTTGGCCAGCAGCTTGAGGATGACTTGGCCTTCTTCTGAGTCGGCGGTGTCGGGGCTGGGCACTTTTCCGTCTTGCTCATAGCGCAGGCCCTGGTGGAGCAGCAAGGTGGCGTCACCGCCGTCGTCCACCACCAGGGTGGGGCCGAGGTTGCGGGGGTCGTCCGCGGAGTTGGCGGTTGGGGGGCTGTCGTCCGCGGAGCTGTCGGCCGGCCAGCGCAGCATCTGCTCGGTGCACCACCAGTATTCCTCGAGGGTCTCGCCTTTCCATGCGAAGACGGGCACGCCGCAGGGGTTGTCCGCCGACGCACCGTCCCCGCGCCCCACGGCCACGGCAGCGGCGGCGTGATCCTGGGTGGAATAGATGTTGCACGACGCCCAGCGGACATCGGCACCCAGATCCACCAGGGTCTCAATCAGCACCGCCGTCTGAACGGTCATATGCAGCGAGCCGGAGATGCGGGCGCCCTTGAGGGGTTGTTCGTCGGTGTGGCGGGCCCGCAGTTCCATCAGTCCGGGCATCTCGGTTTCGGCCAGGGAGATTTCCTTGCGGCCGAAGGCAGCCAGATGGACGAATTCGTCCGAGGGCGCATCGCTTGGGGACAGGGGCATTTCGGCAACCTTGAAGTCGCCGTTCAGGGGTTTTCCGTGATTGCTCATTATGGCAATGCTATAGCCCGACCGGTGATTTGCCCTGCTTCCAGTTGGGCGTAGGCGGCGGCGGCTTGGTCGAGCGGGAAGGTCTGGGTTTCGATTTCTATTTTTTTGGCCTGGGCCAGCGCCACCACTTCGGCCAGCTCTGAGCGGGTGCCCCAAAATGTGGCGGACAGGGTGCTTTCATATGCCGTCGCCATGAAACTCCAAGCCAGCGTGCCCATGGCCACGCCCACGCAGCACAGGTGACCCTGGGGTGCCGTCAGCTGCGATGCCAACGCCAGGGTGGAGTCGGTGCCAACCATGTCCAGCACCAGTTCGGCGCCTCGGCCGGCGGTGAGTTCGCGGACTTGGGCGATGGTCTCGGGGTCGGGCGCGGCGGGCGCGGCATCGGGCGCGGCGGCGGGCGCGGCATCGGGCGCGCTCAGCACAGTATGGTCGGCCCCGTGGCGAGCCGCCAAGTCGAGTTTGTCCTGGGCGATGTCGATGGCGATGACCTTGGCCGCCGACATCACCTTCAGCAGCTGCACCGCCATATGTCCCAGGCCGCCGATGCCGATGACCACCGCGCATGCATCGGGCAGGAGCAGGTGGCGCCAGCGGCGGATGACGTGATAGGGCGTCAGCACGGCATCGTCCAGCGGGCCGGCCAGGTGCGGATCCAAGTCGCCCAGCGGAACCAGATGGCGGGCGGCGGGCACCAGCAGGTATTGCGCCATGCCTCCGTCCATTCCCAGACCACCGCTTTGGGATCCGCTGGGGTGGGTCTCGCACAGGTGCTCGTTCTGGCTTTGGCACGGGCGGCAGTGGCCGCATCCCCAGGCGCCGTGAACCACCATCGGCTCGCCCACCGAAATGCCCGACACACCTTCGCCGACCTGCTCCACCCAGCCGGCCGTCTCGTGCCCGAAAGTCATGGGGCAGGCCAAAACGGAATCAAAGTGCATGATGTGCAGGTCGGAATGGCACAGGCCGGCGCCGGCCACCTTGAGCAGGACTTGGCCCGGGCCGGGTTGGGGGACGGGGACTTCTTGGATGGCGGTTTCGTGCGGGGCGACCAGACGAAAGGCCTGCATGGTGTCGGGGGTGCTCATGTGGGTGGTTGGGGTTTGGGTATAGCGGTCAGGGTTCAGACGATTGACATATAATTTTAGTTGGGGTTGTTGCCGCAGGTTGCCCGTCCTCCCCTTACTCTTCAACTCCACTGACTCACCCCCCATGCAAGACACACTCCGCCAAGCCATCAGCCAAGCCGTCAGCCAGACCCTCGACCAGCAGGGCCTGCCCGCCGATGAGATCACCCTGGAGCAACCCGCCCGACGGAGCCACGGCGACCTGTCGTGCAATGTGGCGCTGGCGCTGGCTTCGGCTGCCGGGATGTCGCCCCGTGAGCTGGCCCAGTCCCTGGTGGAGCGGTTGCGTTCGGCTGAGCTGGCGCACATTGACGACATCGACATTGCCGGCCCGGGCTTCATCAACTTCCGCTTTTCTGACTCGTGGTGGCAGGCGGTGGTGGGACAGGTGCTGGAGCAAGGGCCTGACGGCTATGCCAGGCTCGAGTTGGGACGGGACGGCACGGGCGCAGGTGCAGGCGCGGACACAGGCGCGGGCGAGGCCGCCAAAATAAACCTGGAGTTCATCAGTGCCAACCCCACCGGCCCACTGCACGCCGGTCATGCCCGTGGCGCGGCTTTGGGAGATGCCCTGGGGAGAATTCTGAGGCGTTGCGGCTTTGAGGTGTCCACCGAATTCTATGTCAACGACCAGGGCCGCCAACTGGATCTGTTTGCCGAGTCGCTGGCGGCAGCCGCGGCAGGGGAACCCGTTCCCGAAGACGGCTATCAGGGCGAATACGTCGCCGAGTGGGCCCGGCAACTGAATCCGGAGGCAGACGCGGACGATTTCAAACAGCAGGCGCTGGCGATGGCGATGGACAACCAACAGCGCACACTCGCCCGGCTGGGCATCGGCTTTGACCGCTGGTTCAGGGAGTCCGAGATGGTCGTTTCGGGCGCGGCTCAGTCCCTGCTGGATGAGATGCTGGCGCAGGACAAGGCCTATGTCTCAGACGGGGCGACCTGGCTGCGGGTCAGCGACTTCGGGGACAGCCAGGATCGGGTGCTGGTCAAGTCCAGCGGCGAGCTGACCTATCTGACGCCCGACATCGCCTATCACACCGACAAACTCGCCCGGGCCGACTATCTGATCGACATCTGGGGTGCCGACCATCACGACTATATAACCCGGCTGAAGGCTGCGCTGAGAGCGGCGGGCCAGCAGGTCGAGCGGCTGGAGATCATCACCTGTCAGATAGTGAAGCTCATGCGGGCGGGTGCGGAGGTCAAGCTGGCCAAGCGCTCGGGGGATCTCATCACCATTGACGAGCTGGTCGATGAGATCGGCGCGGATGCGGTCAAGTTCGCCTATCTGCAGCAGACCCCGGATTCGCACCTCAGCGTTGATTTGGATGTGCTGCGGGAGAGCTCGATGGACAATCCCGTTTATTATGTTCAGTATGCGCACGTTCGGGCGGCGGCCATTTTGCGCCAGGCGGCGGAGTTGGAATCGCCGGGCGGAGCAGACGGATCGGGCGGAGCAGACGGGCCGGACGGCGCAGACGAGCTGAGCAGCGCCGACCTGACTTTGCTGGTGCACGAACGGGAGCTGGAACTGATGCGCCAGTTGGCGGATCTGCCCGACCAGCTGCGGGCGGCTTGTCTGGCCCGGGCGCCGCACAAGATTGTGGCCTGGCTGAGGGAGATGGCCGGCGCTTTCCACGGCTTCTATCATGACTGCCGGGTCACGGGCGACGATGTGCCCATGGAACTCAGCCGGGCCAGGCTGGCGCTGGTGCGGGCGGCGCAGGTGGCCTTGGGCATCGGCTTGGGGCTGGTCGGAGTGAGCGCGCCGGAGAGGATGTGAGCGATGACTGACCGCGCGACCAACCCCAGCGGCGCGGCCGGCGCGACTGGCGCGACCGACCCGATCCCGCTGTCACTACTGCCCGAGACCGCCAGCTTGTCGTCCACAGGAGTCCTCCAAGTCGGCGGTTGCGACACGCTGGAGCTGGCCCTGGAATTCGGCACCCCATTATTCGTCTATGACGAACACCACATCCGTCTGCGCTGCCGCGAAGCCCAGGCTGCCTTCGGCGGTGGAGCCGTCTATGCCGCCAAAGCTTTTTTGTGTTCGGCCATGGTGCGCCTGGTCGCCGAGGAGCAGATGTGGCTGGACGCAGCCACGGGCGGGGAGCTGCACGTCGCCCTGGCCAACGGCTTTGCGCCCGAGCGCATATTCCTGCACGGCAACAACAAATCCACCGACGAGCTGCGACAGGCCATCGAAGCCGGAGTGGGCCGGATTGTGGTCGACAATTTCGAGGAGCTTGACCAGCTGGAGTCGCTGCACCAACAGCTCAAGTTGGCCCGACCCATCCCCGTGCTCATCAGGGTAACGCCGGGCATTGAGGCGCACACCCACGAATACATCACCACCGGCACCGACGACACCAAGTTCGGCTTCACCGTGTCTTTGGGCCTGGCCGAACGGGCCATCGAGCGGGCGGGCGGCTCTGAGGCTTTGGATCTGCGCGGCGTCCACGCCCACATCGGCAGCCAGGTGTTCCGTCTGGATTCGCTGGCGCGCTCGGCTGAGGTGCTGGCCGGGTTCCTCGCCTCCCTGCGGCACCTTGGGTTGGAGGAGCTGTCGGTGGGGGGCGGGCTGGGGGTGCCCTATGTGGCCGGTGAGACGGCGCCGACGATTGCCGAGTGGGGCGCGGCGGTCGAGGCAGCCACAGACGGGTTGGGGGTGAAGATCTGGGCCGAGCCCGGGCGCTCCATCATCGCCGGTGCCGCGCTGACGCTGTATCAGGTGGGCAACATCAAGGAGCTGGCGGGCATCCGCACCTATCTGTCGGTGGACGGAGGAATGAGCGACAACCCCCGCCCGGTGCTTTATGGCAGCGGATACGAGGCCTTCTTGCCCCGCTGCGCCGGCGCGCCCCGGCCCCGCCAGATGCGCATTGTCGGCAAGCACTGCGAGTCAGGCGATGTGCTGGTTCACGATGCCCGGCTGCCCGACGACACCCGGCCGGGTGACATTTTGGCGACTCCGGTCACGGGTGCCTATGGCTATGCGATGGCGTCAAACTATAACAAGCTTCCGCGCCCGGCGGTTGTCTTCGTCAGGGACGGGCAGGCCCGGCTGGTCATCCGCCGAGAGACCCTGGATGACCTGCTGCGCCTGGATGTCAAATTGTGACGATAGCCAGATTGTGACAGCCTCCAAATCGTGACAGCAGTGGCTGGGGCATCCCACTCGCGCTGTCCATGATCTAGCTGCCTGAAAAATTATGCGACCGCTCCTGGGGCTTTTCCCCTAGTTCTCAGGGCGCCAGTGGAAAACGGTTTTGAGATATCTGAGGAGTTGACCATAAAATTGAACTCAAGCGAAGACGTCAGACAAGCCGTGGACGCAGAAAGAGCCGCGGCCCAAAAAACCAAAGAGCAAAAACCCAAAGGAGGTGAACAGATGAAAACCGAACAGATTGATTTCCGCAAGGACACTCCACCGACCAACTGGCTGCTGAAGCAGGCGCTGGAAGACACCAATGGCGTTGGCTACCGAGAGGAAGACATCAAGTCGACTCCTGACTGTTTTGAGGAGTTCATCTCCGAGTTCAGCGAGTTGCGCTGTGAGCCAGTCTGCTCAAACGGGCAGCTTGCCGCCAGTGTCGATGTCGGTGTCGCTGCCGGTGCCAACACAAACGGACAGCTTGCCCCCAGCTGCATCTGTTCGCTGGTGGAGCAACTCACCAGCCCGGATGCTGACGTGGTGGTGCCAAAGGATGCATTCCTAGCCATCGTTGGTGCGGCCGGCTTCAACAAGGATTTCGCGCTGGCGCAATACCGCAGCTATTTGAGTGGAAAACTGTGGGACAAAAACAGGTCAGAAATCCTGCGACTGGATGAAGAAGGCGAAAACGCCTACAACTGGTGGAAAGAACTAGACAGTGACGAGGCATTCACGCAATCCGTCGCAGCTACAAATGAACTGGATGCGCTGAGAGACAGGATCGCACAGGAAGTGGAAGCCGCGATGTCGGCTTAGCCGCTAGCCGGGGGCGCGCCAAGTGGGAGCGGGACGGGGGCTGAAGTTGACCGGAGGGC
>CAZERQ010000129.1:0-6576 GCA_964514465.1 uncultured Acidimicrobiales bacterium
CCGCGCTCTCACCGCCCGCGCTCTCGCCGCCCCCAGCCAACCAATCCCGCACCACCACCACGGTCGCTGCCGGCATCACCGGGCTGTCAGGATCGTGCGCCGCCTCCCAACTTTCATAACGTTGTTTGTCGGAACCCATCGCTTGCCCGAACCCATCATCCCCGAGGCTAGACCGCTTCAATCCCCCGCTCAGCCGTGCGTATCCTCACGGTATCGACCACATCCGTAATCCAAATCTTGCCGTCCCCGACCTTGCCCGAGTTGGCCACCTCCACGATGGTGTCAATCACCGACTCGGTCTGGTCGGCATCCACCACCACCTCGATCTTGACCTTGGGCACGAACTCGACCGCATACTCCTCTCCCCGATAGATCTCGCTGTGCCCGCCCTGTCGCCCATAGCCCTGGGCCTCGGTCATGGTCATGCCGTGCACGCCTTCGTGCCGCAGGGCATTCTTGACTGCTTCCACCTTGTTGGGGCGGACAACTGCGGTGATTAGTCTGAGCATTTTTATTCCTGTCCTTTTTGGATATGTGGGGGATACGTAGCTAACGCTGATCTGCTACTAGCTTAGATTGTCTGATGAGGATTTTTGTTTTGTGCCGGACTTTGCCGGCTGCGTTGTTGTGCGCGCTGTTGGGACTGCTGGCTGGTTGCGGCTCAGATGCCGACGACTCCAGCGGACAGATCGGCGCCAGCCAACCCACCACCAGCCGCGCTACGCCCGCCACGACTTCTGCAACCACGACAGAACCTGTTGCGACCACAACGACCGCTGCCCCCGCGACCACTGCTCCGGCGACCACCACAACTCTGGACTTCGCCGAGCTGTTGGGCCAGAGCAGCGCCGAGCCAGACAGCGCCGCCCCAGACAGCACCGCCCCAGACAGTGCCGACCAAACCCAAGCCATCCAGTCGCGCCTGTTGGCTGAATATCTATTCCTGGACGAAATCGCCGGCATCTGGTTGCCGCATGTGCGCTGGGCCATTTCAGTCGAGCTGCTGGAGCCGGCAGTCAGTGCCGATCACTCTGACGCCACCGACCCGGCCGACGCCACCGACCCCGCCCCGCCGATCGCGCTGCGCCCCGACACGTCATACATATCCGCCAGCGCCGCCAAGCCATTTTGGATGACCGCCGCAGCCGCCACACAAGGCACAGACGTCCTGGCAGAACTCGCCCCGGCCGTGCTGTGCCAATCAGACAACACCGCCGCCGCCCAAGTCATCAACCTGATCGGCATCGACCAAATCAACCAGTTCCTGCACACCCAGGCGGCCATGGCCAACACCTTCCTGCTGAACTGGACCTTCGGAGACGAAACACCCGAGCCGGCTTCCGAGCAGTGGATGGCCCAGACGCCCTACACCTCCAACCGCACCACCGCAGCCGATGCCGCCAGCTTCTATGCCCAGCTGTATCGCGGCGAGCTGCTGAACCCGCAGTACACCCAGACGATGCTGGGATGGCTGGCCCAGTTCGCCCGCTGCGGAGGCGAGCTGGCCACCCCGCTGAGCCTGAGGCTGCCCGCGGAATATCAGCTCCGGCACAAAGCGGGCTGGCTGCCGCCCGGATGCTGCTCGGCTGAGACGGCCACCCTGAACGACTTCGGCATCGTGGCCGGCCCGCAGGTGTCCCCCGTCTATGCCATCGCCATCGCGACCCAGGGCGGCGAGGTGTCGCCCGAGAATTATCTGCAGCAGCAGAACTTCATCAGCTATGCATCCTGTCGTGTGCTGTCGGCCATTTTGGACGAGACGACAGCCTGCCAGCGCGACCAGGACGCCCGGGTTGCCGATCCACTGCCGGCCGATCCGGCCAACCCCGACAGCTGACCAGCCCCCGCTCCAGCCAGCCCCGCGCCAGCGGTTAGCTCAGCAGCTGACTGAGGATTCGAAAGAAGTCGCCCTGGGCGATGTTCTCGGCGATCTTCACGTTGGGCGGCCGTCCGTTCATGCCCCACACGTCCACCACGGTCTGGCCCCGGGCCGGGCCGTCGCCCGTGATCACGTCCACCCGGCGCTCAACCCACGAAGCGATGTCTGGCTCCAGCGCGGCGGCCACCGCCAGCGGGTCGGGCAGGTCAAATCCCTTCAGGCCCATCACCTCCTCAATGAAGGCGATGAGAGTGCCCTGGATGCTGACGCAGAAATCGGCATACTTGGTGCCCAGGCCCACCAGCTTGGCCTGATCCGCCTCGTCCACGAAGCCCGCCGTGATGCATTCCTCCCAGCCGACCAGCATCAGCGGCATCCCCGAATCAAACACGATCTGGGCGGCCTCGGGATCGACATATATGTTGAACTCGGCCAGCGGAGTGACGTTGCCGGGCAGCCGGTAGCACCCGCCCATCACCACGCACTGCTTGACGGCCCGGGCCAGCTCGGGTTCCTTCAGCAGGGCGGCGGCCACATTGGACAGCGGGCCCAGGGTGATCAGCGTGATCTCGCCGGGGTTGGAGCAGATGGTGTCGACCAGCACATCCACCGCGTGCCCCGCAGCCGGCTGGCGGCCCGACAGGTCAAGGCCGATGTCGCCCATGCCGTCATGTCCGTGAACCTCTCGGGCCATGTGCAGCTCCTGCAAGATGGGCTTGGACAGACCGACATGCACGGGCGTCTGGCGCTCGCACAGCTCGACTGTGAATAGCGCGTTTTGGACGGCTTGATCCAGCTCCACATTGCCCGCCACGACCGTAATGGCATCCACCTGCACATCGGGGGCGCGCAGAGCCATGACCAGTGCCACGGCGTCGTCGGACGCGGTGTCGGTGTCTATCAGAAATCGTTGCATGGGGCTCCTTGTTTGGCGGGTGGTGTTTTGCTGGGGTGGCTGGCCGGTCTGTGGCTGGCCGGTCTGTCGTTAATTATATTATGTCTGCCGCGCCACCGCCCAAACCCGCGCCCGCGCCGTCCACCTCCTCACCGCCCTCCTCCCCGTCGCGCAACGACGCCCGCAGCGGTATCTCCTTCAAGAAGAAACTAATCACCACCGCCACCACGCTCACCAGCGCACCCACGATGAACACCAGCCGCACCGCCCCCACGAACGCGTCGATCACACCATCGCGCACGGCCACGTCTTCGATGGCGGCGATCTCCTCGGGCCGTCCTGTCAGCTCGCCGAAGTCGTCGCCGGCCCTGTCGGGAAACCGCCGTGTCAAACGAAAAGACAGCTCCGACGAAAACAGCGCGCCGAACCCGGCCGCCCCGATGGATGTGCCCACCGAGCGGATGAAGTTCAAGGTGGTGGACGACACACCCAGATCCCGATAGGCCACCGCATTTTGCACCACCAGCGAATAGGGCGGGAAACTGCAGCCCAAACCAAAGCCCAGCACCGACATATAGACAACCACCCAAAGCTCAGCCGAATCCTTGTTCAGGCTCGACAGCAACAGCAGCGCCAAAGTGATGCAAACCATGCCCAAAATGATGAAGCCCTTGTAGCGCTGCCAGCGGGTGATCAGCCGTCCGGTCAAAACCGCGCCAAAGGTCATGCCGATGGACATGGATAAGGTCAGCAGCCCCGACTCGGTGGCCGACGCCCCCTTGACCACCTGCAGATAGATCGGCACGAACAGGCCCGAGGCGAACAGCGCCAACCCCACCACGAAGATGTTGCTGAGCGACACCGCCACCACCTTGTTGCGGAACAGATGCAGCGGCAAGATGGGCTCGGCGGGATGGCGCTCCCACAGCACGAACTCGACCAGCAACAGCGCGCTCACCACCAGCAGTCCGATGAACACGGGGCTGCCCCAGTCCAGCTCGTTGCCGCCCAGCGACAGTCCCACCAGTCCCGGCCCCAGCGCCAGCACCAGCAGCCAGATGCCGATTCCGTCAATGGCGCGCTCGGTCTTGGGGACGTCAATGTTGAACTTGCGGTGAACCGCCACCATGGAGGCGATGCCCACCGGCACGTTGATGAAGAATATGAGCCGCCAGCTGACCTGATCGGTGATGATGCCGCCGGCCAGCGGCCCCGCCAGCGACGACAGCACCACGGAGGTTGACAGATAGCCCATGTATCGCCCTCTGACCCGCGGCGGAATCAGATCCCCCATGATGACCATGGGCAAGGCGATCAGCCCGCCCGCGCCCACGCCCTGGATGCCGCGCATGACCACCAGCTGCCACAGCTCCTGGGACAGCCCGGCCAGCGCCGAGGCGACGATGAAGATGGCGGCGGCGAACTGGTAGGTCAGCTTGCGGCCATAGATGTCGCTCAGCTTGCCATAGATGGGGGTCACCACCGTCAGCGTCACCAGATATGAGGTCACCACCCAGGTAATGCGCTCCAGTCCACCCAGGTCACCCACGATTGCCGGCAGTGCCACGCTCATTATGCTGGTGTCCAGGGTGGCTAGGAACAGCCCCGAGATGACCGCCACCAAGATGACGTTTAGCTCCTTGTGGGTCAGGCCGACTTCGCGCAGTCCCGCCTCAATGAGTGCCGACTGGTCGGTGGCCCCGTCTGTTCCGCCTGCTCCACCCGTGGCCCCCGGCCCGTCCGTGGCCTCATCGCTTTGGGTGGCGTCCGACATTTATCTCAGCTTAGCCAAAGCAGATTTGCCGGACGGAATATACAGCGCACGGAATTGGCGGTAGCGTGAAATGGAATGAACGTCCCCGACAAACCAACTCTGGACGGCCTGGAAGACCGCTGGACAAAAACCTGGCTGACCCAGGGCACCTACCGCTTTGACCGCAGCGCGCCCGCCGAGCGAGTCTTTTCCATCGACACGCCGCCGCCCACCGTCAGCGGATCACTGCACGTGGGCCACATGTTCAGCTATACCCACACCGACACCATCGCCCGCTACAAGCGGATGAGCGGCTGGGAGGTGTTCTATCCGATGGGCTGGGACGACAACGGCCTGCCGACCGAGCGCCGGGTGCAGAATTACTTCGGCATCCGCTGCGACCCTTCGCTGACGGACGAGGTGGAGCTGCCCGAAACCCCCGGCAAGCAGCAGGTCGCGGTGCCCCGGGCGCAGTTCATCGAGCTGTGCGAGCGGCTGTGCGAGCTGGACGAGGTGGCGTTCGAGGAGCTGTTCAAGCATCTAGGTCTGTCGGTGGATTGGGATCTGACCTACACCACCATCGAGGCCGACAGCCGCCGGGTTTCGCAGTCGGCGTTCCTGCGCAATCTGGAACGGGGCGAGGCCTATCAGGCCGAAGCTCCGTGCCTGTGGGATGTCTCCTTTCAGACGGCGGTGGCCCAGGCCGAGCTGGAGGATCGGGAGCGGCCCGGGGCATATCACCGCCTGAAGTTCCGCCCCGCCGGGCCCGACGCCGACCCCATCTTTGTCGAAACCACCCGCCCCGAGCTGCTGGCGGCCTGCGTGGCGCTGGTCGCCAACCCGGACGACTCCCGCCACCGCCCGCTGTTCGGCCAGACCGCGCTCACCCCGCTGTTTGACGTGGAGGTGCCGGTGCTGGCCCACCAGCTGGCCGACCCGGAAAAAGGTTCGGGGCTAGCCATGGTCTGCACCTTCGGCGACACCACCGACATCGTCTGGTGGCGCGAGCTGGATCTGCCCGTGCGCCCCATCGTGTCCAAAACCGGACGCATCACCGAACAGCCGCCGGCCGCGCTGACCTCCGAGCGGGCCCTGTCCGCCTATTCCCAGATCGCCAACAAGACCATCCACTCCGCCCGCGAAACCATCGTGGATCTGCTGGGAGCATCAGGCGAGCTGGTGGGCGAACCCCGGTCCATCACGCACGCCGTCAAGTTCTTCGAAAAAGGCGAACGCCCGCTGGAGATCGTCACCACCCGCCAGTGGTATCTGCGCAACGGCGGGCGTGAACCCGAGCTGCGCCGACAGCTGCTGGAGCGCGGCGGGGAACTGGGCTGGACGCCTAAGCACATGCAGACCCGCTATGACAACTGGGTAAGCGGACTGGCCGGGGACTGGCTGCTCAGCCGCCAGCGGTTCTTCGGCGTGCCGATTCCGGTGTGGTATAAGGTGGGCGACGACGGCACGGTGGACTTTGAGCAGCTGCTTTTGCCCGACGCCGCAAGCCTGCCGGTCGATCCGTCCAGCGACACTCCCCCGGGCTATGCGGCCGACCAGCGCGGCCAGCCCGGCGGCTTCGTGGGCGACCCTGACGTGCTGGACACCTGGGCGACCTCGTCGCTGACGCCCCAGATCGCCTGCGGGTGGGGGCGCGATGACGAGCTGTTCGCCGCCACGTTTCCCATGTCTATCCGCCCCCAGGCCCATGAGATAATCCGCACCTGGCTGTTCTCGACCGTGGTGCGCGCCCATCTGGAGCACGACTGCCTGCCCTGGCAGAGCGCGCTGATATCTGGCTGGGTGCTGGATCCCGAGCGCAAGAAGATGTCGAAGTCAAAGGGCAACGTGATGGTACCCAACGATGTGCTGGAGAAGTTCGGCGCCGATGCGGTGCGCTACTGGGCGGCCAGCGGGCGGCCGGGAACCGACACCGCCTTTGAGGAGAACCAGCTGAAGGTGGGCCGGCGCCTGGCGGTCAAGATTTTGAATGCCAGCCGGTTTGCGCTGGGCTTCGGTGGCGGGCCCGCTGACCCAACCGCCGCCGCGCCC
>CAZERQ010000130.1:0-13569 GCA_964514465.1 uncultured Acidimicrobiales bacterium
TGCTCCAGCGGCTGACTTGTCGTTCGTGGAAGCCGTCGGGCCGGCCGAAGTCTGCCAGTCCGATTTGGCGCCAGTCGACATTATGCAAGGCGGCCAGGGCGTCCAACAGCGCGGCGGTCAGCTCCTGGCGGTGGCCGGGGCGACTGGTGAAGGTTTCGGGCAGCTGTCCGGCGGGGGCCAGGCCGTCAACTTTTTGCATCAGATAGAACACGCAGCCCAGGACGTCCAGGTCTTCGCATATCGCTACGGTGTGCGGGTGCGGCACGGGAGTTGAGTCAAGCGCGCTGAGTATGGTGAACTCGCGGCGCATTCCGTCATTGGCTCGCTCGATGGCGACCGTGGCCGGCCGGCGCAGCACCCAGTTTTGGCTGATGGAGCCGCTGTCCGCGTCTGCGTCCGCGCCCACCCGTATCGTAAACATCACATTGGATCGCCCGCCCGTGAGCGTCTCAGCCGAAAGGCCACCCGCCGTCTTGCCCGATGAATCAGCCACCAGCAAATCGTTGCGCACCAACCAGGCTTCAAGTTTGGCGATGTCCAGCAGAGCCGGGTCAGGTGATGTCACAGACATAAATTCTATTGTGCACTAAGTCCGCAGAATTCTCAAGTGCTAATCTGGGATTATGCCAATCCATCCGACCACTCCGACCACCGCCAGGGAGGTGCCATGAGCGAAACCACAGAACTTTCATCCGAAGCTGGCGCCGGCGCGCAAGCCGAAGCCAACGCCCGCCGTGAAGCCAACAAAGCAGTGCTGGCGCGGGTGTTCGAAGCCATGGGTTCGGGCGACGCCCAGGCGCTGGCCCAGCTCTACACCCAGGACTTCACGCTCGAGCTGCCCTATGCCGAGCCCGAGCCGATCAAGGTGGAGGGACTGGAAAACGTGGGCGCCTATCTGGGCGAGGCGCTTAAGACCTTCAAGTTCACGCTCAGCCTGGGGGTGATTTACGACCTGGCCGACCCCGATGTGCTGATTGCCGAATACACCAGCCAGGGCGAAGTCACCACCACCGGCAAGTCCTACGCCAACGACTACATCGGCATCTGGCGTTTCCGGGACGGGAAAGTCTGCGGCACCAAGGAGTGGTATAACCCGCTGATCGCAGCCCGGGCGTTGGCGGCGGACTGACATTCTGACCCACAGAAATTTGTGAAGCCCACCAGATTCGCCCCAGCAGCGGTCGCCGCCTGTGTTGCCGTCGCAGTCGCCATCACGCTAATCGCCGCGGGTTGCGCCAGTAGCAGCGACCCGGCCACGACCGCCAACCCGTCCGCATCCGACCGAACCCCACCAGCCGACTCCTTCCGCCTGGGCTACATCCTGCCATCCACTGGCGAGCTGTCGTTCCTGTCCGAACCAATCATCAAAGGCCTGGAGATGGCCACAGCAGAAATCCAAGCGGCCGGCATCCAAACCATCGAAGTTTTCCCGGGCGACTCCGGCACCAGCCCCGACATCGCCAACAACACCGCGGACGACCACATCGCCAGCCAGATCCACGGCCTGGTCGGAGCGGCCGCATCAAGCATATCGTTGTCGATAATCGACAAGATGGCCGGCGCCGGCATACCCATGATCTCGCCCTCCAACACCGCCCCGACATTCACCAACCTGGACGATAGCGGATTTTATTTCCGCACCTCCGTGAGCGACGCCCTGCAAGGCCAGATACTCGGCGACCTGGTCATCGACCGCGGCGGCATTGACGTGGCCATTTTGTTTCGGGCGGACGACTGGGGGCGCGGGCTGTCGACGCTCGCCCGACAACAGCTCGAGGCCAACGGCGCCAACGTGGTGGAGTTCCTCTCCCTCGATCCCACCGGCACCACTTTTCTGGCCGAGGTGCAAACGGTCGCCGCCTCCGGAGCCGACTCGGTGGTTCTGATGACCTTTGAGGAGGGCGCCAACGCCATAGCGCAGATGAGCGAAGCCGGCATCGGCCCGCAAGACATCAGCTATTTCATTCCCATCGGGCTGGCCGTGGAGAACCTGGCAGAGATTGTCAACCCCAGCGACCCCTCATCGGTGCAGGGCATCACCGCCATCCGAGCGGCCCCCAGCGCCGGCGCCGAGGCGACATTCCCCGACAGGTTCGCGGCCTTCGCTCCCGGGGTCGACACGCTCTATGCCCCGCACGCCTATGATGCTGTGGTGGTGATGCTGTTGGCGGCGCTGGTGGCGGGCAGCAACGACCCGGCCGACTATAGGGACGATATCAACGGCGTGACTCGTGGCGGCCGCAAGTGCACCAGATATGACGAGTGCGCGCAACTGGTGTTGGACGGCCAAGACATCGACTATGACGGAGCCTCCGGCCCGCTGGATTTCATCGATGCCGGTGAGCCCAGCACCGGCACCTATGACATCGGGGAATACGACGGCCAGGGCGACTTTCGCTCAAGCGAGATTGTGTCGCTCAGCTTCGGCTGATGCGGCGCGCTCGGCTGGCTCAGTGTCGCCCGGCTTCCCCAGCAATCTGCCCAAGCTCAGCCACCTGCCTAAGCCCGACAACCCGCTCAAATAACTCAACCACATATTTGCCACAACTTGCTATACTATAAATTATATGAAATCTGATATTCATATAATTAAGAGTATGAAACCACTGCACATCGACTGCCTGCCCAAGCAAATCCGGGATAAAATCCGTGCCGAACGCAAAGCCCGCAAGTGGAGCCAGCGGGAGCTGGGCGAAATAACCGGCACATCGCAGCACCACATTTCGCTGATCGAAAACGGCAAGATCGTCCCCCGAGCCGACAGGCTACTGGAAATCCTGTGGGCGCTTGAGCTCGACCTGCTAATCATAACCAAGTCTAAGTCATCGGTGTTCAAGGCGCTGGCTCGGACTCTGGAAGCCGAAGGCAAGGGGACAGACTATCTGTCGCGCCCACGCTTTGCGCTGGACGACGACGATTTGGAAGACGATGCCCCCGACTCGCCACCCAAAGAACTGGAATAGGCTAAACCAGCAATGCCAAAATCGCAATCCCGCACCTCCACCCGCGCTCCAGTCCGCGCACCCGTCCCCCACGTCTTGGCTGTCCATCTCGGGCAAGACCAAGACCGCAAGCGGGTGGGCAGCATCACGAGATACGGCAGCGACAAGTGCGTGTTCACTTTCTCTGAGCAGCACACCGAAGCCGCCGATCGCCCGACCCTGAGCCAGTCGCTGCTGCAGTCCTCGGGGGAGTTGGTGGAGCAGTCCAGGGCAAGCAACAAAATGGTGCCGCCGTTCTTTGCCAACCTGTTGCCCGAAGGTCAGCTCAGAAAATATCTGGCCGAAGTCGCCGAGGTCAAAATGTCCGATGAGTTCAGCCTGCTCCACGCCTTGGGGGCTGACCTACCGGGCGCGGTGGTGGTCGCCCCTGAGGACGTTGACCCGGCCGAGCTCCTGGCGCCACCCCCCAATGGGCCAGATGAAACCGAGGCCGCCGATCCGGATGCCGTTGGCGGTTCAGATGCCGGCGCAGGCCTGGCCCTCGCGCTGCGGTTTTCGCTGGCAGGCATTCAGCTGAAATTCTCCGCATTCATGAAGCAAGACGGCGGGCTGACCATACCAGCTGGCGGCGTCGGCGGCCACTGGATTGCCAAGTTCCCGTCGGCCACCTACCCTAACGTGCCAGAAAACGAATTTGCCATGATGGAGCTTGCCCGCCGCATCGGGATACCTGTGCCCGAAACCCGTCTGGTGCCCATCTCCGATGTGGCCGGCTTGCCTGCGGACATGGCAGATCTGGTGGGCGACCTGAAGGGCGACAATATTCTGGCGGTCAGACGGTTTGACCGGGTCGGCGACGCAGGTGACGGCGACAACCCCGGCGACAGCACCACAAGAATCCACGTTGAAGATTTTGCCCAAGTCTTCGGCCGCCGGCCAGAAACAAAATACGACAAAGCCAGCTATGCGAACCTGGCCAATGTCCTGGGGCAGCTTGCAGGTGCCGATGCGGTCAAGGATTTCATACGCAGGCTGGCGTTCTCGGTTCTGGTCGGCAATGGCGACATGCATCTGAAGAACTGGTCACTGATATATCGGGACGGCCGGACGGCGGTGATGTCCGAGGCATATGACCTGGTGGCCACAGTGCCCTACATCAAAAGCGACACCCTGGCGCTGTCGTTCGGCGACAGCAAGAACATCGGTGCCATAACTCCCGCCCAGGTCAGACGCTTTGCCCGCAAGACTTCGCTGTGCCCCCAAGATGTCTGGGCGCAGGTGGCCGAGACAGCGGAGCTGACCCTGGATGCCTGGCGTAACTCCCCGCCGAGCCAGTCCCTGCCGGACGACCTGGCCGAGCCCATCGGCACACACATCGAAGCCGTGGCTGGGGCCGTGGCGAGGGCGACTTGACGGCATCCTAAGTCGATTGACAGGAGGCTGACAGGGACTGCAATACCCTACTGCTAAAATCTTTACTATGCAAATTACCGAATCTGAAGCCCTTGAGTTTCTAAGAAAGGGAATGACCGATCCTGAGGCCGACGTTTTTGGCGCTACCAACCCTGAAGTCAAGTTCAGGCCAGGCCAGTGGGAGGCGATTGATGCCCTGGTCAACCGACGGGAGCGACTGCTTCTAGTTCAAAAGACTGGCTGGGGGAAAAGTATTGTGTATTTCATCGCCACCCGTGCTTTGCGAGACAGTGGGCGCGGGCCCACCATGATTGTTTCCCCGCTGCTGGCACTGATGCGCAACCAGGTTGAGATCGCCAACCACCTAAATGTGAATGCCATCACCATCAATTCCACAAACAAAAGTGATTGGGACGAATTAAATAGGATCGTGGAAAATGATGAGGCTGATGCAATCCTGGTGTCGCCTGAGCGATTTGCGAATGATAAGTTTGTAGACAATTTTTCACCCATATTGGCTAAGACTAGCCTATTCGTAATTGACGAAGCCCACTGCATATCCGATTGGGGCCATGATTTTCGCCCTGACTACAAGCGCCTTTCAAAAATCGTGGTGCAAATGACTGAGAATGTGCCCGTACTTGCCACCACAGCAACTGCCAACACTCGAGTTGTGGAAGATGTCAGGGCCCAACTTGGCGATATAGAAGTCCGCCGCGGGGATCTGATGCGTCATTCCCTGGCGCTGCAAACGCTTCAGCTACCGTCCCAGAAAGAGCGGCTTTCCTGGCTGGCGGAAAATATCAATTCATTGCCGGGTACCGGGGTCATTTACACGCTTACTCAGCGCGATGCAGAACAGGTTGCAAAATTTCTTCAAAAGCAGGAAATTCAAGCCTCTGCATACCACGGCGGGACAGAGGATGACTCTCGTCGTCGTCTTGAGGAACGGTTGCAAAAAAATGAACTAAAGGTTTTGGTTGCAACGACAGCACTAGGCATGGGCTATGACAAGCCCGATCTGGGCTTTGTTGTGCATTACCAGGCACCCAGTTCAATCATTGGCTATTACCAGCAGGTCGGTCGCGCCGGACGAGCCATTGATTATGCCTACGGTATTTTGATGTCAGGCAGTGAGGATGCGCACATAATCAAATATTTCAGGGAGACAGCTTTTCCTGATGAAAAGGGAGTGAGAAAGATTTTGGAAGCATTGGAACCGGAAGAATCTGGGTTAGGTGCTTGGGAACTTGAAAAAAAGGTCAATATGAAGTGGGACAAGATTGAACTGGCGCTCAAGTATTTGTCTGTTGAAGATCCCGCGCCAATAATCAGGGTTGGTAGTAAGTGGCGACGAACAACTGCGAAATACGAGATGGATCATGAGAAAATCCAGCGGCTGACAGTCCAGCGTGAGAAAGAGTGGGAGGAAATACAGCAATATGTTAGGGAAGAAGGATGTCTAATGGAGTTCTTGGCCAAGGCTTTAGATGATGGCAATCCTCGGGCTTGCGGGAAATGTGCAAGTTGCCAGGGTGGGCCGATTATCCCAACAGGTTTTCAGTCAAAAATATCTGAGGCCGATAAGTTTCTCAGGGAGTCGGAATTTGCCATTGAAAGCAGAATAAGGATCCCGGGCGATTCGTTAGGAGAGTATGGTTTCAAAGGAAATCTACATAGCAGTCTGCGCGCTGAAACTGGCAGAGTTTTTTCACGCTGGGGTGACCTGGTTTGGGGTAAAGAAGTAGAGGATGGTAAAGACGCCGGCCGCTTCAGCGACACCTTGGTGGAAGTCGTAGCCGAGATGATAACACAGAGGTGGCAGCCAGAGCCCGCAGCCAAGTGGGTTACCTGCGTGCCTTCGCTGAAACGCCCGGAGCTTGTCCATGACTTTGCTAAACGACTGGCACAAAAACTTGGTTTGTCTTTCTATGCCGTTGTGGAGAAAGTTAAGGACAACGATCCGCAAAAGTTCCAGCAGAATAACTTTCATCAATGCAAGAACTTGGATGGCGTATTTAGGATTCAAGGGGATGTCCCAAAGGAGCCAGTGTTGCTAATTGATGACATTGTGGATTCAAGATGGACCTTGACGGTTGTGGCAGCCTTGCTCCGACAAGCCGATTCTGGGCCGGTTTTTCCCCTAGCTTTGACCACCTCACAACAGGGGCTATGAGATGAACCTAAGCCAGCAATCGCAAGTGGCGCTGCTCCTGACGGTGCATCTAGGGAGGTCCAAGGATAGCAAGCCCAACGAACCCGCGCCGCTCACTGTTCTGGAGTGGGCCCGTCTTAGCCAGGAACTGGAGCGACGCAACATGGATGTGTCTGCCTTGCTGAAGGGAGACCCGAAGGCTCTGTTGGACGGCTGGGACGACAAGAAAGTAACACCAGACCGGTTGGAATATCTCATCAACCGGGGCGCAGCACTGGGGTTCGCGCTGGAAAAATGGCACAGAGCTAGCCTTTGGACTCTCACTGAATTCGACCAGGATTATCCGCAAAAGCTCAAGCAGAGGCTGGGGCACAAAGCTCCGCCCGTATTATTCGGCTGTGGCAACAAGGCATTGCTGGAAGCAGAAGCCATCGCTGTGGTGGGTTCACGCGACGCCAATCAAGAGGATCTTGAATTCTCCGAGCAGCTTGGCCGAACTGCTGCGGTGCAGATGTTTTCGGTTGTTTCCGGAGCGGCGCGTGGCGTTGACGAACGAGCCATGCTGGGAGCTCTCGAAGCCGAGGGCACAGCAACTGGCGTGATGGCTAACAACCTGCTTCGAGCCGCAACATCCGCCAAGTTCCGCAAATACATCCAAGCGGGTGACCTGCTTCTGTTCTCCCCCTACAACCCGGAGGCAAGGTTCACCGTCGGCCATGCGATGGAGCGCAACGCCTACATCTATGGTCTGGCCGATGCTGCTGTGGTGGTGAATTGCGCCAAAGGCAAGGGAGGGACGTGGAACGGAGTCAGCAGCTATCTGCGGAGCGTGGAGAAATCTGGCGCTGACGGCATCCCCATCTGGGTCAGGCAAAATGGCGACCCAAAATCCGGGAATACCGACCTCATCAAAATGGGAGCGCGCGGGCTTCCGTCCGAGCTTCCAGAAATTATCGAGCTGTTGGAACCCTCCGAAAATCCTGACGACCTCCTGAGTGAGGAGCCACCGGCAAGCGAGAAGCCACGGGAGAAAGAGCCGACCCTATTTCAGGTCTAGCATAAATTTTGAGATGGCTGCTTTGGCTGATCAGAACCCGAGCAATGCAGCAAAACCGCAGGAAAGACAGCTCAAGCGCAAACATCACGTTAATATTGAAATGATGTTTCAAGCAAGATTACGCATAACTGCGATTTTAGCACTGGTTCTGGTTACCACCAGTTCGCTTGTTGCGATTTCGCATAGCCAGGCTGTTGCGCAAAGCACAGAGAGCAGGATGACTTTAACGCAGGGCTATATGGCGTTGTCGTTCAATGGGAAATCAGGCACCTTGCCTTTGGATTTCGTGGCCGAGATGGATTATGCCATAGACAGTGTGTATGTGTGGGACGCTACCTCGCAGAGTTGGGATGCTTGGACGGCTTCCAAGGGACCCCAGGGCCTGAACAGTCTCAATCGAGGTGATGCAATGCTGGTTTATGTGCCTGTCAGCAAGCAGGTTACATTCAGGCCAGCTGATTTGCTGAGCCCCCATATTGGGGAGGCAGTGAGCCTTCCCAGTGGGTATTCATTTCATATGTTTGGGGGTAGTTCGCCCAAGCCTTTGACGGAATTTTTGGGATATCAGGCGGCTTCAATCCCAGTGGTCTTCCGCTGGCACAATGATGGCCAGCGGTGGAGTTATTTTTTACCAGGCCGACAGCCGTTGAGTCGCATGAGCATTCCTTGGTTTGATATTCTCAACCCGGGTGATCCGTTTTTCATTTATAACGCGTCATCAACGGCAATAGACCTGGCTTTGGGATTGGAGCCGGAATTTACTCCCGGTACTTCTTCGACAGAAGTATCTACTACGACTTCACTTCCAGCATCCAGTGGAGTATCTACCCCGTCTAGGAGAGGATCAGGGACAAGCACTAGCAATTCAAGTGCAGGTCTCGATTTGGGTTTGGTGGAGAGATATATTTTTGAGATGACCAATGAGATAAGAAAGGAGATTGGTGTTAGAGAGTTATTGCGTGACTCAGATGTTGATGCCTTAGCACGCGCCCATTCTATAGATATGGTTGAGCGTGACTTTGATTCACATACTAATCCTGATGGACTTGATCCGACAGCAAGGGCAGAAGTAGCTGGATACCCTTGCAGTATAGGAGAAGGTATATTTTCTGGAGTAACTACTTGGAATTCCAGTCAGAATAGTTTTCATGATGAAGAATCACTTGCCAGATATATTGTTGATGGCTTTGTGAACTCAAGTAACAGACGCATTGTACTTCATACTAGGTTTGATAGGATGGGCGTCGGGGTATACCTAGGTTTGCTTGATTCTGGCCAGGAAGCCGTTTGGACAACAGTCAACTACAGTGGTTGTCATAGTCGTCGTCTAGGTTCAGCGAATCTTGATTTGGGTTTGGTGGAAAGATATATTTTTATGATAACCAACGAGGTCAGGAGCGAGAACAGTGTTAGAGAGTTGCGACGTGATTCAGATGTTGATGCCATAGCCCGTGCCCATTCCAGTGATTTAGTGGAGCGCGACTTTTGGCAACAGGATAATCCTCATATTAATCCTGATGGACTTGACCCGACAGCAAGGGCAAAAGCTGCCGGATATTCTTGTGGTGTAGGTGAGAATATATCTCATAGTGTAACTACCTGGAGTTCCAGTCTGAATGGTTTCCATGATGAGGAGTCACTTGCTAGGTATATTGTAGATCGATTTATGAGCAGCCCAGGTCACAGACGTAACAAGCTTGATTCTAGATATGACAGGATGGGTGTCGGGGTGCACCAGGCCCGGCTACCTAGTGGTTGGGAAGCGGTTTGGACTACAGAAAACTATACTGGTGCTAGATTTTGCACCTGATGATGAGGGTAAAAAACTGAGGACAGGATCTCCATCCATACAATTGCCACCAAGCTCTGCGGTCGTCTAGAATTTTTGGCACTGTGACAGTCGACACCCCCGAAGAAGCCGCCTACCGCCAACGAGCCCGCCAGTTCCTTGCCGAGCACGCCCCGGCCCACGCCCAGACTGCAACTCCGACCGCCCTGCTGGCATCCAACCCCGACCCCGCCGCCGACGCCGCCCACATGGAATCCTGTCGGGCATGGCAGCGCACGCTATATGACCACGGCTGGGCCGGCATAACCTGGCCAGAAGAATTCGGCGGGCAAGGTGGCCAGCGCTGGCAGCAGATCATATTCAACGAAGAGCTCGCCCAATATGACGTCACCTCTGGCTTTCTCGGCTCCACCATCGCCATGGTCGGCCCCGCCCTGATCGCCCACGGCACCCCGCAGCAACAACGCCAGCACCTCGGCCCGCTGCTGCGCGGCGATGTCGTCTGGTGTCAACTCTTCAGCGAACCCGAAGCCGGCTCCGACCTGGCCAACCTGCGCACCCAGGCCACCCTCGACGGAGATGAGTGGCTGGTCAACGGCCAGAAGGTGTGGAACTCAAGCGCGCACCTGGCGGACTGGGCCATCCTGCTGGTGCGTACCGACCCCGACGCCCCCAAGCACAAAGGCATCACCTTTTTGCTGGCGGACATGACCACCCCCGGCATCGACCCCCGCCCGCTGCGACAGATCACCGGCTCGGCCCACTTCAACGAGGTGTTTTTGAGCGATGTGCGCATTCCCCGCGAGAACGTGCTGGGCGAGGTCAACGGAGGCTGGGCGCCGACCCGCACGGTGCTGGCGAACGAATCCATGGTGATTGGCAGTAGCGCCAGCAGCACCGCTCGCTTTGATTCGGCCGCCAGCCTGATTGACCTGGCGCAAAGACGGGGCCGGAACCGCAACCCGCTGATCCGCCAGCAGCTGGCCCGATGCTACATTGCCGAAAAGTTGTTGGGGTGGATGGGCGGCCGCATACAGCAAGACATACGCCAGGGTCGCCCGCCCAGCATTGACGGTTCGGCGCTGAAGGTTTTCTGGTCGGAGGGGCGGCGCGACAAGGGTGAGTTGGCGATGGCTATTTTGGGGGCCGACGGAGTGGCGTCGGACGGGGTGGTTGCCGAAGCGATTGGGGCAGACCGCGCGGCCGACACAGAAATTGAACTCTGGCGGGCCGAAACCCTGAACCGATTTTGGGCTTCCATCGGCGGCGGCACGGACGAGGTCCACCGCAACAATATGTCTGAGCGTGCACTCGGCTTGCCCCGAGAGCCTAGAGTGGATAAAGACCTTCCCTGGCGCGAAACACTAAAGCCTTGAGGCCTACACCCTCAAACCCTCACCCCCACAGGAGAAAAATGAAACCCGCAGAAGTTGACCAGCTATTTGACATATCCGACCGGGTCGCCATCATCACCGGCGGCAGCCGCGGCATCGGTCGATCCATCGCCCACGGCTTTGCGGCCAAAGGCGCCAAAGTGGTCGTCGCCAGCCGCAAGGCCGAGATGTGCGATCAGACCGTGGCCGAAATCCAGGCCGACGGGGGAGACGCCCTGTCCGTCCCGACCCAGATGAGCGACCTGGGCGACATCACCAACCTGGTCAAAGTCACCGCCGATCACTATGGCGGCATCGACATTATCGTCAACAACGCCGCCAACGCACTGGCGCAGTCGTTTGGCGAGATCACCCCCGAGGGCTGGGCCAAGTCGTTCGATGTCAATCTGCGCGGCCCGGTGTTTTTGGTTCAGGAAGCCTTGCCGCATCTGAAGCAAAGCGAGCACGCCTCGGTGGTCAACATCTCCAGCGCGGGCGGCTTTTTGTTCTCGGCCTTCACCCACATCTATGCGGCCGCCAAAGCCGGGCTCCAGTCATACACCCGCTCGCTGGCAGCCGAACTGGCGCCCCACAACATCAGGGTCAACTGCATTGCGCCCGGCACCATCGACACCGACATGGTGCGATCCAGCCCGCCCGAGCGCCAGGAGTCGATGGCCAAAGCCGCCTTGCTGGGCCGGGCCGGACATCCGGACGAGCTGATCGGCATTGCTTTGTTCATGGCTTCGGAGGCGTCCAGCTTCATGACCGGCGCGACCATAAATTATGACGGAGGACTGGTGCCTCGCTAGTCGGGGGTGACTGAAATGTCCAGCGGGGTTTCGGGGATTTTGCCTGACAGAATGTCGGGCAGGAATTCTCGCAGACGGACGGGCAGCACAGGCTCGGCGCTTTCCAGCAAATCCTGGGGCTCCCACCAGCGCGCCTCCTCGAAGGCGGCCGCTTCGAGTGCTTCCAGTTTCTGAGGCCGCCATTCCAAATCACCCTGCACCCGCGCCAGAAAAATCGATTCGTCGGATTCGAAGTTCAGCCCCCCAAACGTAAACTCCACATACTGCGTCCAGATGCACGGCCCCAGATCCACATCCGCAAAACCTGTCTCTTCATAGAGCTCGCGCCGGGCCGCCGTCGCCAAATCTTCGCCGTGGTCCGCGCCGCCGCCTGGTATCTCCCACCAGGATGGTTTGTAGGGATCGGCCGGGTCGCTGGCCTTCATCATGAAAATCTGTCCGGCTGAGTTCAGCAGCACCACTCGGGCAGCCGGCCGGCGTATGACCCACATTTTTGGTTTGTTGGCTCTTCGAGTTTGGGGCTTGCGAGCTCTGCGGGCCTGGGGTTCTACGGGCTCGCGGGGCTACGGTTTGCGGGAGATATTGTCGGTCTGCTCCCGCAGCTCATAAATCAGCCGCACCAGCCAATAGCGCAGGAACCGAGTCACCGCATTGACCGCCATGAAGACCCCGCCCAAAATGATCAGCCCCACGCCGAAGATAGCGAAGATCACCATGTCGATCTGGTCTCGCCAGTCCTCGGCCGAGTCGGAGGTGAAGTAGGCCACGAGGGTCAGCACCAGCCCGACCACTGCCACCAGAATTCCCAGACGCATGTAGCGCCGCTCCAGGTTGGCTTTGCCGCCGGTCAGGCTCAGCTTGTCGACTTCGGACTCAAACTCAGCGAGCCGAGCCGAGCTGCTGGCGGAAGTTGCGGTGGCGGAATTATTCGTCTGGTTCATGGTGGTTACCTCGTGGTTGGATTGGGTTGGGTTGGGCTCGGCAAAAAATCAGGTGATGCCAAGATAGACCTCGGTCAGCTCCTCGGCAATGTCTTGCGGCTGGCCGATGCGCTGGATGACACCTCCCGCCATAATAGCAGCCTCGTCAGCCACCCCTAGCACAGCCTGCGCAAACTGCTCCACAATCAGAATCGACAAACCCGACCGGGCCAGCTGCCCCACCTGCTCATAGAGCTCCTCAACGATGATCGGCGCCAGCCCCATCGACAGCTCGTCCAGCATTAGCACCGCTGGGTCGCTCGCCAGTGCCCGAGACATGGCCAGCATCTGCTGCTCGCCGCCCGACAGCGTCCCAGCCATCTGCTTGCGCCGCTCGGCCAGGCGCGGGAACTGGTCGAACGCCCGCTGGGTGATGTCGGCAAACGACGCCCCGGTGAAGGTGATCATCCGCAAATTCTCAAGCACCGATAGGTTCGGGAAAATCCCCCGTCCCTCCGGAATCAGACAGACACCTGCCTTGGCCAACTGCGCCGCCGGCGTCCCCGTGACCTCCTTGCCCATCAGCATCAGGCTGCCGGCCGACGGCACAATCTGCCCGCTGGCCACGCCCAAAGTGGTGGACTTGCCCGCGCCGTTGGGCCCCAGCAGCGCCATCACCTGCCCCGGCTTGACTCCGAGATTGACGCCGTGCAGCACGTCAATGGTGCCATAGCCCGCCCGGATGCTGATCAGTTCCAGCAGCGCGGGGGAAGTTGCGGACGGGGTCGGGGCGGACGGGGTCGCGGTTGCGGACGAGGTCGCAGCGGGAGTTGCGGACGGGGTCGCGGCGGCCGAGGTCGCGGTTGCGGACGGGGTCGGGGCGGACGAGGTCGCGGACGAAGTCATGGCCGGCGTACCTCAGTGCGAACCCAGATAGGCCGAGCGGACTCTGGCATCGCTCTGGATCGACTGGGGATCCCCGTGGGCGATGATGAGCCCGAAGTCCAGCACGTAGATCTCCGAGCTCACGCTCATCACAATATTCATGTCGTGCTCCACCAGCAAGATCCCCAACTTGTCCGACACGATGCTGCGCAGCAACTCCGCC
>CAZERQ010000131.1:0-32119 GCA_964514465.1 uncultured Acidimicrobiales bacterium
ATAGTCAAACCGAACTTGGCAACACTTTTGTGGAGCTTTTGCCTCTGGCGAACTCCCGCCAACTTCCGCTCAACCGGCCCAGCCTCAGCCCGCCCAGCCTCAGCCCGCTTTTGCGCCTGTCTGCTCCATGTCCAGCAGCCAACGCTTAGCGTTGCTGCCCCCGCCGTAGTTGCCGATCTCGCCTCCGCTGCGCACCACCCGATGGCACGGAACCACGATGGCAATTGGATTTTGCGCCATGGCCGTGCCGACCGCCCGGGCTGCCTTGGGGTTGCCTGCCAGGGCTGCGAGCTCGCCATAGGAGCGGGTGGCGCCATAGGGAATCTCCCATGCCTGGCGCAGTGCGGACTGACGGAAGCCGTGCGACAGCTGCCAGTCCAGCTTCAGATCCCAGCGCTGGAGCTGGCCGGAAAAATAGCGATCCAGCTGCTGCTTGACGTGTTCGGTCATGGGGCTGGGCTTTGCGCTGAGTTGGTCGGGTGAGATGGCGTGGCGGGCTGGCGCGGTGCCGTATTTGGCGTGGAATGCGCGAGGCAGGTCGGAGGGAGCGGACGGGGCTGCGCCGTTGACCACAGCACCATTGTCGTCCCTCATATACGACAGACCCACCAGGCCCGCATCCGAGCAGGCCACCAGCAACTTGCCCACCGGCGAGTCGTAGGTCTCCAGATTGATTGTCGGGTTCATGGTTTCACCTCCTGGTCATTGCTCTGCTGTTTGCTTTGGCTCTATTATCTATATTACCCTGCTCGCCTGCGTTTTTCATTCACCCCACCTCGCCCAATGACCGCAATGCCCGACCCCGACCAACCCGCTCCCCTGCTGGCAACCGACACCCCGGACGGCCGCGGCGATCCCACGCAGCTCTCGGAATGGCTGGCGCAGAACCTGCCCGGGCCCGTTTCGCCCCCGCTGAGATACGAGCTGGTTGCCGCAGGCGGATCCAACCTGACCTATCGCGTGAGCGACGCCGACTCGAACCGATGGGCGTTGCGCCGCCCGCCCATGGCGCACACTTTGGCGACCGCGCACGACATGGCGCGTGAGTGGCGGATTATGTCGGCGCTGGGGGAATACGGCGCCGGGGGCGGAGTCGGGAACGGGGATGGAGGCGAGACCGAAGCCGAAGCCGAAGCCGGAGCCGGAGCCGGCCGCCCGCCTGTGCCCGTCCCGCACTGTCTGGCTTTTTGCGACGACCCCGAGCTGATCGGCGCGCCGTTCTATGCGATGAGTTTCGTGGACGGCCTCATCCTGCGCGACCGCACCTCCGCCGCACATCTGTCGCCCGCGCAAGCAATGGCAGCCACGCAATCGCTGGTGGACATACAGGTCGCCATGCACACCCTGGATCTGGAGGCGGCCGGCCTGTCGGATCTGGGGCGCCACGACAACTATGTGGGACGGCAACTCAAGCGCTGGCGCCGCCAGGTGGTCGAGGGTGGCGTGCGGGAGCCGCCGCGGCACGAGGAGCTGCACCGGCTGCTGTCAGACCGGATGCCGACCGAGCGGGCGCGCCCGGCCCTGGCGCACGGGGACTATCGCTTCGACAACTGCGTGCTGGGTGCCGACCACCGGATTGTGGCGGTGCTGGACTGGGAGCTGTGCACCACGGGCGACCCGATCGCCGATTTCGTCTGGTCGCTGCAATACTGGGGCGACCCGTCCGACCAGCTGACTTTTCTGCCCGACCCGCCGACCTTTTGCCCGGCCTTTGTGCGGCGCGAGGAGTATCGGCGGCTGTATGAGGAGCGCAGCGGTTTTGACCTGGGCGACCTGGGCTATTACCAGATTTTTTCGTGGTGGAAGCAGGCGTCCATCGTGGAGGGTGCCTATGCCCGACGTCTGGCCGGCGCGGGCGGGGGGGTGGCTGCCAGTCAGGACGTGGAGGAAATCGCCCGGCGGGTGGACGAGATGCTGGCGTTGGCCGCGGAGTGGGCCGAGGCCTGGCTTTAGGTTCGGGGTGCGCGGCGGGGTTGGGGGCGCGCAGCAGGTTTGCTAGGGCGCGGGAACCACGTCCACCAGCTTACGGCCTCGCCTGGAGGTGTAGTGGACTTGCCCGCTGACCTTGGCATAGAGGGTGTCGTCGCCGCCACGCCCGACATTTTCGCCCGGGTGGATGCGGGTGCCTCGCTGTCGCACCAAAATGGAGCCGGCCGAGACCGTCGCTCCGCCATAGCGCTTTACGCCCAGCCGCTTGGCTGCTGAATCGCGGCCGTTCTTGGTTGAGCCGCCGCCTTTTGTCTTGGACATGGTGTTGTGCCTTTCTGTGTGGTGAGTGGGTGGGGTCGGAAGCTGGTTGCTAGCCCCGGGAAATGTCGTTGATCTGAATGCGCGACAGACGCTGGCGGTGCCCCCAACGCCGGCGCTGGTTGGACTTTGACTTATAGGTGAAGCCAGTGATCTTGGGCGCCTTGACCTGCTCCTTTATGGTGGCCGTCACGCTGACCTTCTTCAGCTCGGCGGGCGTGGCCAGGATGTCCTTGCCGTCCACCAGCAGCACCGGCTGCAGCTTGACTTCGGAGCCGTCCTCGCCCAGCAGCTCCACGTCCAGGATTTGCCCGGGCGCGACTTTGTATTGCTTGCCGCCGGTCTTGACGACTGCGTATTGGGTTTCGTTTGCTGTCATAGTTTTGTCTGTCTCGCGCTTTTAGTCAGCACTGCCTGGTGCGGCGCACCAAGTCTTGTGGTCTTGTCCCGGGAGGGCCTCGCACTCCGGGCAGGGCGTTTCAACTTCCTGAAACAGCAAGTCGAAATTGTCCCCGGATTGCTTCATTGCTCTAGCTTCCTCATAGCGACGATGTCGTCCTTTTTTCACCATCGGGCCTCCCTACTGTTTCAATCTGCGTGTGTGCTAAGTTGTGTGTCTGTTAAAAATTGCCTTTTTGCATTATAGCACATCATATGCATTTTGCCGCAACCTTTTCGCGGGATGTGAGAATTGGACGGAGGGACGGGACACGGGTGGCGAGACGGGACAGCGGGACAATGGTCGGCGCGGCGGGACAATGGTCGGCGCGGCGGCGGGACGACAGCAAGCCGCTACCTGCCCACCAAGTCCTCGGGCGTGTTGGCATCGGCCAGCGTGCTGGGATAGGTCACCTGCCGAGTAAAGACACAATCCTGATCCAGATATTCCAGTCCGCCTGCCACCGACCGCTGGCCATCCTCAAAGGCTTGACGCAAGGCCGGATAGGTGTCTAGTCGCCAGAGTCCGTGCAGATACTGGACCCGCTGCTGCTCATCCAGCGGGAACACGACCTGAGGGCGCGGATTCGTGACCGGGCGCGGGCTCGTGACCGGGCGTTGGTTCGTGTCCGGGCGCGGGCGCGGCTCTCGCAACATCACTGTCATCAACTCACCCAAAGTGCCTGTGTTGACCCACGGCAAGTCGCATGCCAGGATGAATATGGCATGCTGAGACCCGGCACCCTGCGAGGCTACAAACTCGTTGGCGTGGCGCAGAGCCGTGACGATGCCACCCAGCGGCCCCTGGGCGGGATAGTCGTCTGCCATCGCGAAAAAACCTATCTCAGACAACCGCGCCACATCGCCCCCCACGCTCCATATCCTTTTTGACCCGACACCGGCCAACGCCACAAATACGATTTCCGCCAGCGGCTTGCCCGCCGTCTTCGGCCCGCCCCCGAACAGCGCCAGCGATTTGTCGGCACCAAAGCGGGAGCTCGCACCTCCCGCCAGCATAGCCCCCAGAAATTTCATGGCATCTTGGCGGGCGAAGGGGCGGCGGCGGGCGAGGGGCGGCGGCGAGTTTGTCGGAAAGTGCCGAGGCGGTCAGAGCGCGCAAACTGCGGCTAGTCGGAGTGCTTCAGGTTGGCCGGGCTCCAGCTGGGATCCAACTGCTTCAAAAAGTCGGCGCAGCGTCTGGCTTCCTTGACCTCGCCGATCTTCTCGGCGGTGCGGCGCAACCCCTCCAGCGAACGCAAAAACCCTCGGTTCTCCTGGTGCGACCAACGGACGAAACCCGAGCCCCGCCAGCCGTTCTGCCTCAGTCGGTCAAGCCCCCGGTGATAGCCCACCCTGAAGGAGGCGTAGGCTTCCATGTCGTCCCGTGCGCATTCGCCCAGGTGCGCCCAGCCGTCCAAAAAACCCGGCCAGCGATAGACGATGGCGGAGATGGCAGTGTGCCGCTTGGCGCCCTTCAGGTTGAGCGCCTCCTTGAGCGTGCTGTAGGCCACGGCGGGTTCGGGATCCAGCACCGTCTCGCCCGGGCCCGCGGTGGAAAGGTTGACGGGAGAGACAGGTGAGTCGGACGAGTTGGCAGAGTCGGCGGCAGTTTCGCCCGCGGCGGAGGCGTCAGTCATATGTCCATTTTACGGCAACCAGCCACGGTGCATCGGTCACTTGACGGTAACCAGCCGCAGCACATCGGTCACCCGCGCGCTGCGCGACAACCCGGCCAGCACTCCGACCACATCGCCCGTCTTGATGACGCCCCGCTCGGTGGCGATGGCGATGGCTTCGCGCACCCGCTCCTCATAGCTCTCCGCCGGGCTGCTCTCGAACACATCCACCCCCCAGCTCAGCGCCAGCTGCTTGACCACCCGCGGGTTGGTGCAGAACCCCAGGATCGGACACTGCGGACGGAACCTCGCCATCGACCGCACGGTCAGGCCCGAACCCGAGATGCACAGCAGCGCGGCCAGCGACTTCTCCGAGGCCACCCGCCAGGCGGCCATGGTGATGGCGTCGGTGATGGACCGTTGCTGGTTGGGCGCGTCCGACAGATGCACCTCCTCGATCAGTCGCCCCCAGGATTTGTCGTCGAAGGCGGCGTCGGCCTGGTCGGTGATCCGGGACATGGTGGCGACCACGCGCACCGGGTCGTGGCCGATGGCGGTCTCGGCCGACAGCATGACCGCGCTGGTGCCGTCAAACACGGCGTTGGCCACATCGGAGGCTTCGGCGCGGGTGGGATAGGCCGAGGTGATCATCGACTCCAGCATCTGCGTGGCGGTGATGACCGGCAAGCCCTTGGCGATGCATTGGCGTATGATGCGCTTTTGCAGCACCGGCACCTGCTCGATGGGGAACTCCACTCCCAGGTCGCCGCGGGCCACCATTATTCCCCCCGAAGCGTCGATGATGCCGTCCAGATTCTCCACGGCCGCCCGGGTTTCGATCTTGGAGATGACCAGCGGGCCCTCGGGCGGAGCCAGCGTGCCCAGCCGCCGCACATCATCGCCGGTGCGCACGAACGACACCGCCACCAACTCCACCCCCTCCTCCAGGAACGCCTCGAGCTGGCGCAGGTCTTCGTCGGTGGGCGAGGACAGGCTGAGGCGGTCGCTGGGAATGTGGACTCCGGGTCGGCCCACCAGATTGCCGCCGTGCGTGACCACCGCCTGGAGCCCGCTGGCGCCGGCCTCGGCCACATTCAGCTGGACCGTGCCGTCGCCCACTGCCAGGGTGTCGCCGGCCTTGACGTCTTGCAGCAGGGGTTCATAGCCCACCTGCATGACTTGGGCGGTGCTGACGTCTGTGCCGGGCACCAGGGTCATCTTGTGGCCGGGCTCCACGAACACGCCGCCGTCGGCGAAGGCAGCGGCTCGGATCTTGGGGCCGGGCAGGTCAATTAGAATGCCCACGTTGCGGCCGGCTTTTTGGCTGAGTTTGCGTATCAGGCGGAAGCGCTCCAGCACCCGCTCGACGCTGTCGTGGGCCAGGCTGAGGCGGGCCACGTCCAGTCCGCTGTTCATCATGTCGGTCAGCACGGCCGGGTCGTCGCTGGCCGGGCCGATGGTGGCGATTATTTTGGTCTTACGCATGGCTGGCGGCGAGAGCGCGGACAACTGCGCGGACAACTGCGTGGGCGGGCGCGCTGGGTCGTTGTGTCATATAATCAGATTAATGGCTGAGCCCCAAAATGACGGATTTTCCAAAATACTCCCGCTGACGCCCCAGCTCTGCGACTACGCCGTCGCCCACGGCACCCCGCCCGACGAAGTGCTGGCCGAGCTGACCCGCCGGACGCACGCGCTGGGCGACATCGCTCGCATGCAGATCTCGGCCGAGCAGGGCGCGTTTTTGTGGTGGCTGGTGCGCGCGCTTGAGCCGAAGCTGGCGGTGGAGATCGGCACCTTCACCGGCTATTCGGCCATCTGGATTGCGCGGGGGCTGCCGGCTGGCGGGCGGTTGCTGTGCTGCGACATCAGCCGGGAATGGACTGACGTGGCGCGCGAATTCTGGGAGCGGGCGGGCGTGTCGGACAGGATCGATCTGGTGCTGGCGCCGGCGGTTGAGACGCTGGCCGGGCTGGACGCCTGGGCGAATTCTGGGACGGACGCAGCCGCGCAGGTGGACTTCGCCTTCATCGATGCCGACAAGGGATCCTATGTCGAATATTACGAAGCCCTGGTGCCACGGCTGAGCCGCAAAGGTGTCATCGCGGTGGACAACGTGCTGTGGAGCGGACGGGTGATTGATGCCGATGACGTCTCGTCCGACACCCAGGCGCTGCGGGACTTCAACCGCCACGTGGCGGCCGACCCCAGAGTTGCCCAGGTCGTCTTGCCGATCGCCGACGGGCTGACCCTGATCTCGCTGGCCTGAGCTTCGGGCCCCGCCCCCATGAACCACACAGGCTGGGACTACCTCGACTGCCACACCACCCTGGCCATCGCGCACCGCGGCGGAGCGCTGGAGGCCCCGCAGAATTCCATGGCCGCGTTCGGGGCGGCGGTGGATCTGGGATATGAATATCTGGAGCTTGACGTGCGCGCCAGCCGGGACGGGGTGCTGGCGGTGTATCACGACCCCACGCTGGACACGCTGACCGACGGCACCGGCGCGATCGGCCAGCTGGACTGGGAGCAGATCAGGCGCGCCAGGATTTCCGGTCTGGAGCCGGTCTGTCGGCTGGAAGAGGTGCTGGACGCATGGCCCGGCGTGCGCCTCAACATCGACCCCAAACATCCCGCGGCGGTGCGGCCGCTGGTGGAGCTGTTGCGCCGACAGGACTGCTCGCAGCGAGTTTGCGTGAGCACGTTCTCTGACCGACGGATGCGCCGGATCGGACGGCTGCTGGAGGGACGCTATTGCACGGCTGAGCCGCAGACCAGGATCGCCCGGTTCAAGTTGGAAGCTGTGCGGCTGGCGCGGTCGGCAGCGCGCGAACCGGTGCCAGCGCGCGAACCCAACCCAGCGCGCGAACCCGGCCCGCCCAGCCAACGCACCCTCGGCTGCGTGCAAGTGCCGGCCACCATACACGGCTGGCGGCTGGTGGATGCCGCCTTCGTGGAAGCCGTCCACTCGCACGGCTGTCAGGTGCATGTGTGGACGGTCAATCAGGCAACCGAAATGCGCGAGCTGCTGGCGCTGGGCGTGGACGGAATAATGACAGACCGGCCCAGCCTGCTGAAGCAGGTGCTGCAGGAGACCGACCAATGGACGCCCCGCAGATAGTCCTGCTGCACGGCTTTGCGACTTCCTCCGATCGCACCTGGCGCGACACCGGCTGGCTGGATATTTTGTCGGACGAGGGACGGCAATGCTGGCCCATCGACATTTTGGGTCACGGCAGCGCCGACAAGCCGACCGACCCGCAGGCATACGCCAACCTGCCCGAGTGGGTGCTGGGGCAGTTCCCGCCCGCGCCCGAGGCCGCGTCGGCGCCCGAGGCCGAGCCCGGGGCCACGCCAACGCAACCCGAGCCGGTTGATGCCATCGGCTTTTCGCTGGGAGCCCAGCTGCTGCTGAACCTGGCCTGCACCCACCCCGACCGCTTCCGACGGCTGGTACTGATGGGCGTGGGCAACAACGTGTTCGAACCCGACCCGCAGCACGGCCAGATGATACGCCAGGCCATCGCCGGCCAGCCCGACCCGGACAACCCGACGGCACAGCACTTCTCGCACCTGGCTGACTCGCCCGAAGTTGACCGCGACGCCTTGCTGGCTTTTTTGAGCCAGCCGCGCGCTCCCCTGTCGCCAGTCGATCTGGAATCCGTCACGGCAAAGACGTTGGTGATCCTGGGCGATCAGGACTTTGCCGGCCCGGCCGAACCGCTGACCCGGGCGCTGCCCAACAGCGAGCAGCTGATTTTGCCGGGGGTGGATCATTTCGCCACGCCCAAGCAGTTCGGCTGCATCGAGGCAGCGGTGAGGTGGCTGACAGCCGATTAGCGCGGCCGGCGGCGCGGCGCGGCCAGCCAATTAGCTCAGCGGCGCCGAGTTGGGCGACACCACGTGGGGCAGCAGCGACTCCCCCATCAGCCAGCGATCCACCCAGGCGGCACACGACCGCCCTTCGGCAATGGCCCAGACAATCAAACTTTGCCCCCGGCCCATATCGCCACAGACGAACACCCCGTTCTGGTTGGTCATCCAGGTGTCGTCCCGGGCGACATTGCCACGCTCGGAAAACTCCACCCCCAGATCTTCCAGCAGCCGGCCACGCTCGGGCCCCACGAACCCCATGGCCAACAGCACGATGTCGGCTTCCCACTCCCGTTCGCTGCCCTCGACCGGCTCAAAGCTCATGCGTCCGTCCTCAAAGCGCTGTTCAACCTCAACCGTCCGCAAAGCCCGCAGCCGGCCCGGCCCGTCGCCGCGGCCAGCGTCATCACCGCGGCCCTCATCATCCCCCACGAACTCGGTGGTGTTGATGGCGAACACCCGCTCCCCGCCCTCCTGGTGCGCCGATGAGGTCCTATATATAAAGGGCCAGGTGGGCCACGGGTTGGCGTCGGGGCGCTGGTCGGGCGGCTGGGGCATGATCTCGAACTGGTGCACCGAAGCACAACCATGGCGATGGACAGTGCCCAGACAGTCCGCTCCGGTGTCGCCGCCGCCGATGATGATCACCCGCTTGCCCTGGGCCGAATACGGATGCTCCGACAGGTCACCTTGCTGCACCTGGTTGGCCAGCGGCAAGAACTCCATGGCCTGATATATCCCCGACAGCTCGCGCCCCGCAATATCGAGCTCGCGCCAGGCGGTCGCACCCCCGGCCAGCACCACCGCATCGTGGCCGGCCCGCAGATCCTCGGCCGTCAGATCCACACCCACATCCACGTTGACCTCAAAGCGGGTGCCTTCGGCTTCCATCTGCTCCAGGCGCCGATCCAGGTGTCGCTTCTCCATCTTGAACTCGGGGATGCCATAGCGCAACAGCCCGCCCAGCCGGTCGGCGCGCTCATAGCAGGTCACCTCGTGGCCGGCGCGGGTGAGCTGCTGGGCGGCGGCCAGACCTGCCGGGCCCGAACCCACCACCGCCACCTTCATGCCGGTTTGCTCGGTGGGCGGCTGCGGCCTGACCCAGCCCTGCTCCCAGGCCCGGTCGATTATCTCCACCTCCACCTGCTTGATGGTCACCGGATCCTCGTTGATGCCCAGCACACACGCAGCCTCGCACGGCGCCGGACACAGCCGCCCGGTGAACTCGGGGAAGTTGTTGGTGGCGTGCAGACGCTCGATGGCTTCGCGGAAATGGTCGTTGTGGACCAGGTCGTTCCACTCGGGGATGAGGTTGCCCAGCGGACAGCCGTTGTTGCAGAACGGGATGCCGCAGTCCATGCAGCGCGACGCCTGCACCTTGAGCTTGTCGCGGGGGAAGGGTTCGTATACCTCCTGCCAGTCGCCCAAGCGCTGTTCGACCTGACGGGACTGCGGCAGCTCCCGCGGGTGCTTCATGAAACCTTTGATGTCGCCCATCGCGCTTGCGCCGCCCTAACCCAGTCCGCCTCAGCCGCTGCTGGCCGCCATGATGGCTTCGTCCACGTCGGCTCCGGTCTGCTCGGCTTGACGGGTGGCCTCCAGCACGCGCTTGTAGTCGGTCGGCATGACCTTCAAAAACCTCGCCTGCGCCCGGCTCCAGTTGGCCAGAATCCGGGCGGCCACATCCGAGTCGGTCTCCAGCAAGTGGCGGTCGATGCGGTCATACAGCCAGTCGATGTCGTCCGCGTCCAAACCTTCCAGATCAACCATCTCGGCGTTGACCCGGGTGGCGAACTGCCCGTCGGTATCCAGCACATAGGCGATGCCGCCCGACATGCCGGCACCGAAGTTGCGTCCCGTGGGCCCCAGGATCACCGCCCGCCCGCCGGTCATGTATTCACAGCCATGGTCGCCCACCCCCTCCACCACCGCGATCGCCCCGGAGTTGCGCACGCAGAACCGCTCGCCCACCATGCCGCGCAAAAACATCTCGCCGCCGGTGGCGCCATAGCCGATGACGTTGCCGGCGATGATGTTCTCCTCGGCCACAAAGCCGGCGTCGTGGCTGGGCCGCACGATGATGCGCCCGCCCGACAGGCCCTTGCCGCAATAGTCGTTGCTGTCGCCGATCAGCCGCAGGGTCACGCCCCGGGGCAAGAACGCGCCGAAGCTCTGGCCGGCCGAGCCTTCCAGGGTGATGTCGATGGTGTCGTCGGCCAGCCCCTCGGCGCCCCACAAGGTGGTAACCCGATGGCCCAGCATGGTGCCGACCGTGCGGTTCACGTTGCGGATGGGCACCTTGAACTTGACCGGCGTGCAGTCGCTCAGGGCCTGGCTGGACAGCTCGATCAGCTGGTTGTCCAGGGCTTTGTCGAGCCCGTGATCCTGGGGCTGGTTGCAGTATCTGACCGCGCCCGGCTCGAGCGGCGGGCTATAGAAGACGGGGGTCAAATCCAGCCCTTCGGCTTTGTAGTGCGCGATGGCGTCATCGGTGTCCAAAAGCTGCACCTGGCCGATCGCCTCGTTCAGCGTCGCAAAGCCCAGCTGCGCCAGATATTCGCGCACCTCCTCGGCGATGAACTCCATGAAGTTGACCACGAACTCGGGGCGCCCGGTGAACTTCTTGCGCAGCTCGGGGTTCTGCGTGGCGATGCCGACGGGACAGGTGTCGAGATGGCACACCCGCATCATCACGCAGCCCGACACCACCAGCGGGGCGGTGGCGAAACCGAACTCCTCGGCACCCAGCAGCGCGGCCACCATGACGTCGCGCCCGGTCTTTAGCTGGCCGTCGGTCTGCACCACGATGCGGTCGCGCAGGTTGTTGAGCAACAGCGTCTGCTGCGTCTCGGCCAGGCCCAGCTCCCAGGGCGTGCCGGCGTGCTTGATGGAAGTCAGCGGGGAGGCTCCCGTGCCGCCGTCGTGCCCCGAGATCAGCACCACATCGCCGTGCGCCTTGGATACGCCAGCCGCCACCGTGCCCACCCCGATCTCCGACACCAGCTTGACATGCACCCGGGCGGCGGGGTTGGAGTTCTTCAGGTCGTGGATCAGCTGGGCCAGATCCTCGATGGAATAGATGTCGTGGTGCGGGGGCGGCGAGATCAGGCCCACGCCGGGGGTGGAGTGGCGGGTCTGCGCGATCCAGGGCCAGACCTTGTGGCCGGGCAGCTGTCCGCCCTCACCTGGCTTGGCGCCCTGGGCCATCTTGATCTGCAGGTCGTCGGCTTCGGTGAGATACTGGCTGGTCACGCCGAAGCGGCCCGAGGCGACCTGCTTGATGGCGCTGCGGCGCGAGTCGCCGTTGGGGTCGGGGGTGTAGCGTTTGGGATCCTCGCCGCCTTCGCCGGTGTTGGACTTGGCGCCTAGACGGTTCATGGCGATGGCCAGGGTCTCGTGCGCCTCAGCTGAGATGGAGCCATACGACATCGCGCCGGTGGAGAAGCGCTTGACGATCTCTGCGGCCGGCTCCACCTCGGAGAGGTCGATCGGCTGGCGGTCTTCGGTGCGCAGACGGAACAGGCCGCGCAAGGTGGCCAGCTGGCGGGATTGTTCGTCCACCGCCTGGGTGTATTGCTTGAATATGTCGTAGCGGCCGCTGCGGGTGGAGTGCTGCAGACGGAACACGGTCTCGGGGTTGAACAGGTGGTATTCGCCTTCGCGGCGCCATTGGTATTCCCCGCCGCTGTCGAGCTCGCGGTGGGCGCGCTCGGTGGGGTTGGCGGCGAACGCGGTGCGGTGTCGCTTCTCTATTTCCCGGGCGATCTGGTGATAGCCGATGCCGCCCAGCCGGCTGTGCGTGCCGGTGAAGCATTCGTGCACCAGCTGTCGTCCCAGGCCGATGGCTTCAAAGATCTGCGCGCCGACATATGAGCGCACGGTGGAGATGCCCATCTTGGACATGACCTTGAGCACGCCCTTGTCGCAGGCCTTGACGAAATTCTCGTGGGCGGCGTGGCGGTCGTGGGCGGCCGGGTTGTCGTGGGCGGGGCCGCGGTCGCTGCCGGGGCCGAAGCCGCAGAGCCCGTCGGCAATCATCTCGTCAATGGTGTCAAACGCCAGATACGGGTTGACCACCGTGGCGCCGTTGCCCAAAAGCAAACAGATGTGGTGGACTTCGCGGGCGTCGCCGGCCTGGGCCACGATGCCGACCTTGGTGCGGGTCTTGTTTTTGACCAGATGGTGATGCACCGCGCTGGTGGCCAGCAGCGACGGGATGGGGGCCATGTCGGGGTCGGCGCCCTGGTCGGACAGAACGATGATGTTGGCGCCCTGGGCGATGACCGCATCGGCGCGCTCGCGCAGCTCCTTGATGGCGGCGCGCAGTCCGGCGCCCTGATTCTCCACGTGATACAGACACGGTATGGTGGCGGCCACGAAGCGGGGGTCGTGGTCGTTGACCCGCAGCAGGCGCTTGAGCTCGCGGTTGGTGATGACGCTGTGCTTGAGCATTATCTGCTGGCAGGATTCGGGCTGGGGATCCAGCAGGTTGCCTTCGGGTCCCAGCCAGCCGAAGGTGGCGGTGACGATCTCTTCGCGGATGGCGTCCAGCGGCGGGTTTGTGACCTGGGCGAACAGCTGCTGGAAATAGTCGAACAGCAGGCGGGGGCGGCTGGACAGCACGGCGATGGGGGTGTCGGTGCCCATGGAGCCGACCGCTTCCTTGCCGTCCAGGGCCATGGGGGCGATCAGCATTTTGAGCTCTTCGTGGGTGTAGCCGAAGACGAGCTGTTGGGTGAGCAGTTCCTTGGGGGTGCCGGCGCCGTTGCTGGCGCGGGTGCTCTCGCCGTCGGCCAGCTCCGGGATGTCGTCCAGCTCGATCTGGTGGTCGTCCAGCCACTTCTGATACGGACGAGCCGACGCCAGCTTGGTCTTGATCTCGTCGTCTCGGACAATGCGTCCCTCCTTGGTGTCCACAAAGAACATCCGCCCCGGCTGCAGTCGTCCCTTCTCCACCACCTCCGACTGTGGCACGTCCATCACGCCCACCTCCGATGCCATGATCACCAGTCCGTCGCGGGTCACCCAATAGCGGCTCGGGCGCAGGCCGTTGCGATCCAGCACCGCGCCGATGACGTCGCCGTCGGTGAAGGCGATGGAAGCGGGGCCGTCCCAGGGCTCCATCAGCGAGGCGTGATAGCGATAGAACGCCTTTTGGTCGGCCGGCATTGACTCGTGGTTCTCCCAGGGTTCGGGGATCATCATCAAAACGGCCTCCTGCAGCGAATATCCGCCCAGGCACAAAAGTTCCAGGCATTCGTCAAAGCGGGCCGTGTCGGAGAACTCCGGCGTGCAGATGGGGAATATGCGGGCCAGGTCGCCTTCCAGGTGGGGGGTGGACAGCAGGGCTTCGCGGGCGCGCATCCAGTTCTGGTTGCCCTGGACGGTGTTGATTTCGCCGTTGTGCGCGATGAAGCGGTAGGGGTGCGCCAGCGGCCAGGTGGGGAAGGTGTTGGTGGAGAAGCGACTGTGGATCAGGGCCAGCGCGCTTTTTACGCGGTCGTCCTTTAGGTCGGGGTAGAAGTCGGCCAGCTGGGGGGTGACGAACATGCCTTTATAGACGAAGGTGCGCGAAGAGAAGCTGGGGAAATACACGCCCTCGTGGACGGCGCCCATGGAGCCCATGGCTTTGGTTTCGCCCCCCTCGGCCGCCGCGGCGCCGTCGTCCGCCGCGGTGCCCGCGCCCGCACCGTCGTCCGGCTCCAACATATTGGTCGTTATCTCCAGCTTGCAGCGGCGGCGACACATATACACCCGGCGATCCAGATCCAGCCCGCTCAGCAGCTGTCCGTCCGGGCCCGCGCTGGACACGAAAATCTGGGCGAAGCGGGGCATGGTTCTGAGCGCACCGGCACCCAGCATGGAGCTGTCATAGGGGATGTCGCGCCAGCCCAGAACCTGCAGATTCTCGGAGACGGCGATGCGCTCAACTTCGGCTTTGGCTTGCTTGGCCGCGGACTGGCTCTGGGGCAAAAAAGCGATGCCGGTGGCGTAGTGGCGGGCAGGGGGCAGCTCGAAATCCACCACCTCGCGGAAGAATTCGTCTGGCACCTGAATGAGGATGCCCGCGCCGTCGCCGGTGTTGGCCTCGGCACCCAGCGCCCCGCGGTGCTCCAGGTTGCACAGCGATCCCAAGGCGTTGCTGACCAGCTCTCGGGTGGCGCGGCCGTGCATGTCCACCATGAACCCCACGCCGCAGGCATCGTGTTCCAGACTGGGGTGATACAGCCCCTGCGCGTCAGGCGGAAGCGCGGCCGGCGCGAGCGCGGCGGAGTGAGACGTCCCGGGCGCGTCGGGGTCGGCCAGCTTCGGCGCGGCGGGCGGATGGGACACTGGCGCGGCAGGCGGTGCTTTGGTTGCTATGTCGGCAGGCTTTTGACTCATAATTCTTCAAATATTGGCGAATTATAAGGTTACCCGCCAAAACGCAAAAAATCAAGTCGGATGGCGGGCCGCGGCGGGGCAGGCGGGGCGCAACAGGCCGCGGCCAGGCAGGCGGGCGCAACGGGCCGAGCCGAAGCTAGCGGCTGCGTTCGCCCAGCAGGAACCTATAGGCAGGCGTGAACATAAACAAGATCGCCATTATCTCCAGTCGTCCGATCAGCATGAAAGCCGCCAGCACCAGCCGGGCGGGGCGTGAAAACACCAAAAAATTCGAGGTCGGGCCGGCCTCGCCCAGCGCCGGGCCCATGTTGGACATGGCGCTCAGCGTTCCGCTCAAGCTGGTCAGCAGATCCGCTCCCAACAGCGCCACCAGAATCGAGCCGGCGCCCAGCAACAGCACATACAACGTGGTGAAGCCCAGCACCCGTCTGACCGTATCTTCGGGGATGACCGCATCGGTTGAGCGGATGGGCAGCACCAGGCCCGGCTGGATGGTCTGTCGGACATTGCGCCAGATGTGGAGCGCGGCGATGCGACCCCGAAACGCCTTGAGCCCGCCGGAAGTGGAGCCAACGTTGCCTCCCACCACCATTATTCCCAAAAGCAGCAGCTGGGTGGACGGCACCCACAGGGCGAAGTCGCCGATGCCGTCGGGATCCCCGGGGCGCACGTTGGCGAAGCCGCCGCTGGTCGCCAAGCTGACCACGTTGAAGAAGCTGTCTCGCGCCGACACCAGCCAACCGGCGTCGCCCAGCAACACGTTCAACACGATGGCCAGCGCCACGACTGCACCGACCAGCTTGAAGAAGAACATTGTGTCGGCGGATTTGCGGTAGCCGGAGAGGTCGGGGCGGGAGATGGCACGGCGCGAGACGCCCCAGGCCCGGCGCGGTCCGCCCCCGGCACGGCGCGAGACGATGCCGCTGAGTGCCTTGTGGTGCAAGGTGAAGCTGACCGCGCACAAAAGCAAACCCAGCGCCACCACCAGCTCGATGGCCCATGAGTCGAAGTGTCCGATGGAGGCATTATAGGGAGAGAAGCCGCCGGTGGCAACGATGGTGAGCGAGTGCGCCGCCGAGTCATACAGTCCGGCTCCGGGGACAGCGAACAGCACCAGGGCGACGGCTGCGGTCAGGCCAGCGTATATCGTCCACAGCCAGCCGGCAGTCCGTCTCACGCTGGGAGCCAATCGGTCCGAATCACCAGGGGCCTCAGCGCTCATCAACTCCATGCCCCCCACCCTCAGACTGCTCAGCACCACCAGCGCCAGCACCACCATGCCCATGCCGCCGAACCACTGGGTGATCTGGCGCCACATCAGGATGCCGCGGCCGTGCGCTTCGATGTCGGCCATCACGGTGGAACCCGTGCAGGAAAAGCCAGACACGGATTCGAACAGGGCATTGTCCCAGGACATCGTATCCAAGAAATACGGCAGCGCGCCCACGACCGAACAGATCAGCCAAGTCCAGGCCACGGTGGCGAACATGGTTACTTTGGAGTTGCTCTTTGGCTCCCTGCTGAAGAAGGCGAGCACGCCGCCCGCGGCCGCGCACGCAGCGGTTGAGGCCAGCAGCGGCCCCTCGGCATGCGAGCTGGTCGAGCCCCATTCCACCAGCAGCGAAATCAGCAGGCCCGCCGCCAGTGCCATCAGCGATATGCCCAGCGTCCTGGCAAGCAGGTTTTCAAGTTTGGGGCGGTCTGGCCCCAGAAGTTTGTGGATTTGCTGGGTCAGGGGCGACGGCTGGGTTGGCGGCGGCGCGGACTGGGACGGCGGCAGGGTCTGTGGTTGCGTCATTCGTCTCACCTTCTCCTGAGTGAAAGCGCCTTGGTGAACAGGGTTCCGAAAATGATCAGCACGGGATAGATGAACAGACGGCCCAAAAGCATCAGCACAGCCAGCAGTCCGCGCTCGGGGCGAGACAGCACATCGGCTTGCGTGAGCGGGCCCAACTCCCCCATCGCCGGGCCCATGGTGGCCAGCGCGCTGACCGAACCCGACAGGGACGTGACCAGGTCGTTGCCGAAGACCGCCAGCCCGAACGCGCCGGCCGCCACCGCCGACAGATACACCATCTGGAAAGCCTGCATGCGTGACAGCGACTCCTCGTCGGCCAGATCGTGCCTGGCGGTGGCCCTGACGGAGCCGACGTATTTAAAGATCTCGCTCCACAGATAATGCGCCGCTTCGGTGGCGCGCTGGATCTTGAAGCCTCCGCTAGTGGAGCCGACCATGGCCCCGGTGGCAATCAGCAGGAGCAACAGCAACATCAGCCCGGCATTCCAGTCTCCCCAGTCGACCACCCTGAACCCGGTGGTGCTGACGGCCGAAGTCACCGCAAACAGCACCTCGCGCAGCCTGAGACCGAGGTCGGGCGTGTCGACCCAGATGAAGCAGACCACGCTGGCGGCGGCGACCACAGCTGCATATATTTTGAATTCCAGCGAGCGCCAGAGCACTTCGGGCGCGTTGGATTCGCCGCGCAGGGTGCTCTGCAATCCGCGCTGTGATCCGCGCAACGGGGCGCGCAACACCGCGCCCAGCGACCTGAACAGCAAAAGCCCGTTGATGCCCGCCACGAACATGCCGGCGATGGCGACCCACTCGATGCCGACCGAGCCGAAGTGCGCCAGCGACCGGCTGTGGTTGGCGAAACCGCCGGTGGAGATGGTGGAAAAGGCGTAGCTCAGGGCGTCCAGTCCTCCCATGCCGAAAGCCCAATAGCCGGCTGCCAGTGCCGCGGTCGCCAAAATGTATATCCGGAAATATTTGGAGAAGTCGCTGCCCCGGGCCCAGAATTTGGCCAGCTTGACTTTGTCCAAGGCGCCGGCGTCGGGCCCGCCATCTGACCAGGAACCGAACATGGGTATCAGCAGCAGTGAGACCGACAGCGCGCCCGCTCCGCCCAACCACTGGGTGCCGGCCCGCCAAACCAAAACCGCGGAGCTGAGCTGCGAGGGGTCGCTGACGGTGCTGAAATTGGTGGTGGCGAAACCGGCGACCGACTCAAACAGGGCGTCGTCCAGCTTGGTAAAATTCTCGGTCAGCATATAGAACAGCACCGAGAACCCGATGACCGCCAGCCAGGCCAGCCCGGCCGCGGCGAACACATCTCGCCTTCGGGGTGAGCGGGGCAGCGAATGCAACCTTGTGCCAATGCCGCCGGCCAGACACATCCAGCCGCCGATCACCAGGGCCAGCTGGGCGTCGGTGTTGTCGCCATCGGCGCCGACGCCGGTGCCGCCGGGGTCAAGCAGGCCCACCAGCCCGCTGGCCACCATCATCACACCGGCCAACAGGATGCATCTGCCCAGCAGCCCCCGATACAGCTCCTCTCTGCGCAGGAAGTAGTTGCTGAAAAAGCCGGTTTTTTGCCCCAGTTGGGTGCTCATCTCAGCAGGCTTTGAAGTAGCCCCTGGCCTCTTCGGCGTGTTCGTGTTTGGTGAACACCACCAGGTGGTCGTCTTCTTCCAGCACAAAGTTGCGCCTCGGAATGCTCACTTGCGGATTTTCCTCGCCCTCGACTCTCCGGACCACCGCCCCGACCAGATGCTCCCCTTTGAAACCCACATCCTTCATGGCCTTGCCGGCCGCCGGGCTGTTGGGCTCAACCGTGAACTCCAACAGCTCCACGTCCATGGTCAAAAATGTGGCCACCTGCTGCACCCCGGCTGCGTGCTCATCCGTCTGGCCGGCGCCGTTTGGGCCGTTGGGCTGGTCGTCCGGCGACAGCACGAACCGCAGGACTTCATCGGCGCAGCTGGTGCGCGGGGAAGGCGCCACGTCTATGTCCAGCGTCTCGGCCACTCGCTTTAGGTTCAGGCGGTGCAGCTGGGTGATGTATTCCTTGACGCCGGTGTTCTGGGCATACAGGCAGGCCAAAATGTTGGTGTCGTCATCGCCCGTCAGCGCCAGCACGACATCCTGGCGGTCAATGGATATGGAATCCAAGAAGTCATTGTCGGTGGCATCGCCCTCAAAGACCTTCACGCTCTTGGGCAGGAGTTCAGACAGCTCGGCGGCCCTGTCCTTGTCTTGTTCAACCAGACGAACCTTGTAACCTTTGCGCGACAGCGAGCTGGCCAGGATCTCCCCGGTCCTGCCCCCGCCTATGATGAGCACCCGCTTGAATTTGAAATCCTCGATGCCCAGATCGTCAATGAACAATTTGGTCTTGTCCGCCAGACAGACCACGCGCACGATGTCCCCTTTTTCGATGACGGCATCGCTGCGCGGGATGTCTGTGGTTCCGTTGTGTGAGATGGCTCCGATCATGTAGGGCCAGTGGTCGCCGTATTTCGCTCCGATCTCCGAAAGTTTGGAGCCGACCAGATCCGACTCCTCGCGCACCTGGGCGCCCAGCATCACCACCGCCCCGTCTCCCATGCTGGCGTATTCGGCGATTCCGGGATAGCCGAATTCCAGGCGCGCTTCGATGGCCTTGGCCACGGCCCGGTCCGGATCCACCACCAGATCGGCGCCCACTTCCTCGATGAGCTGGGCGGCTCTGGGATTGCTCTCCTGGTCGAGTTGGGCGGCTTCGATGCGCACCACCCGCTTCTGGTTTTCGGGGCCGAACATCTTGCCCAGCATGCATGCAGTCAGGTTCACTGCGTCCGACTGCGTGACTGCCACCAGCAGGTCGGCCTCGGACAAGCCGGCTTTCTCCAGTGTCTCGGGGTGGGCCCCATTGCCGCGCACCACCCGGACATCCAGTTTTTCGTTTTTGTCGAGTCGTTTGCAGCGGGCTTTGTCTTTCTCTATGACGGCCACATTGCTTTGGGAATATTCGCACAGCAGCTCGGCAATGTGGGAGCCGACTTCGCCTGCGCCGATGATGATTATGTTCATGGTTTGGGGTGGGGTGGTTGGGTTGGTTTGGGGTTCAGGTTGGTTCGCACCATTCCATGCCGAACGGGCCGGCCAGCGCGTCCATGAAAATGTCTGTGGGTGTGGTGGGCAGCTGCTTTAGCACCTGGAACTCGTGGCAGATGCCGATGGCTCGGGTGGTTGCGTGACTGGACGCGCCTGGCGGGCGAGGCGCGGCGGACAGGAACGACAGTGCCCGGTCGTAATATCCCTTGCCACGGCCCAGTCGCGCGCCGGCTTTGGTGAATGCCACTCCCGGAGTCAGCACCAGCTGGCAGTCCGCAAAATCAACCTCGGCACCGCCGACCGGTTCGGAGATGTCAAAGTGGCCGACCTCAAAGCCGGTGGCTGGGTCCCAGGTGCGCAGGGTCATGTCGTATAGGGTGGTGCCGGCGGGCTCAGGGGCAGCGGCCTCACCCGTCCGTGCGCGCAAAACAGGAAACGCCAAAGTCTTGCCCTGAGCCTGCGCCCAGGCACCAAAGTCGCACAAGTCAATCTCGCCGTCAACGGCGGCATATGTGGCTATAACAGAAACTCTATTGCCATCTTCACCAGAAAGGTATTCAATCAGGTGCCCGCAGGTCGCCTCTGATGCCCGCGCCAACTCGTCGGCCGACAGCTCTCGGCGCAGCTGCCGCATTTGTTTCCTGATTTGACGTTTCGTCTCGCTAGGTTCTGCCTCGCTAGGCTTTGCCTCGCCCTGGCCCGCCTCGCTGCCTGCCTCGCTGCCTTGACCCGCCTCTTTCACCGCATTCCATTTTACCCACCTACCGCCAGCCAGCGCCAGTTTTTTGCGCAGATATTATTCAGCAAAAATCCATCCAACTAGACTGACAACCTAGACTTAGCAAAGCAACAAAACCAAAACCAAACCGAAAGGCAACAACATGGATCTCGTACCATATCTGACCGGGGCCAGCGCACTGGTGGCTCTGGCGTTGGGGGTTTATTTCTATAAGGTCGTCAAGGCGGCCGACCCCGGCAGCCCCAAGATGACCGAAATAATGACCGCCATCCAGCAAGGCAGCCGGGCGTTCCTCAAGCGGGAATACACTTGGGTGGCCAGCTTCGTGGTGCTGATGGTGGTGCTGATCGTGGTGTTCTTGGACTGGGGCCGGCCGTGGGGCGCGGTGGCATATGTGGGCGGCGCGGTGCTATCGGCGCTGGCTGGCTGGGCCGGAATGACGGTGGCGACCATGGCCAACGCCCGCACTGCCAACGCCGCCCAGCAGGGCCCGCAGGTCGCCTTGCCGCTGGCGTTCCGGGGCGGCGCGGTGATGGGTTTTGCGGTGGCCGGGCTGAGCCTGCTTGGGCTGTCGCTGGCCTATCTGTTGTTCGTTGAGTGGCTCAAGATTGACGACGCCATCCAGGTGGTGACCGCCTTCGGTCTGGGCGCCAGCACCATCGCCTTGTTCAGCCGTGTCGGCGGCGGCATCTACACCAAGGCAGCCGACGTGGGCGCCGACCTGGTGGGCAAGGTGGAGGCCGACATCCCCGAGGACGACCCGCGCAACCCCGCCACCATCGCCGACAATGTGGGCGACAACGTGGGCGACGTGGCCGGCATGGGTGCCGACCTGTTCGAGAGCTATGCTGGCTCTTTGATCGCGCCGGTGGCCTATCTGGTGTTCGCCGCTGGCTTTGGCACTGCCGAAATCCTGGACAGCGGCGACTTCAAGGACTTCTTGCTGTTCCCCTTTGTGGTGGCGCTGTGCGGCATGGTGGCGTCCATCCTGGGTGCCTTGGTGGTTCGCAGTGGCACCAGCACCAAAATCAAGGATCTGTCCAGCGCTTTGCATCGGGGCACCACCGTGGCCATGCTGTTGACCGTGGCTGGAGTGTTCGTGGCTGGCTGGCGGATTTTTGACGGCGACGCCGAATGGGCGCTGCCGGTGTCGGTGCTGTGCGGCATTTTGGTGGGCTATGCCATCGGCAAGGTGGCCGAGTTCTGGACAAGCGACCACTTCCCGCCGGTACGCAACATCGCCCGCCAGTCAGAGACCGGCTCGGCCACGGTGGTGCTGTCGGGCATCTCGGCTGGGATGATTTCGGTGGCCGCTTCGGTGGTTTTGATCATGGGTGCGGTGGGGCTGGCTTGGTGGGCCGGGGACATGGCGTTGGCCGACAACCCCTGGGGCATCAGCGGCGGCATCTATGGCATCGCGATCTCGGCCATCGGCATGCTGGCCACGACCGGGGTGGTGGTTGCGGTGGATGCCTATGGCCCGATTGCCGACAATGCCGGCGGGATCGCCGAGATGTCGGAGCTGCCGCCTGAAGTCAGGGAGGTAACCGACTCGCTTGACTCGCTGGGCAACACCACCGCGGCGGTGGCCAAGGGGTTCGCCATCGGCTCGGCTGCGGTGACCGCGCTGGCGCTGTTCGCCGCCTTCAACCAGGCCATCATCCGCGAGGGCGGTAGCCTGGATCTGGACATCACCAACCTGGACGTGTTCATCGGCTTGTTTTTGGGCGCGATGCTGCCGTTCTTGTTTGCTTCGCTGACCATTGACGCGGTGGGCAGGGCGGCCAACAAGATGATCTCTGAGGTGCGCCGCCAGTTCGCCGAGATACCGGGGTTGCGTCAGGGACTGCCCGACGCCAAACCCGACTCGGCCCGCTGTGTGGACATCTCCACTCGGGCGTCGCTGCGTGAGATGCTGTTGCCGGGGGCGCTGGCGGTGCTGGTGCCGCTGGTGATCGGCTTCATCGACGAGGATTCGCTGGGCGGATTTTTGGCGGGCGCGCTGGTGACAGGGTTTGCTTTGGCGATTTATATGTCCAACGCGGGCGGGGCCTGGGACAACGCCAAGAAATACATCGAAGCCGGCAATCTGGGAGGCAAGGGATCGGAAGCGCACAAGGCGGCCGTGGTGGGCGACACCGTGGGCGACCCGTTCAAAGACACAGCCGGGCCGTCGATGAACATTCTCATCAAGGTTATGACCATCGTGTCGCTGATTTTCGCAACTGCGTTCGTCTAGGCCCCGCCGCCCCTGCGTTCGTCAGTGGCCTGTGCTCGCTTGGGATAGGGGAAACGTTTTTTGCATTCTTCCCCCCATTCCTCTGCGAATTCCCAATTCCCGGGGAATAGTGTCTTGTCCGGATCAACGTCTTCCAACGTCTCCTCAACGTTGCAGGCCAGCTCAGCAAACCCCTGGTGGTTGTAGGGCTCAAGTTTGAGCGAACAGATATAGACGCCATCGAAGGTCTTCAGCGACATCCCGTCTCCACAGACGATATAGGTGTTGCCGTCCTCGCGTTGCACCTCATCTCCTGGCGTGAGCCAGCCGTGCTCTCTGATCCAACCGAAGTATGCTTCGGCAGAGTCAAATTTCAGTTTGGTGTCTATGACCGTTGCCATGACTACATGATGGCAGACAGATGTCCGTGCGTGTTGATTTTCGAGACTGTGATATCCTGTGTATCGGCCCGACTGGTCCTACGCCCGCTTGGTTCCGGCTGTCATTTTTTCATCCTGAGCGATTGCCAGGTATGTCCCCCAGTAACCTTCGGGGTCTTGCTGCCTCTTGCGCGCCGTGATTTCAGCTTCCTCCATCTCAGCCTCAGAATAGGAGGCCGGCATCTCGACACCGTTGTGGTTCACCGTGCGCGTTTCGTCGTGCCAGTATTTCGCCGGTTCCCTTCTGGCTGCGTTGATGATGTCCGCATATTCCTGCTGATATTTTGGCAAAACCAAAAAATCGGGAATCTCCACCCCATCGATGATCAAAGTATCTGCCTTGTTGTAAACAGCGTCAGGGACTGAGGAGCCATATGCGCTACGAACCAAGTGGGGTTCATCCGCTGGATTGTCAGTCGGTAACGGCGTCGTCGCTCTCGGCGGTTGTGTCGGCGTCGGAAGAGGTGTCTGCTTCCCCGGCCTCGTCTCCGTCGGCGTCGGTTCCTCCGACGTCAATCCGGGCATCACGCACCTCATAGCTCGGGGTGCTGATCTCGTCATCAGTTCCGTCGCCGGCGCCATCGGCCCCGCCAGCCCCGCCATCGGTCTTTTGCGAAGCGTAATATTCGGCCCACGCCTCATCCGCATCGGTGGCCAGTCCCGTGGCCAGTCCCGTCGCCAGACCAGTGGCCAGACCTCCGCCTTCCCCGTCCTCGCCTTCGCCGTCTCCCACATAGTGGCCCTCCTCGTCAAAGGCGTGCTCCCCGAAATGCTCCTGGTATTCCACCGCCACGGCTCCGCCCTCGGCGGCCTGCTTGATGGACAGGCTGATGCGCCGGCGCTCCAGGTCGATCTCGATGATCTTGACCCACAGCTCCTCGCCCGGACTGACCACCTGCGAGGCGCTTTCGACATGGCTGGTGGACAGCTCGGAGATATGAACCAGCCCCTCCACCACCTCGCCGACCTGGACGAACGCGCCGAACGAAACCAGCTTGGTGATGCGCCCATAGACCAGCTCGCCCACCTGATGCGTCTCGGCGAACTCCTCCCAGGGATCGGTCTGCGTGGCCCGCAGCGACAGGCTGACCCGCTCGCGCTCCCGGTCGACTTCCAGCACCACCACCTCCACCTCGTCCCCCACGCTGACCACATCGGTGGGGTGCTTGATGTGAGTCCAGGACAGCTCGGAGACGTGCACCAGTCCGTCCATGCCGCCCATGTCCACGAACGCGCCGAACGCCACGATGGACGCCACCACCCCGCTGCGCCGCTCGCCCACCTTGAGGTCATCCAGGAAGCTCTCGCGCTCCTCACGCTGCGATTCCTGCAGCCAGTCCCGGCGCGACAGCACCACGTTGTTGCGGGTGCGATCGATCTCCAAAATCTTGGCTTCCATCGTCTGGCCCACATAGGGATCCAGGTTCTTGACCCGCCGCAGATCCACCAGCGAAGCCGGCAGGAACCCGCGCAGGCCCACATCCAAAATCAACCCTCCCTTGACTGCCTCGATGACCGTGCCTTCGACCACCCCGTCGGCCTCCTTGATCTTGGAGATGGTGTCCCAGGCGCGCTCGTATTGGGCCCGCTTCTTGGACAAGATGATGCGGCCTTCGCGATCCTCGCGCTGCAGCACCGCCGCTTCCACGTGCTCGCCCACCTTGGCCAGGTCGTGGGTGCTTATGTCTCGGCGGATGGACAGCTCACGCAGCGGAATGACGCCTTCGGACTTGAAACCGATGTCGACCAGCACCTCGCTGTCGTCCACCTGGACTACGGTGCCGGCCACCAGCTGGCCCTCCACCACCGGCACCATGGTGTCGACATAGGCCTGGGTCAGGTCTTCCTCGGGGTCGTAGGAGACGATGGTGCGATATTGGATTTCGGGCGCGGGCTCGGTTGCGGGATCGGTTGCGGGGTCGGTGGGATCGGACGCGGAGTTGACCACGGCATCGGGCGCGGCGGTGGCGGAGTTGGGCGCGGCATCGGGCGCGGCGGTTGCGGGGTCGGTGATGGGGTTTGCGGTGGGGTCGGTGATGGTTTCGGACACGGTTATTGGGGTTGGGTTGGGGTTAGGGAATATTGCAGAGATTTGCGAATTCCGACAGGAACTGCAAAGCACTACAGCTTACCCTGATCCCTGCATTTTGCGGTCAATCGGTCGGGGGGCTGGGGCGATCGGCGGTCGGGGGCTGGGGTAATCGGCGGCAGTGTCGGCCACGGAAAGGACGGCCAAATCCCGCGCGATCAGGCCTTGGCGTCGGCCCAGGTTTTGCCCGAAGCGATGGACACCACCAGCGGCACACTCATCTCAAACGCACCCGACATCACCTCTTGTGCCAGATCCACCACCTGGGGCACCTCCTCGTCGGGCGCCTCAAAGATGATCTCGTCGTGAACCTGCAACACGATGGCCGCCGCCAGCTTGCGCCGGGCCAGCTCCTCATCGCATCTGATCAGCGCCACCTTGAAGATGTCGGCCGCCAGCCCCTGGATGCCTGAGTTCATGGCCTGGCGCTCGGCCGCGTGCCGCTGAGCCGCCGAATCCGCCGACAGCCCCGGGATGCGCCGGCGCCGGCCAAACAACGTCTCGGTGTAGCCACGCTCGCGGGCCTGCTTGATGGTCGCCCTCATATAGTCCTCCACATCGGCGAACGCCCCGAAATAGTCGTCGATGATCTGCTGAGCTTCGGAGTTGGACAGATCCAGCCGCTGCGCCAGCCCGTAGGCCTCCATGCCATAGGCCAGCCCATAGGAAACCGCCTTGGCCCGGCTGCGCTGCTCGCCGGTCACATCGTCCGCCTTGACGCCGAACACCTGCGATGCCACCGCCACGTGCACGTCCTGGCCCGCGGTGAAGGCTTCGATCAGGCTTTTGTCTTGGGCCAAATGGGCGATGCAGCGCAGCTCGATTTGGTCATAGTCGGCCACCACCAAAGACGACCCCTCGGCGGCCACGAACACCTGCCGGAACTTGCGGCCCAGCTCGGTGCGGACGGGAATGTTGTGCAGGTTGGGCGCCTCGGAGCTCAGCCGTCCGGTGCTGGATCCGGTCTGGTTGAAGCTGGCCCGGATGCGGTCGGTGGCGGGATCGACCGTCTTCTCCAGCCCTTCGCCATAGGTGGAGCGCAGCTTTTCGACCTCACGATATTCCAGCAGCAACGCCACGATGGGATGCTCGCCCTTGAGCCGGCTCAGCGATTCGGCATCGGTGGAATAGCCCCGCTTGGTCTGGCGGGTGGGGGTCAGGCCCAGCTCGTCAAACAAGATTTCCTGCAGCTGCTTGGGCGAGTTGACGTTGAAATCCTTACCGGCTGCCGCATGGATCTGTTCGCGCAGCTGGTCGACCTGGGCCTCCAACTCCAGGCGCAGATGCTTGAGTTCGGCCGGGTCGACGCCCATGCCCAGCTTCTCCATCTTGACGATGACACCCAGCAGCGGCAGCTCCATCTCGGCCAGCAGGTCGGCCATGCCTTCTCGGGCGAGCTTTTGGGTGAGCGGGTCGTGCAGCAGGGCGGCGCCGTATGCCTCGTGGCACGACAGATCGGCTTCGCTCGGGCTGTCGTCTTCGTCCATCAGCGACATCTGCCCCGTGGCCGGCTCGTGGGCGGGAATGGTCTTGCCGGTGTGCGCCTTCAGCATGCGGCGCAGGTCGTTTTGTGAGCTGGCGGAATCCAGAAGGAAGCCGGCCAGCTCGGAGTCCATCTGCAGGTGGGCAACCGATATGTCGTCCTCCAGCAGGCGGCGCATCCAGTCCTTGGCGCCATGGGTTCTGACGGGACATTGGGCCAGCAGGGTTTTCAGCGCGGTCTGGACTTTGGAGTTGGCGTAGAGCTGTTGGTTGAGCCAATGGGACACGGGGACGTCGGCTGGCGCGTCAGGGCTGGCTGGCGCGTCCGAGCTGCCCGGGGCGTTCGAGTTGGCCGGCGCGTCCGAGCCCACCGGATAGATCGCCACCCCCTTGACCGTGCGCTGCGCCATGGCCGTGCCGTGCGGCAGGTCTTCGTCTAGCTTGCCCAACGCCACGCTCACCCCAATGGGAGTGCCTGACTTGGTTTTCGCCTCACCGCCCGACCTGGTGTCCGCTTCACCGCCCGACTTGGCGACGGCCTCCAGCCAGGCAACCGCTTCGGCCGGATCGGTGTGCTGGCGAATCTCGCACTCCAAAAAGTCGCTCTGCTGCTTCAGCTCCGACCGCATGGCCTCGGCCGGCACACCCAGAGCTTCGGCTATGCGATCGGCCAGCTTGTCGAACTCCAGATCGGCCAGCTGCGGAACCAGCACGTCCAGTTTGGGGGGTTTGCGTTTGAGGTCGGCAATCGGCGTGGGCAGCTCAACATCGCGCAGCAACGCCATCATCTCCTTGTTGAGACGCATGACGTCTCGGTTGTCGGAGATGGCCTGCGTGTTCTTGGGCGGCAGCTCGCCGGCATCCGCGGCGGCGATGATGGCTTCGATGTCGCCGTGGGTGCTGACCAGTTTGGCGGCTGTCTTGGCGCCCACGCCCGGGACTCCGGCCAGGTTGTCGGAGGTGTCGCCCACCATGGCGGCATAGTCCAGATATTGCTCGGGTGCGACCCCGATTTTTTCGCGCACGATTTGGCTGTCATACAACAGATATTCGGGCCCGCCTTTGGACGACATAAACAGCACGCTCACCTGTGGGTTACTGCCCACCTGCGAACCGCCGCCCGTCCGAGGGTCGCGTATCAGCTGGAACGAATCGCGGTCGCCGGTGGCGATCTCCACCGACAGCCCCTCCCGACCGGCCCCCTCAGCATAGCTCGCCAGCACATCGTCGGCCTCCACCTCCGGCACCTCCATGACCTCGATGGCGCAGGCCGCCAGCAGCTCCTTGAGCTCGGCCAGCTGGGTGTTGAATTCCTGGGGCGGCGGTTTGCGCTGGGCTTTGTAGGTGTCCAGCCGCTCGTGTCGGAAGGTGCGCCCGGGTGCGTCAAACACCACCCCCAGATACTGCGGCTGGCTGGTCGACAGCATCTTGGCCAGCATCGACATGAAGCCGGCGATGGCATAGGTGGGCCGGCCGTCCGAGGTGGACATGCCCGACTTTTGCTGGGCATGAAACGCGCGCCGGGCGATGGAGTGCCCGTCCAGCAGCAGGAGTTTGGGCGCCTGCTTTTTGTTGTTTTGGGGCATCGGTGCTATGGCGAAGAGGGCACGCTATGACAAAAGAGCACCGCTCAAGCCGCCGCGGGCGTCTGGGTGATGTCGGCCTCCAAGTCCAGCCCGAAATAGTCGGCCGGGTTGCGCCGCAGCACCAGATCGCGGATGTCGTCGTCCACCTTGTCAAAGGCAGCCTCGATGAACTCCTGCGAATCGGGGAACGACCCCACCGAATGCGGAAAGTCCGACCCCCACATGATGTTGCGCCAGGGCATCAGCTCGGCCATGTCAAAGATGACCGGATCCCGGATGATCCCGAAGTGGCAGTGCGCCAGGATCAGCTCGCTGGGGCGGGCCGGCAAGTCCACGCCGAACCAGTCACCGAACAGGTCATAGTTGTCGTCCATGAAATACAGACTGCTGGGCAGCCAGCTGGCGTTGGTCTCGGCGAAATAAAATTGAATGTCGGCAAAGCGCGAGAACACCCCGGCGGCGATCAGCTGGGCCAGACAATACACCGGCGCGTGCGAGCCGGCCCGCTGGCACAGCGCGTTGGCGAAGGGCTCGCCGGCGGTGCCGGTGCCGGGCGCGGGCGGAGGCGGGCGGACTTCGCCGAAGCCGAAATGGGGCGACAGACGGATGCCCAGCTCCAGCGCCCGCTGCCAGAAGCGGTCGTCCTCGGGGGCGGGGTGGCCCGAGCCGTTGGGGAACTGATAGAACGAGACCGTGCGCAGGCCCTTTTCGGCGATGAACTCCAACTCGTCTATGGCGTGATCGATGCCGCTAACCGGGATGACCGCGTTGCCGATTAGCCTGTCGGGGGCGACCGCGCAATAGTCGTCGGCCAAGAAGGTGTTATAGGCGCGGATCATGGAGCGGTATATCTCGGGGTCGGCGATGCCCTCCAAAAAGCGGGTGACGAACACGGGCGGAAACAGCACTTCGGCGTCCAGCCCGTCCAGATCCTGTTCCCTCAGGCGTTGCGGGGCCGGGCCGGCGCCTTCGGCGGGGCTGCCGTCTGGGTTGAAATATGTGCCGCCTGAGAATTTGACCTTGTCTCGCCCGGCGATGTTCTGTCCGTTGCGCAGCATGGGCTTGCCTTCGATCAGCCAGGCCTCGCCGCCTTCGGGCAGGTGTATCAGACGGGGTGCCCGGTCGCGCCACTGCTCGGGCACATATTTGACGAAGCCTTCCGGGGGGACTTCGATGTGTCCGTCGCCCGAGATGGTCTGGTATTTGCGGGTCATCGCGGAGGTGGTGGGTCGGCGGCGGGGTTGGCTCGTGGCGCCCTAGTCCGTCCAGATGGTCGACAGCTCGGGCACGTCATTCTCCCAGACGGGAAACTTAGGCTCGGCGGTCGCCCGGAAGCCGTCCGTCCTGAACTCGGGCGACTTGTCGAACTCTGGGATGACCTGCTGGCCGAACAGCTCGATCATCTCCATGCATTCGTCATAGGTGATGTCGTTGGGCACGCCAAAGACCAACTGGTCGATGCCCGAGTCGGCGAACGGCTGCATCTGCTCGCAGACCTCTTCGGGCGTGCCGGCCAGCAAGAAGCCGCCGCTGATGGCCATGTCGACCGTGTCCAGGTCGAGCCTGGCGGGAGCGCTGGGCCAGATGATGGCATCGTCTGAGCGCGGGAAGGTGTCGTGATAGAGCGTGACCAGCGTGACCAGATAGCCCGAGCCGTGGCGGGTGATCTGCTCGCGGGCGCGCTGTCCGTCCTCGGTGCAGCGAACCGCGCTGGTGATCATGATGTTGTCGTTGATATATTGCCCCACGGGGTTCTCGCAGTTGGCGATGCCCTCCTTATAGGCCGAGATCTGGGGCGCCATGTCATGGACGGACGAGAAGGTGAAACCCAGCGCGCCGATGCCATGCTCGCCGGCTTTTTGATAGGTCTCCGGGCTGCCGCAAGCCACCCAGATGGGCGGGTGTCCCTTGCCGGTGTAGGGCTTGGGCAAGATGTTGTGTGGCTTGTCCATCTGGAAGTGCTGGCCGGCGAAGGTGTAGTCCTTTTGCTCCCACATGCGCGGGATCTCCCAGATGACCTCGTCCCATTCGGCGCGGGTTGAGGAGGTGTCGTGGATGTTGAAGGTGCCGACCTCGTGGCTGCCGGCGCCGCGGCCGGTGCCGAATTCGAAGCGGCCCTCCAGCAGGTGATCCAGCATGGCCACCTTCTCGGCCGACTTGACCGGATGGTTCACCCGGGGGCTCAGGTTGAAGATGCCCGAGCCAACGTGGATGCGCTCGGTGACTGCGCCCAGATAGCCGGCGAAGGCCTCGTTGCAGGACAGGTGGCTGTATTCGGGCAGAGCGTGGTGCTCGGTCAGCCAGACATATTTCCAGTTGTTGCGGTCGGCCAGCTTGACCATCTCGATCTCCTTGAGGAAGGCCTCGTGCTCGGCCTGCGGGTCGTGGGCCTTGGGGCCGGGTAGATACCCCTGGATGAAAAGTCCGAATTCCATGTTGGCTGCTCCTTGTGCCTGTTGTGGTTTTGTGCTTGCGCTTGGGTTAGCGCTTGGTTTGGGTTAGCGCTTGGGCCGCGGCACAGCTGTCAGCGGCGCGGCGCCTGTTCCATTTTGCAGGCTAGCAGAAAACTCGGCTTTCATGCCAGCTAGAATAGTGTTACTCAAACCGCAAAGCCTGAAAGCAGATGAACACCCAGACCATTGACTACCGCAAGGATCCCGACCCAGGGATTGGCTGAACGAGCACGCCGCGAAATTCGACAAATACCCGGTTGGAGACCTCAAGACCGAACACGACCACTTCAAGGAGTTCGTGGATGAGATCAACGATCTGCGTTGCGAACCGGGCTGTCCCAGCGAGAGCGTGACTGGAAACGGCAGCGATAGCACCGGCAAGGGCCGCGCCAACAAGGGCCGCGCCAACAAGGGCCACTCTGTCGCCACCTGCATTTGCTCGCTAGTGGGAAAATTGACCAGCGCTGAAAATGGCGTGGTGCCGAGGGACGAATTCGTGACTGCAGCCAAATCAGCCGGCTATGGCCCGGAGCAAGCCCTGGAGCAATATCGGAACTATGCCACAGTGATGTTGGACGACAAATACAAGCAGGCGTTCGATCGTCTCCTGAGGGAAAGCGAGAATGCCTACAACTGGGGTATGGAACTAGATCTGCACGAGCCGTTCAAACAAATGGAAGCGGCGGAGCGGGAAATCCAAGCCTTAGACCGCAAAATCGATCAGGAACTGGAAGCTCTGATGTCAGACTAGTTTCCGGGCTGTGAGCCAGGGGCTAGGCCAGGGTATGGTGGCGGCTAGGCCCAGGGAATGGTTGCCGGCCGGGAGGTGGCGTTGTAGATGAATACAGTGTCGCCCGGGTTCAGGGTATCGAACCAGGGGATGTCAAGGCTGGCGATGGGTCGGCGGCCGGGCAGGTGATAGCGCCAGCTCTGGGTCGGGACGTGCCACAGGAACACCACCGCCACCGGTGAGGGTTGGCGCAGCAGTGTGGCGAAGTTGGCGAGGTTGCCTCCGCTGGCGTCGCTGCCGTCTCCCCCACCGCTCCAGGTGTGCAGGTTGAAGCCCGGCGCCAACTCCAGTCTGCCGACAGGTTCGGGCGGGACCAACAGATCGGCGGGGCTGTAGGTGATGGTCACGTCAATGTGGGCATAGGCCATAATGGTGTCGCCCCGGGTCAGACGGGTCAGGCCCAGGCTGCCGTGCCGGGCGCTCCAACCCTGCCAACTCTGGCTGTTGGCATCCCAGACCCACATGCTCGACACGGCTCCGCCAAGCAGTCGCAAAAGCTCGGCCGGCGTGGTGCCGGTGGGCCCGTTGAACGGCAGCGTCACCCAACCCCGTGCCAGCGCGAGCTGGGCTTGTGGTGCCGGCGCGGGCTGTGCGGCGGCGCTTTGGCAGCTATAGCGGGCGGTCAGATCAAAAGTTGTGGCGCCGGGGGCCCAGGTGGTCTGGATGTAGCTGCGGCCTCGGCTGTCGGTGCCGGCCGGGTTGGCCAGCGAACAGTTCGGCGGCGACAGGGCGGTGACCCGGATGGAGCAGGGCTCGCGATTGCTGGCAGAAGGCGGCAGCGAATAGCTCGCCCGCGGGTTGACGAACAAGGTGCCCTCGCCCAGCAGCACCGTTTCCCCGCGGGCAGTGGCGTCGGCGGCATAGGCCACACCAGCCGAGGCGGGCACG
>CAZERQ010000132.1:0-8666 GCA_964514465.1 uncultured Acidimicrobiales bacterium
CTCAGATACCACTCCCCTGTCTGGAACACCTGGCTGTCATCCACGGAACGCACCAACATCAACGACCAAGCCGCTCTGCTCGTGCCGACCCAGTTCACCTTCACCCACACCCCCGGGCCGGTCCGCATACTCCCACGCGAACGCTAAAAACAGCATGGCAGACAACAAACGCAGAACGGCTTGCCCCAGCTGGAGCCGAACTGCCTCCGCGGTCAGCACTGTTTGCCAACTGTCGCCAAGACTGTTTTGCCAACTGTCGCCAAGTTGCCAATCCTGAAGTTTTATTTTGTTTTAGGGCTAAATTCAGAATAAGGCTTATTCTTATTCTGCTTTGCGTAATAACGAGCCCAACAGCAGCATTCTTATTCTGTTTTAGCATCTAAGTCGCGATAACTGACTTTGCTATTATGCTTGACAGCATAAACGCAGAACAGCCAAAAACGCAAGCCCAAGCAGCCGAGACGAAACCCCCGGAAACAAAGACCAATGGCGCAACGCAAGCCAGCACAACGCAAAACAGGTGAATACCACACGACCACATTTGATGGCGAACAGGTCAACGCCTATGTCCCGCACCCCCTGCCGCCGAGCCCGCCGGTGGAGATGAGCGGTCGGCTGTCAGAGCTTCATTTTTCGGCCTCGCATATGCTGGGTCGACTTGACGGCGCCACGCAGAATTTCCCCGACAAGCACCTCTTCTTACACCAATATATCAGGGCCGAGGCTTTGATGTCGTCGCGCATCGAAGGCACCCAGTCAACTCTTATCGATTTGCTGGAATACGAGATCACGGATCGGCCGAATGTGCCCGATGTGGTTGAGGTGTCCAATTATGTGCGTGCCATGGAGCACGGGGTCAAGCGCCTCAGGGAAGATGGCTTCCCTCTCTCCAACCGACTGGTCCGTGAGACACACAAGATATTGCTTTCAAGCGGGCGCGGGAGCGACAAATTGCCGGGGGAGTTTCGACAATCACAGAACTGGATCGGCGTCAGTCGCCCGGGCACTGCCAGATTTGCGCCGCCACCCCACACAGAAGTGGAAGGCTGCATGGCCGACCTGGAGAAGTTTCTGCACGCCCGAGGTGACGGGCTGTCCCCCATCATCAGGGCAGGTTTGGCGCACGTGCAATTCGAAACCATCCATCCGTTCCTTGACGGCAACGGACGAGTGGGCAGGCTACTGATAACGCTTGTGCTGTGCGATGCCGGGGTGCTGTCGGAACCGCTGCTGTATTTGAGCTTGCATCTGATGAGGCACCGGAGCGAATATTATGACCTACTGAATGAAGTCAGAGAGACAGGCAATTGGGAGGCCTGGCTGGAGTTCTTTTTGGACGGGGTGGAACAGACTGCGAGAAACGCGGTGGACACTGCTGCCCAAATGACAGAGCTGTTTGCGGCAGATGAGGCTGTGGTCGGGCGCCAAGGCAGAAGAGTTGGTTCATCACTGCAGGTCTTACGGGCCTTTCAGAGTCGGCCAATTCTTTCGAATATGCGGGCAAAGGAATTGACCGGCTTGTCGTATGCTGGAGTGGCAGGCGCGATGGGGTTGCTAGAGGAGTTGGGAATCGTTGAGGAGACCACCGGCAAGTCGCGCAACCGGCTGTATTCCTATGGCAAGTATCTGAAGCTGTTGAAGGAGGTCTCCGACGGCTGACGGGTTCCGACAGTTGACGGGTTCCGACGGCTGACGGGGCGGCCGCGACCTAAATCTGACAGCGACCTAAAGCCCGCCCGCGACCTTGTCCAGTTGGCGCAGCACCTCAGGGCTGGAGATGTCCGGCGACCACATTATGAGGGCGTGCTCTCGGGGGCCGACTGCGCTGGGGGGATAATAGTCTCGGCGCACCGCGACCGGGGCGAAGCCAAAGCGTCTGTATAGCGCCTGGGCGCGTGAGTTGGACAGACGCACGTCCAGCCCGAATGCCCGCACGCCTCGCTGGGCTGCCCGGCGAAACAACTCGGCCAAAAGTTGGCTGGCGATGCCTCGGTTCCGGTGGTCGGGCTGAACGGCGATGGCGATCAGCTCCGACTCCTCGCCAGATGACATGGCCGCGGCATAACCCAAAATGGTGTGCTGGCTGATGGCTGCTTGGGTGGGTTCAGCGCGGGCAGGTTCGGCGCGGGCCACCGCCACGATGTGCTGCTGGTTTTCGGCTCTGAGGGCAGCCGCCAGGAAACCCGGATTGCTGGCCTCGCCCAGAAGCTGCTGGCGCAGTGCGTCCACCTGGGCCAGGTGCCGCTCGGCCATCGCCGTCAGGTAAAATCCGTCAGCTGCGGGCGGACGGGCCAATATCGGGCTCCCTTAGGTATAGTGGGCGGAGTTCGCCAGCAGCGCAGATGTAGCCTCCGCCGGGGAGGTCTTGCTTGGGGAAGTTTTTTGCGCCCCCGGACGAGGCACCCTCAGGCGCGGCTTGGTCGGTATCGGCCCGCAGGTCAGCACCGGCTCGCAGGTCAGCATCGGCTCGCAGGTCAATGCCAGCCCGGTCAAGTTTTAGCAGGGCCAGCTCTGCCAGGTCGGTCACAGATATTTCGCTGTGCCGCACGTCAGTGCTGGTCGCCAAGTTAGCCACCAAGCTCTCCGCCAAATCCCCTGTTATATCCCCCACCAAAAGTTTGGGCACCTCAACCGGCCAATCTTGCAATGCCTGCGCCAGAGCATCGGGCGAGCCGACCTGCGCGCCCAGCAACTCCGTTGGGACAGACAGGTCGGCGCTCCCGGAACCAGCCGCGCCACCGCCCCCAGAACCAGCCGCGCCACCGCCCCCCGAGCCAGCCGCGCCACAGCGATAGGCAGCGAAAAACACTTGCCCGCGCCTGGCGTCAATGACCGGCACCAAAATCCCGTCAAAATCCCTGGCCCCGTGCGCCAAAATCTCACAGCTAGACAGCCCCACAGCCGGTATGTCCCAGGCATAAGCCAGCGCACTGGCGGCGGCCAGGCCAACCCGCAGGCCGGTATACAACCCGGGCCCGATGTCGGTGGCAATGCAGTCGAACTGGGCGGGCGACAGCTTGCTTTGGGCGATGGTCTGCTGTATGGTCGGCGCCAGCAGCTCGCCATGCTTGCGGCTTTCGGAGATGGAGTTGGCAGCCAGAATGCCTTCGGGGTTAGCCACCGCGCAACCCAGCTGGTTGCTGGAAGTTTCAATGGCCAGCAGGTGCGTCATTGGAGTGCCGCCGAAAGAGATGCCGACAGATTTGCCGACAGCGCCGGCCAGGCTTCTTGCCAGCGCGGGCCCACTCCCGTTAGTTTGATTGTGCGGGTGTCGGGGTTTGGGTTGTCTGGTGCGGGCGTCGCCGCGGTGGTTGTCCCCGGAGCGTGTGCCTCCGGAGCGGGTGCATCCGGTGCGAGCGACACCGCCACAAAGTCAATGGCGATCTCCAGTCGGTTGTCCGGGAATTCGGCGGCCAGGCGGTCGCCCCACTCCACGAACACGGCCATCGCCGGCAGCTCCTCCCAGATGTAGTCCAACATTTCGCAGGGGTCGTCCAGCCGATAGAGATCGATATGGAGCAGTTCTGTGGGAGACGGCAGCTCGACGGGAGACGGTAGCTCGCCGCCAGACGCAGAATACTGATGCGCCAGGGCAAACGTCGGGCTAGTAACCGCATCGCTCACGCCCAAACCCTCGGCCACGCCCTTCATGAATGTCGTCTTGCCCGCCCCCAGATCCCCCGACAGCAAAACCACATCCCCCACCCGAACCCAGCCGGCCAAGGCCCGCGCCAAGCGGTGCGTCTGGTCAACGCCGCGGCAAGTGAAGCTCAGCGCGTTCGCCGCCGCCATCCTAGCCCTGCGCCTCAACCTGCCCAGCCGGAACCTGCCCAGCCAGAACCTTTCCGGCCAACGCCAGATCCTGTCGCAGCATGGGCAGGTTAGCCGGATTGCGCAGCGCCGCCGAAGGATGAAAGGTCGGGATCAGCACGGCCACCCCGCCCGAATAGCCGAACTCGTGCTGCGTCCCGCGAAGTTTGGTGATGCCGGTGGTCGTGTCAAGCAGCGTTTTGGTGGCGGGGTTGCCCAGCGAGACGATCACCCGGGGGGCGACCAAACCCAGCTGTCGCTCCAAAAATCTGGCGCAGGCGTGAATCTCCTCTGATTTCGGGTCGCGGTTGCCGGGCGGACGGCACTTGACCACGTTGGTGATATAGACCTGCTCGCGCGCCATACCCAACTCCTCCCCCAAAAGCTGGGTCAAAAGCCGACCCGACCGCCCCACGAAAGGCTCGCCGCTGGCATCTTCGTCTGCTCCCGGCCCTTCCCCGATGAACATCAAGTCGGCCTGCGGGTCGCCCACCCCGAAAACGACTTTGGTTCTGGCTTCGGACAGCACGCAACGCACGCAATTGCGGGCTTCGGCGGCAACATCGGCCAGCGTTTCGGCAACATCATCCATTATGCCAAGTCTAGCGATGGGTTGCCAGTCGCCAAATCCGCGATGCCAGCTAGAATTATCCGAGATGTCCAGCTCGCAACCCGACCAGCTCCCGTCGATCCCGTCGATCCCACCGCTCCCCCAACTCCTCCAAAACAAAACAGCCGTCATCACCGGAGGCGGTGGTGGAATGGGCGGCGCCATGAGCCGACTGCTGGCCGAAGCCGGAGCCAAGGTGGTGCTGTGCGACATCTCAGACGAGCTGGCCAACCAAACCACAGCCGACATCACCCAAGCGGGCGGCCAGGCGCACAGTCTGGTGGGCGACATCACCGACCCCGAAGTGGTCAGCCAGCTCCACAGCCAAGCCCTCGAGTTCGGCGCGGGCCGGGTGGATATTTTGGTGAACAACGTGGGCGACTACCGACCCAACGGGCTGTTCCTTGACACCGACGAGCAGCAGTGGGACGCCCAATATGAAATCACCCTCAAGCACGTTTTCCGATGCACCCGCGCCTTTTTGCCCCACATGGTCGCCCAGCAGTCCGGCAGCATCATCAACAATTCCACCGTGGAAGCGTTCAGGGCCTGCCCGCGCAACTCCGCCTACACCGCCTTCAACGCCGGCGTCAGCGCCTTCACCAAAACCCTGGCGGTGGAGCACGGCAAGGACAACATCCGGGTCAACGCCATCGCCCCCGACATGGCCAACACCCTCCAGACCCCGCTGAAGTCGATGATGCGCGATCGGGATCCGGCGCTGGTTCAGTCGTGGATTCCCCTGGGGCGTTTCGGCGAGCCCGAGGACTATGCCCGGGTGGTGCTGTTCTTGGCGAGCGACCTGTCGGGGTTTGTGACCGGCCAGACGATCATGGTGGACGGAGGGACGATGGCCGCCAGCGGATGGTATGGGCGCTATCAGAAATCGGGCTGGACGAATCTGCCGTCGGCGCCATAGGTTGCGGGAAGGCAGAGTTTGTTGGACGAACTTAGGTTGTAGGATGACTGGGTGATGAAGTTACGAAATAGACCTGTGACGAAACCGCGGACGGCGGGGTGGCTGCTGGCTGGGCGGCTGCTGGCTGGTGCCATTGCATTGTTGGCGGTGCTGGCCGCGGGATGTTCGGACACCGAGCAGCAGGATTCCCAAGTGGCGGTTCCGCAGGAGACCACGACGGTGGTGCCCGCGACTTCCGTTGCGCCTGCGACAACGGCCGCGCCCGAGGCACCAGTGGCGACAACAACTACCGCGGCGCCCGCGACCACCGAGCCACCCGCGACTACAGCGGCGACAACGACTACCGCGCTACCCGCGACCACCGCGCCAACCACAACCACCACGGCACCCGCGACCGCACCAACCCCAGCCGACCGGACCCCAACCGCCCCGACCGGCCCGGCTCCCGCCACCCCAACCCCGCAAACCAGCCAAACCCAAAACCCGTCCTGGCTGTCAGACAAAACCCTGCAGAACGTCCCCGCCAACCTGCCGCTCAATCCCGCGGTCAGCCAGGGAACCCTGTCCAACGGCCTGAGCTATTTCATCGCCGAAAACGCCCGACCCCAAACCCAGGTTGAGCTGCGCCTGGTGGTGGCTGCCGGCTCCGTCAACGAAACAGCCGACCAGTCCGGCATCGCCCACTTCCTCGAGCACATGCTGTTCAACGGCACCGAGGACTACCCCAAAAACGAGCTGGTCGCCTTCCTCGAAAGCCTGGGCATCGCCTTCGGCCCCGACCTGAACGCCTTCACCAGCTATGACGAAACCGTCTACACATTGTCGCTCAGCTCCAACGACACCGAGCTCATCTCAACCGCCCTGGACGTGCTGGTTCAGTGGGCCGGGCACGCCACCTTGCTGCCCGCGGACACCATCGCCGAACGGGGCGTGATCGATGCCGAGTGGCTGGAGAGCACCAGCGGAGCGTCTGGCTTGTTCCAGCAGAATTTCGACCAGATTGTGCTGGGCGGCACCACCTATGCCGGCAAGCATCCCCTGGGCGAGCAGGACGCCATCCAGTCCGTGACCGACCAGGACTTGTGGCGGTTCTATGAGGACTGGTATCAGCCGCAGAACATGGCGGTGATTGCGGTGGGGGATTTTGAGACGGACGAGATGAGCGCGCTGATACGGGACAAGTTCGCCGGACTCACCGCGCCGAGCCGACCCGAGTCAGACTCGACCGCGGCCGCGCCCGACCAAGCCGCAACCCCACCACCCCGCCTCGGCGCCGGCGACTTCAGCTACCAACCGCCGCCGCCCATCCAACCCCAAGTGGCCGTGTCACTGTCGCCAGACGTCAGCCGCAGCACCGCCTATATCTTCATGCCGCGGCCCCACGTCGCCGACCAGAACACAGCCGCCGCCGCGCTGGACAGGCTGGCCGCCGAGCTCGTCTTTGAGATGCTGGCCTCCCGTCTGTCAGACGACATCTTGCTGGGCACAAACCCGGCCCGCCAGGTCAGCTACCTGGACTATTTCGCCACCAACTTCATCGCCACGCCGCTGCTCATTGTCTCCGCCAACGCCGCCGACATGTCCCGGGCACTGGATCAGACCATAGCCGAGCTGGAGCGGGCCCGCAGGTTCGGCTTTGACCCCGAGGAGTTCCAGCGCATCAAAGACGCCACCCAATCCAACCTGGACGCCCAGCTGGACGAGTCGGCTTCCACCCAGCACAACCAGCTGGCCCGCGACCTCACCTATCACTTCGCCGCCGGCTACTCCGCCATGGACGGAACCCAGGCGCACCGTATCCATTCTGAGATTTTGTCCCAGATCACCCTGGAGGATGTGTCGGACTGGATCGCCGCGCAGCTTGACTTCGCCGACCCCATTGTCATATTGGTTGGCCCGCAGTCCAGCGAGTCGGACTTGCCCACCGAAACGGACATACGCTCGCAGCTGCTCAGCACCCGCCAGATGGAGCTGTCGCCCCGAGCCGACCCGACAGGTGACCAAGCCGGCCAGCTGATGGTGCCGCCCGAGCCGGCCGCCATAATCGCCCAGCGCGAGCTGCCCGCCGACATCACCGAGTTCACCCTGGCCAACGGCGCCCGGGTGCTGCATAAATTCACCGACATCCAAGCCAACTCCGTCAGCTTCGCCGCCACCAGCCCCGGCGGCCAGTCCCTGCAGGAGCCCGATGAACTGATTGGCTGGGACATCCCCGAAAGCGTCATCGAAGCCAGCGGGGTGGGCGACTGGTCGGCGCTGGAGTTGAGCCGTCTGCTGTCTGGCAAGACACTGAGTCTGCGGCCATATATCGAAGCCACCCGAGAGGGTTTCCGGGGCACGGCCAGCGCCGAGGATCTGGAGCACCTGATGGCCTATGTCCATCTGCTGATGACCCAGCCCCGGGTCGACCCCATTGCGCTAGAGTCCGAACTCTCCGGTTGGCGCGAGTTGCTGGACAACCCCAGCCCGTCAATTTATTTCGTGGCGGTGCGCGAGGTGATCGGCGCCCGCTATGGCGACAGCGCGCACTTCTCCTTTGCGCCGCCGCGCCAACTGCTAGACGAGATCACGGCCGACGACATCATCGGGCTGTTTGAGGACCGCTTCGGCGATGCGGCCGACTTTGACTTCATCGTGGTGGGCGACATCAGTCTGGAGGCGGCACAGGAGCTGGCGCAGCGATATCTGGGAACGCTACCGAGCAGCGCGTCCGCCTCCGCAACCCCCAGCCGCGAAACCTGGCGCAACCTCGAGCCGCCGCCCACCACCGGAGCCATCCAGCGCAAGTTCACCGCCGGCGGCGACGGCCAGGGCATACAATACCTTTTGTTCACGCTCGCCTCCGAACCCTCGCTGGCCCGGATCCAGGAGCAGGCCGTGCTGTCCGAAATTGTCGACGTCCGTCTGCGTGAGCGCATCCGCGAGGAGCTTTCGGCCAGCTATGACCCGGACGTTCTGCTCGACCATGACATCGAGCCCACCCCCGTGTCGGAGGCGGTCATCAATGTGGCCACCGAGCAGTCCCGCATCGATGCCACGGCCAAAGTGGTGCTGGACGAACTGGTTGGCCTGGGCGACACCTTGAGCCAAGCCGAGTTCGACACCGCCAAGGAGAAGCTGGAGCAGAACTACAACTTCGTGTCCAACGCCTATTGGATCGGCGCCATCACCCTGGCGCTGAACAACCCCGACCTAGACATGTCCGAGGTGCTTGACCGCCGGGGCTATCTGGAGCGGGTCAGCTATTCAGATATTGTCCGTCTGGCCAACGATTTGTTTGACCCCGACAATTATATAGAGGTGATTGTGCAGAGCAACTAGCTCGCC
>CAZERQ010000133.1:0-8713 GCA_964514465.1 uncultured Acidimicrobiales bacterium
GACGACTTCCAGAAGTTCGAGACCGTGGTCTCATCAGACGGCAGCGGCCGCGAAGCCAAAGGCACCCAAGAGGAGCTTTTGCTCTGGCTCAACAGCCCGCAAAAAGATGACGTCTGGAAGGCGCAATATGACGCCCGCACCGCGCTCAAGGGGCAGATGTCTGTCGCCCGCGAGACGCCCACCTTCATCTATGGCGAGTCGCTGGACATGACCGGCTTCATAGACGGAACCGGCAACCCCGAGCCGGCCGACGAGCCCGAGGTGGCTTTGGTGCCGGACGGATCGGCAGGCGCCGGCGGGAGCTTCATCCTGGCTCAGCGCTGGGTGCACGACCTGGAGGGCTGGAACGAGATGACGGTTGAGGATCAGGAGAAGGTCTTCGGCCGCACCAAGTCAGACAGCACCCGGCTTGACAACCAGGAGGACTATTCGCACCTGGCGCACGTGGAGCTGCGAGACGGAGAGACGGCCGACGACTCCAAGCCCAAGCGCGACGAGATCGCCCGGCGCTCCACTCCCTATGCCTTCCACGATGGCACGGTGGGGCTGTATTTCATGGCGTTTTGCCGTGCGCAGGCTCCGTTCCGTGAGCGTCTGAGCGCGATGTATGGACAGGATGGCCAGCCCCGTGACAAGCTGACCGACTTCTCCAATCCAGCTTCCGGCTCATACTACTTCGCACCTTCCCAGGAGCAGCTGGCTTCGATGCTGGGCTAGCGCCTGGCTGGGCTGATGCTCGGCTGGGTTTGCGCTCGGCTGCCTCAATGCCAGAGAACACCGACAACGGCAAAGCCCGCACAAAAGCTAGCCAGACGAGCCAGACAAATTGGCGATCCTGGCTTGACCGCCAGCAGCTTCGGGCACAAGCTCGGCTCGACACCCAAAGCGCCGACAGCGTCATCCCGTGGCTGTTCGTCGCGGTGCTGTTCGCCGCGCTCGAGTGGGTCGCCCTGGCGCGCTTTTGGGGCTTTGACCATGGCGTGAACCTGGCTGCCGCCGTCCAAAGCACCTGGCTGATCGGCGAGGGCTACATCCCAGAATCCAGCCTGCTGGGCGAGAACTACCTGGCCGCCCAAGCCAGCTTCATCATCTATCCGCTGGCGCAGCTGGCCAACCTGTTCCCCACGGCGCAGGCGCTTTTGACCATCCAAGCCGCCGCGCTGTCGCTGGGACTGGTGCCGCTGTGGAAACTGGCCCGACAGGAAGCCACCCTGGGTATCGGCCCGTCGGTGGTGCTGGCCTTCGCCTACAGCGTGTCGGCCACGGTGCATAACCTGAACCTGGCAGGCTTCCATCCCGAGACGCTGGCCCTGCCCGCGCTTTTGGCCATGGTGCTGCACACCCGTCTGCGCCGCCGCCACCCCGGATCGCAGCTGGAATCGGTTTCGGTGCGGCCCATCTCCACGGCCGTGTCAGCCGGCGAAGTCCCGTTCGCCAACTGGCGCCGCTGGTGGACCATAACCCCGCTGGAGCAGACCACCCTGGGCCGCGCCGACCTGGCCTGGCTGTGGTTCTTCGTGGCGGTGGCGCTGCTGAGCCGGGCCGACCTCGGGCTGGCCATCGCCGGCTATGGCGTGTTCGTGGTGGTCGAGGGGCGCAAGCTGCTGGGCTGGCTGCTGGCATCGGTGGGCATGGCCTGGCTGCTGCTGGCCGCCTGGGTCATCCAACCGGCGCTGTCAGACGGACAATACCTCTATTCGCAGTCGTTCTCCGACTATGGCACGGGCAATCCGCTATCTGTGTTCTGGGGCATACTCTTGCACCCGGGCGACTTCGTGCAAGACATCTGGACGCAGGGCAACTTCACCGCGGTGGTGATGCTGCTGGCCCCGCTGGTGTTCATGCCGCTGGTGGCCTATAGGTATCTGATGCCGGTGGTGCCGCTGTATGTGCTGTATCTGGTGGCAGACGTTCCCGAGGGCGAGTCGGTCGCGCAGAACATCCCGGTCGTGGCGTTCGTGTTCGTGGCGGCGGCCTTTGCTTTGAAGCGCAGCGGACAGGTGCTGGTCGAACGGGTCAGGGTGAACCGACAGGTGATTTTCGCTTTGGCGCTGGCGGCGGCGGTGTTCTATGTGAACGATGCCGGCACCTCGCCCTATAACTCGCCCTGGAACTGGCAGAACCAGGAGGCGCAAGCGCAGGTGCATGAGGTGGCGACCGACCTGGTGCCGGGCGATGCGGTGGTGCGGGCCTCGCCGTCGTTCTTGCCGGGGCTGGCCGAGCGGGTCGGGGTGTTTGAGCTTGACACCACAGGGTCGCAGTCGCGCGAGGCAGCCGAGCGGGCCATGGTCGGGGCGGACTGGATTTTGTTGGACACCGAGCAGGCTCCCGTCTGGGGCGGCCAGCTGCTGGAAGTTCAGCGGTTCTCCACGGTGCTGCGACAGAACGGCTATGAGCTGGAGTTCGGGCGGGCGGACACGCTGGTGTTCAGATATGTGGGCTGAGCTGGACGACTAGCTCTCGCGACCCGCGCCCGCGCTGCGACCCGCACCCGGCATTGCTGACCCGCGCCCGCGCCCATCAGATCGCGGCCGCGTACCTCTCAGCCTCCGACATCAGCCCCACGATGCGTGAGTTGAAATGCTCCGACCCGCCGGGCAACTCCTTTGATCCCATGGCGCCAATCAGATACCGCGAATACACCCCTTCCAGAATGCAGGCCAGCCGCCAGGCAGCAAACGCCAGATAGAAGTCGACGGCCGGCACCTGCGCCGTCCCGCCGCCCTGTGCCGTCCCGCCGTCCAAGCCGCCTAACGCCTCGCCATACATCGCCAGCATCTCACGCCGCCCGGCAAACCCCTCGACCACAGTGGGGCTCGACTCAAGTGCCATGAAATCGTCTGTCGGCTCAGCCCAATAGATCAACAGCATGGCCACATCAGCCAGCACATCGCCCAGCGTGCACAGCTCCCAATCCAACACCGCCACGACCTCCCCCGAAGGCGCCAGGATGCAGTTGTCCAGCCGATAGTCGCCATGCACGATGCCGGTGAATCGCTGCGGCGGAATGTTGCGCTCAAGGTGCGCGTGGATCTCAAACAGCTGTCGGCGCTGCTCGGTCTGGGACTGCTCCAGCTGCGTCTTCCACCGCTTCAGCTGCCGGGCAACATAGTCCTGCTTGCGCCCCAGATCGCCCAGGCCGACCTCATCGGGGTTGACGTGGTGCAGCCGCGCCAAAAGCTCGGACATGAACCGGCTGGCTCGGGCCCGCGTCTCGGGCGCCAGCTCCCGTGCCTGTTCGGGGGTGCGCAGTATCATCCCGTCCACGAAGTCCATAACATAAAACGGCCGCTCGTTGACCGCTTCGTCCAGGCACAGACCCAGGGCGGCCGGCACCGGAATGTCGGTGGGGCCCAGCGCGGAGATGATGCGATGCTCACGGGCCATGTCGTGTGCGGTGGCCAGAACCTGGGTCAGCGGCGGGCGCCGAAGCACGAACCTGCGACCGGCGGAGTCGGCCACAACATAGGTCAGGTTGGAATGGCCGCTGGGGATGAGATCAAACGACAGCGGCGGCGTGGCCTGCGCGATGTTCTGCGCGAACCACTCGGCGACATTGGCCGAGTCGATGCCCGCGGTCATTGGGCAGCCTCAGCCGTGCGACAGTTCGGACTTGATGGCATCAGCCGCCGCCGCCAGCTCGTCAGGCTCCACATGGGCCGCCGCCCGAGCGAACGAAAAGTCGTCCATTGAGTCAACCGGCAGCACATGCACATGCACATGGGGCACCTCGAACCCGGCCACAATCAAGCCGATCCGTTCGGGCTGGAAGGCACGTTGCTGCGCCGCGGCGATCTTGTGGGACACCTCCATCAGGTGGGCGTTCAGCTCGGGCGGCAGGTCGATCCAGTGGTCGACCTCCTTGCGCGGAATGACCAGCGCGTGCCCACGGGTGATGGGGTTGATGGTCATAATCGCCACGCAGTCGTCATCTTGCCACACGAAATGGCCGGGCAGCTCGCCTTCGATGATTTTGGTGAAGATGGTGGACATTGGCTGTCTCCTTTTAGGTGTGCGGATTTGCTGCGGGCAGGCCGTCAGTGTGTCAGATTAGCTACTGGAATTCTAGCAAGCCTGCCGCCGCCAACCGCCAGAGGCAGACTAAGTTATAGACATTAAAACGCAGAACTCGAAACAACCTGGCCCCAAAGCCCAGGCCGCCGCAGAAGCCCACAGCCGCATACTCACCTGGCCCAATCTGGTAACGCTGGTGCGGGTGCTGTGCCTGCCGGTGTTTTGCTGGCTGCTTTTCGGGGTCGAAGACAGAGCGGCGGCGGCCATCTTGCTGGGCGCGCTGGGCGCAACCGACTGGGTGGACGGCTGGCTGGCGCGCCTTTTGGATCAGCACTCCAAGCTGGGGGAGATGGCCGACCCGGTGGCCGACCGACTGCTGTTTTTCGTGGGCATCGTCTCGCTGATGCTGGACCAGTCGGCACCGCTGGTCGTGTGCGTGCTCGCCCTGGCGCGAGAGGCCATCGTGTCAGTGGCGACACTGGTGCTGGCCGCGCTGGGGGTGGAGCGGATCGCGGTGACCTGGCTGGGCAAGACAGGCACGTTCGTTTTGATGTTCGCCTTTCCGCTGTATCTGATGAGCCATGCCGACGTTGCCGGGCAGTCTGTCTGGTCGGCTGTGGCGTGGGTCTTCGGCGTTGTGGGTCTGGCGGTTTCCTATGCGGCCATGCTCGGATATGTGCCACTTGCGCGAGCGGCCTTGGCAGATAGACCGTCCGGGCAGCCGCGCATGGACGGGTAGCCGCGCCCGACCCAGCGTGTTCTCACAACTGGCCTGCCAACAAATCTGCTATAGTGAAAATCATGTCTGAAACAAACGAACCATCTGCAACACAAATCCCGAGCGACCTCAAATATTCCAGAGAGCACGAGTGGGTGCGACTGCTGGACGACCAGACGGCCGAGATCGGCATCACCGACTATGCCCAGGACGCGCTGGGTGACATCGTCTTCGTTGAGCTGCCAGAATCTGGCGCCGCGGTCACCGCGGACAACTCGATGGGCGAGGTCGAGTCCACCAAGTCGGTGTCCGACATATATGCGCCTGTCTCGGGATCGGTGACCGAAGTCAACCAGGCCCTGGACGAGACGCCCGAGCTGATCAACAGCGACCCCTATGGCAAGGGCTGGCTCTGCCGGGTCAAACTCAGCGACAGCAGCGGCATGGACGCGCTGATGTCAGCCGGCGACTACGGCAAATTCATCGGCACGCTCTAGTTGCCGCCAGCTGGCCGAGCCCGCGCCCAAGCCCCGAGACGCCGAACCCCCGAAACGCCAAACCCCCGAAACGTCAAACCCGAGAGACACCGTGAGCGCCACCGCTTCTAATTCCACCGCTGACAGCGGCAGCCATCTGCGCTGCTCGCGCTGCGACCACATCAGCCCGCCCGACTCCTCATATTGCGCATCCTGCGGAGCCGACCTGGCCGACTCGGGTGTGCCGCTGGCGATGGAGCCGACCCAGGTGCATCCCCAGGTCGGCGCCGATGCAGCCGGCTCGGACATGGCACCGCCACGCATGGAAGGGCGGCTTGTGGTGCAAGAAGGAGCCAAGGCGGGAATGGTCTTCACCCTCAACGACACCATCACCTCCATCGGCCGCCATCCCGAGAGCGACATATTCCTCAGCGACTTGACAGTGTCGCGCCGCCACGCGGAAGTGCTGGCCAACGAGGGCGGCTTTGAGGTGCGCGATGTCGGCTCCCTGAACGGCACCTACCTAAACCGCCAGCGGGTGGACTCGGCGCAGCTGCAAGACAATGACGTGGTGCAGGTGGGCCGCTTCAAGCTGGAGTATCAAGCCCCCGCCGTCCCGCCGGCGCCCCAACAGGCGCAGTTGAGCTAGCCTCACATATCATGGGCGGCAGATTCCCATGGGCGGCAGGTGTCGGGGAGGCAGGTGGCGGGTTCCGTGGCTGAGGTGAAGTATTTTCTGATAAGCCAGGTGGTGCAGGATCTGCAAAAGGAGTTCCCCGCCATCACGGTCTCAAAAGTGAGATATCTGGACAGGATCGGCATATTGAACCTGAACCGCAGCGACTCCGGCTACAGACGGTTCAGCTCCACCGACATAGACCAGCTGAAGTGGGTGCTGAAGCAGCAGCAGCAGTTTTTGCCCCTGAAGGTCATACGGGAAAAACTGGTGTCGGGCGAATGGAAGAAAGGCCAGAACAGCTCCGGCCCGGACGGCGCAGGCACCAAACAGGGATCGCACAGCAGGCAGTCGTCAACCGCCGGCAAAGGCAGCGCCAAGAATTCGTCTGGCCCGTCTGCCACTGCCACCTCGGCCGCTTCGGCTGCCTCGTCCAAATCAGCCAGCACCACCAGCGCGACCAACTCAGCCAGCGCGACCAGTCCAGCCAACGCAGCCAACCTAGCCGGAGCCACCAGCACGACTCGCCCGCCCAAACAGGCCAAAAACCTGAGCCTGGAGGATTTCCTCAAGCGAAGCGGCATGTCCAGCACCGAACTCAAACGTCTGGAGGAGTTCAACTTGTTCAACCGCAAGTCCAGGCGCCAGGGATATAACCGGGTCGACCTGGAGATCGCACGCCTGGCCCAAAAGATGCTGCCGCTGGGCCTTGAGCCACGCCACCTGAGGATATACGCCATGGCCGCCGAACGCGAAGCCGACCTCGCACAGCAGCTGGCCCGTCCCATTCTGGCCCGCAAGGACGTGCAAAAACGCCAGGAAGGGCTGGAGAAGCTGAGCGAAATCGTCAAGCTGGGCGGCGAGCTCCAGCAGGTTCTGCTTGAGCGGCTGCTGAGCGAATACAGCTGAGCGGAGGCAGCCCGGCAAATCGGCAGCGAAGGCGATGAGGAAGGTGGCAGAAAAGCACCTCGAAGTTTTCCTGCACGCCCGCCAGATTTTGCTATAATCAAATTCTGTGGAAGAGCTAGTTATGAAGGAAGTAGAACTTTTCGGCCTCCGAGAGCACGCGGCGATGGGCGGCATACCCGTGCTGCTGCTCAAGGAATTGGACGATGACGAGCGCATTTTGCCCATCTTCATCGGCAAGCCCGAGGCGCTGTCCATCGCCCTGGCGCTTGAGGGCGTCCACACGTCCCGCCCCATGACCCACGATCTGATCAAGGACATCCTGGCCGAAACCACCCTGGAGCTGCTGCGGGTGGACATCATCGACCTGGAGGACAGGACTTTCTTCGCCGAGCTTGAGTTCGTCTCAAAGGACAAGGAGATAAGGGTGTCGGCGCGCCCCTCTGATGCCATCGCCCTGGCGGTCAGATGCAACGCCCCCATTTTCGCCGCCGAAAAAGTTTTGGAGGAGGCTGGTTTTGTGCCTGAGTTTGATGAGGACGGGGAAGGTGATGACGATGTTGATGAATATGGCGAGATGCCGGAGCAGCCGCCCGAAGAGGTGATTGAGGAGTTCAAGACTTTCTTGTCTAACGTCTCGGCTGACGATTTCGAGTCGTCCTAGCTGCTGGCGACGGGGGAGGGGAGGCATATTGCCAAACTCCAGTTAAAATCTCAGCGTGACCACTCGCGCCCCCAAGACCGACGCAACACCTCAATCCCAGGATGACGCCGCCGGGAAAGTCGCCACCGAAGACGCCGCCACCAAAAAAGTCGTCGCCCCCAAAGATGCCGCCGAAAGCCTGGCCGATGAAATGCTGCCTGCTTGGATTTGGCTGGCCGAATACGACCAGGGCAAGCATCCCGAGGCGGAACAGGCTGCCATGGAAAAATGGCAGCCATATCTGGACGCCCAGGGGCACAAGGATTTGGACTCGCTGGAGCAACCCGATTCGCGGGCGCGCACCGACATAAATCAACTGGATTTCCACCAACTACTTGAAGCGATTGACAACCTCCAGCGACACCTCGCCCAAGCCGACCTGCTGGGTGATCTCGCTTTCACTCCAAACAGCGGCAGATCGTTGGGCGATGAGCTGGAATCCATTGTGTCCGCTGCCTACCAGACATTCGGAGGCCAGGAGCTGTATCCCTCAACTTTGGATAAGGCGGCGCATCTGTTCTGTGGGGTCATGCGCGGGCATCCCCTGATTGACGGCAACAAGCGAATGGCGCTGGCCCTGCTCTGCTGGTTCCTGGGGCAGCACAACCTGGCCATGCGAATGAACACACAAGACCAAGTCGGGCTGGCGATTTTCGTGGCCAAGACCGCGGGCGAGAATCACGACAACTTGGTCGCAGCCGTAAAGCAAGCGACGGCAGATCACCTGACGGGCTAGTCGCCAGAAAATTGCTCTTGACAAAGCGGTGGCGATGCTATAACATACATCAATGTAACTTAGCTGTGGGCAGACATGACCTGTCTACAGCCGCAAAACCACCCGTGAAATATTGCGCACTGCCACGCTGTGTGGTGGTGTCGCAATCTCACGAAAGGAGCATCTTATGCCTCGCAGAAAGACCAACCGCAACGAGAATCAGCCTCGCCTGATCGACCCTGAACTTCCGACCCAGCCCGCCAAGTCTGGCACAGCCAAATCTGGCCTGGCCAAATCTGGCTCCACCACATCCGTCACACCCGCCACGCCCGGAAGTCCCGTCAGTGCCAACCCCAACGGCAGCGCCGGCAACCCTCCAGACGTGCTCGGCTACACCAGCAAGCAGGTCATCAAGGTCATCGGCATAACCTATCGCCAGCTCGACCACTGGGACAAGGTGGATTTCATCAGCCCGACCGCCCGGCAAGCCCAGGGTAGCGGCAGC
>CAZERQ010000134.1:0-1987 GCA_964514465.1 uncultured Acidimicrobiales bacterium
AGTCCACGCCCTCCACGACCGCGCCGAAGGTCACGCCCATGCGGGTGGCGGTTATGCCAGTGGGGTCGGCGTCGACATCAGTGTCGGTTGCGGGCGCGGCGCCGTTGGTTGCCGTGTCGGTGTCGGTGAGTGTAGCCATGCATAATATACTAGTCAAATGTCCGCAGACCCTGCGACACCTAGACAGGATTCTGGCGACACCGCGCAAGCCAGTCTGCTAATATATAAGGACAAGGTCTGACACCAAAACCCCGTCCGCCTAAACTCCGTCCGCTAAAGCCAAACCCACAACCACGAAAGCACAACCGCCATGCAAATCGAACTCACCGACCAACAAAAAGAGCTCCAAGCCGAGCTGCGCCAGTATTTCGCCGACCTGATGACCCCGGAGGTGCGCGCCGCCATCCGCCACGACGAGATCGGCCCCAACGAGGAATACAAAAAACTCATCCGCCGCATCGGAAGCGACGGCTGGCTGGGCGTGGGCTGGCCCAGCGAATACGGCGGCAAGGACTTCACCCCCATCGAGCAATACATCTTCTTCAACGAGGCCATGGCCGCCAACTGTCCCATTCCGTTCCTCACCACCAACACGGTCGGCCCCACCATCCGCGAGTTCGGCACGCAGGAGCAAAAGGACTATTTCCTGCCCAAGGTGCTGGCCGGCGAGGTTCACTTCTCCATCGGCTATTCCGAGCCCACCGCCGGCACCGACCTGGCGGCGCTCAAGACCAAGGCGGTCAAGGACGGAGACGAATGGGTCATCAACGGCCAGAAGCTGTTCACCAGCATCGCCTGGGACGCCGACTACATCTGGCTGGCGGCCCGCACCGACCCGGACGGCAAGCCGCACAAGAGCATCACCATGTTTTTGGTGCCCACCGACGACCCCGGATTTTCCATCCAGCCGTTCATCACCTTCGGCACTTCGCACACCACGGCCACCTTCTATGACGATGTGCGGGTGCCCGACTCGAGCATCGTGGGCGGCCTGAACCAGGGCTGGTCGCTGATCACCAACCAGCTCAACCACGAGCGAGTGTCGCTGTGCGCTTCGGGCAGCATCAAGAACCTGGTGGGCATGGCGGTTGACTGGGCCAAGAACACCAAGCTCTCCGACGGCCGCCGGGTGATCGACCAGGAGTGGGTGCAGATCAAGCTGGCCGAGTGCCACGCCCGGGTGGAGTTCTTGGATCTGTATAACTGGAAGGTCGCCTCCGACAGCACCGCCGGGCGCATGAACCCGGCCGATGCGTCGGCCATCAAGGTGTGGGGCTCGGAGTCGATGCATTACATCTTCAACCATCTGATGGAGGTTGTGGGCGCGGCCGGGCACCTGAAGGAAGGATCGCCCGGGGCCGAGCTGGCGCACACCATCGAGCAGCGCTATCGCAGCAGCTGGGTGCTAACCTTCGGCGGCGGCACCAACGAGATCCAGCGAGACATCATCGGCTGGGCCGGCTTGGGGCTTCCCCGGGAGAAGCGCCGGCGCGACAAGTAAAACCAACACGACCAACCGAAAGGAACCCGACACCATGGACTTCAGTCTTGACGAAACCCAACAGGCCGCAGCCGAGCTGGCCAACCAGATACTTGAGAGCCGCGTTCTCCCAGAGGAGATGCGCCAGCGTGAGGAAGCCGGCGGCTGGTTTGACGCCGACACCTATGGCGAGCTGGCCGAAGCCGGGCTGGTGGGCATTGCGCTGTGCGAGGATGTCGGCGGGGGCGGACAGGGCGTGCTGGAGTTGGCGCAGGTGCTGGAGGCGATGGGTCGCCACGTGGCTCCGCTTCCGCTGTGGGGCTGTTCGCTGGCGGCTTTGGCGCTGGACCGATTTGGCTCAGACGAGCAGCGCCAGCGTGAGCTGCCTGGTGTCGTTGCCGGCTCGCAGGTTTTGGCGGTCGGCATCCAGGAGTGGCACAACGACAACTATCTGTCGCCTGAGACCACGGCCGCGCGCTCGGGGGGCGGGGGCGCTGACGGCGGGGG
>CAZERQ010000135.1:0-2420 GCA_964514465.1 uncultured Acidimicrobiales bacterium
CGTATCTGATGTGTGTGGCTTTGCGCCGACGCAACAGGCTGGCCGAAGCCGATGCCGTGGCCGAGCAACTCAGGCAGGGAGCGGAGCGGTCGGGCTTTGCCGAGCACTGGAATCCTGACACCGGCAAGGCGGGCGGTGCCGTGCCGCAGTCTTGGTCGGCGCTGTGCGCGGTGGTCTAGCTTGTTGGGAGTTTGTGCACGCTGAGGCCGCGCCCCACGAAGATGTCAAAATCATCGTCGCCAGTCAAGACGGCGGCGCCGTGCTCCAAAGCACTGGCGGCGATCAAGGTGTCGTGGAGATATTTTTTCCGGTTCTCTACGGCGTGCCGGACCTGCAGATACGAACTGATGGTGCTTGAGGTTATGGGGATAATTGGGAAGCCTCCAAAATGAGCGTCAAAGTCATCGTAGGTGGCGTGCAGGTTCGGGGAGAATTCAATGCCGTAGAATGTTTCTGCGCAGGCGATGACGGGGATTCCGATGTTTTCGTATTCCCACATTGACTCTTGGATGGCAACCTGAATTGACTTGCTGGTCTTTGCGTCAAGCAGGGCTGAGATGATACTGGCGTCCAAGACAGCATCGAATTCGGGCCATGGATGAGTTTGAGACATAGCTGGCCTGCCCTAGAGTTCGATTTCGCCGCGCAGGAATTGGAGAAACGGGTCGTCGTGGTCAAAGACCGGGAGCTGAGCCAAAGCATGAGACCTTTTTTCTTCTGGGAAATAGGGTCTTCCTGTGGGTTTGTGAATCCAGATCTCTCTGTTGAACTCTTCGGAGAGCTCTTCGGAGATGTAGTCGTCTTCGTGCAGGGGGGCGAAGTCGCCCTCAACTCCGGGCTGGGCTTCTGTGGTCTGGGTCTGGGCTTGGGTTTGGGGGTTGGTCATGGCTGTGTGCCTCTGGTTGGGAAGGTTGGCTGTGTGCCGTTGCTGGTTGCTGGTGCTGTTTTGCTGGTTGTCTATTAAACCCAATCTTAGTGATGCATGTTAAATAATTAGCCCGAAACGGTGAAATTTGTCAAATTTCTTTTTGGGCCGTTGTCGGAGACGAAGCGGGCGCGGGGCCGACGAGGAGGTGACGGGGCGGACGGATGCCGCCGAACGGGACTAGTTCCCCAGGCCCAGGTTAGCTGTGATCTGCAGTGTGTATAGATTGTCGGGCTGGCAATCCCATTGGCCCGGCGCCACTGGATGCTGCCTCTGCCAACTGGCTTGCTGCGGGTTCCACGCCAGCAGCGCAAAGCAGGATGTCGGCTCCCTTCGAGCGGGATTGGTGGGTGCGTGCAGACCGTTGGAAGTCCAGTCGGTGATCGACTCAACAGCTTCGGCCACAGCCTGCTGCGTCAGCGGGGGCGGCGCATTCGCACTGTCCGGGGCGCCAAAGTCGCTGGCCCGCAGACCCGACCGGCCAACCCGCTGGTTCTCCACCGCCAACCTAACCGCCTGCTCAAACAGGCGCCCAGCCGACCACGCCGCCAACCCCTGCAGATCAGGCTCAAAGGGTTGCCCGTCAAGGCTGTCGCCAATCAGCTGCAACAGGATCACATATTGCCTGAGCTCGCTGTTGGCTTCGGCTTCCTCCAGCGGATACAGGTGCGTCCAGGTCATCAGGTTCGGGTTGTCGATCAGTCCGGTGTTGATTGAATCGGTCAGGCGGCCGGTGGTCTGGGTGCTGTGGCAGGTGCTGTCGCACAGGGCGAACTCGAGGGACAGACTGGCGGGCGTGTCGGCTTGGGCCTCTCCGGTTTCGGCTTCGCTGTCGGTTGCGCTGCCGGTTGCGCTGCCGCCGCCACTTTCTGGATCCAAGCCGACGCCCGCGCCCGTTCCGGTCTGGGCTTGAGTTTGTGGCTGAGCCTGAGACTGCGCCTGGGCCTCGGCGATGGCGTCATCGGCGCTAAAGGCGGGACAGAATAAATTACGGGCGTCTTCATCAGGTGCAGCCGGGTTGGAAGTGGCTTGACCGGGTGTGGCCGGGCCGGATGTGGCTGAGCCAGAGGTCGCTGGGCCGGATGGCGGCTGGACGGGGAATGGGACATCGGACGATTGGGCCGGATGGCGGCTGGATGGGGAATGGGACATCGGACGATTGGGCTGGCTGGCCCGCGCCAGGGGAGTCGGCGTTCGTGTCGGAGTCGCGGTTGGGACTGGAGTCTGCTTCCGGGTCTGAACTCGCGGCCGGGTCGGAGTTGACAGCTGAGTCGGAGCTAGCGTCTGGATCCGTGCCGGGGGATTGCACGTCAGTCGCTCCGGGAGATAGCGCTCCGGGAGATAGCGGGCCGGAAATTTTATCGGTGCCGGTGCTGGATGCGCTGCTGTGCCTGTTGGTTGACGATGATGAGGCGAGGGCCGATGTGGTCTGCCGGCAGTTGTTCGACCCGGACATCTTCGGTGCGCCGTTCGGGCCAGCAGGGGTTTCCAAGCA
>CAZERQ010000136.1:0-11059 GCA_964514465.1 uncultured Acidimicrobiales bacterium
GGGGGTCGCGCTGGGGTGGGTCGGCCTGGTTCAGAGCAGGCCCAACTGCCTGGCAATCTCTTGGGCTGCGATGATTTTGGTTGGGTCGTGCCCGGCCATGTTGCCGTCGGCAATCCAGGCCAGAGCCTTGCCCGCGGGCTCGGGTGGCGCACCGCCCATCTCTCGCACCAACCGCAGTCGGCTCCCGGCGGCATCCACCCGCTCGGTTATCACCACTCCGGGATCGACGCTCAGAACCTGAATGTTTTGCCCCTCATGTTCTTGTGCCAGACACGGCGCCAGTCGGTTGAGCCCGGCCTTGGTGGTTGAATAAATCAGTCCTGACGCACCCTGCTCGGAAAGTTTCAGGGCGGGGCCGAAGCTGGCCATGGACGACAGATTGATGATGACGCCACCGGGCGGGTGGTCGCCAAGCGGGTCAGTGTCGGGTGGGTCGCCGCCGGGCGGGGTGGTGTCGAGCGGGTTGGCGCCGGCTGACCCGTCGCCGGCCGATCCTCCGCGCCCCGACATAACCTGCAGTGCCCGCTGGGTGATCAGCAACTGAGCCGTGAGGTTGCACCAGACCCGCTTTATGATGTGCTCCGGGTCGACCGTAACAAACAGGTCGGTGTTGCCGGGGCCAACATAGATGGCGTTGTTGATCAGCACATCCAGACGACCCCAGGCATCCACCACCTCATCAACTGCCGGAGCCAGGGTTTCGCGCTCCAACAGATCCAAGCGGATTTTCAGACAGCGCTGCCCGACGGCTTCAATAGCCCGTGCGGTCTCCGACAGACTGCCGGGCAACACAACACCCGATTCCGGAGCGATGGCAGTGGGTTCGCCCGGCTCCTGGGTGCGAGCGGTTATAGCGACATCAAAACCCCGCTCGGCCAGAGCTATGGCAGTCGCCTTGCCGATGCCGCGGCTGGCGCCCGTTACCAGTGCAACCTTAGACATTGGCGCGGGGAACTGCGGCGCAGGTCGGGGTTGCGGCGGTCGCGGTGAGAGAGATAGCGCGGGTGGGGGCGGGGGTGGCAGATGGGCTAGCGACGACCCCTGATCAACCCGCCGGGTCGGGCGCCGGTGTCCCGGCCGTTGCGCCTGACCACATCGCCGGCCACGATGGTCGCCACATAACCTTCGGTGTCCTGCAGCAACCGCCGTCCGTTGGCCGGCAGATCATGCGCCATCCTGGGCCCATGCAAAGTCAGCCGCTCGTGGTCGATGATGTTGATGTCGGCCCGCTTGCCCTGCTCCAGTGTGCCCCGGTCGCCCAAGCCGAACAGCTCGGCCGTGTCCCTCGTCTGCTTGCGCACCACCCACTCCAGCGGCAGCTTTTCGCCACGGGAGCGATCCCTCGTCCAGTGCGTGATCATGAAGGTGGGGATGGAGGCATCGCAGATCATGCCGCAGTGGGCGCCGCCGTCGCTGAGCCCCGAAACCGACTGCGGATGGGTCAGCTGTTCGCGGATGACGTCATGGTTGCGGTGATAATAATTGAACAGCGGCAACAGCAACATGGCGTGGCCGTCCTGTTGGCAATACAGGTCATAGGTCTGCTCCTCGGCGCCGATGCCGGCCGCGGCCGCCAGCGCGGTTATGGTCTTGTCCCGGTCGGGCTCATAGTCGGGCGGATCTCCCAAAACATAAGTGTTCTCCAGTTGGCTGGCAAGCATGGCGCCCATGGAATCAAACAGAATATCGGGGTTGGGCGGCAGGTCGTCCTCGGACAAGATGGCCGCCTTGACCTTGGGGTCGCGCAGCTTGGCCACCCGCTCGTCAATCGGCAGGTCGGCGATGGCCATATAGCTCGGGCGCTTGGCGAATATGTGGTGTGTCTGCAGCCCAACCAGCAAGCCGAAGGGACGGGCCGCCACCTGGGGATACACCTGGGCGCCTTCGTCAAGGGCGCGCAGCGACTCGTCCATCATCTCGCGCCACAACTCGGGTTTGGCCTGGACTTCCAGCAGGGCGAATGTCACCGGGCAGCCCACTTCGGCAGACAGGCGGCGCATCCAGTTCATCTCCTTGGGCGGAGCGATCACATCCAGCCCGGCCGCTCCCGCCGGCGCCAGCTCAAAGACCCCACCTCCGCCTTGCGCCAGACCCCGGCCCAGGCCGAACAGCTCGTCCTCGGCGGCGAAAGTTCCCGGGACGGGCTCGCCGTCGATGGCCTTGTGGCCCAGGGTGCGGCTGGTGGAGACACCCAGTGCGCCTGCCTCGACAGCTTCTTGGACCAGCGCCGACATCTGGGCGATGTCATCTGGGTTGGCCGGCTCGTTGCGGGCGCCGCGCTCGCCCATGACATATCCACGCAGGGCTCCGTGCGCCAGCTGCGTGCCGACATCGATGGACAGCTTGCGCTCGTCCAGGGCGTCCAGATATTGCGGGAACGATTCCCAGTTCCACTTGATGCCTTCGGACAGCGCCGCGCCGGGGATGTCCTCGACGCCTTCCATCAGTCCGATCAGCCAGGACTCCTTGCCGGGGCGCACCGGCGCAAAGCCCACCCCGCAGTTGCCCATGACCACGGTGGTGACGCCGTGCTGGGAGGACGGCTCCAGCAGGTCATCCCAGGTGACCTGGCCGTCATAGTGGGTGTGGACGTCCACGAACCCGGGGGTGACGACCATGCCCGTGGCGTCAATGGTTTCTTTGGCTGTGGGGGCGTCTGCGGCTGAGCCGTTGTTTACGGCTGAACCGTTGGCGGCTGGCTGGCCGTGCCCGTTCTTGCGGGCGACTTCGGCGATCTTGCCGTCCTTGATGGCGATGTCGCCTGTGAATTTGTCCTGGCCGGTGCCGTCCACGATGGTGCCGTTGGTGATTAGTAGGTCATACATTGACTTGCTCCTGGGTTTGTGTTCCTGCTTATGACAATGCCTTGTTGTTTGCGGCACTGCCTGCTCATGTGCAATCTTAGTCCAACAATTTAAGCAGATGTTGGCGAACCTCAGCTATGCCCACCAACTCACGCAGGAAATATTCCAAGTTATCTGAACCGTTGGCCTTGCGCTCCTCGATAATTTCGTCGTAGTCAATCTCCAGCAGCTCACAGAATTCGCGCCCTGTCAGCACCTGCTCGCTCGGAATCTTTCTCTTGAAGCCCTCAACAATGGCGCTTTTGTCATCCTGGTTGAAGGCACAAAAATGTCCTTTCACTGTATATGGAATGTTGGGGGAGTTCTGCTGGATGAACTCTTGCATCGACTTGGCTTCGCCTTCAACTTTTTTGGTGTCGAACACGTGGCCGTCCTTGAGCTCAATGACGTGACAGGTCTGCCTGCCACCACGATTTCTGAAAATCAAAAAGTCGGGCTCAGAGCCAGAAAACTGAAGCACCTTGCTATCTTTCACCTGTTTTTTTGGCACCAAAAACACACCTTGGGGCAAGGCGATATTTTGTTGCAGGAATGTGTTGAGATCAAGTCCCGGCTCAATCTCGGCAATTTTTGGCACCCGCTGGATTATCATTTTCTCAAGGTCAAGTCCAGAGCTGATGACCGTGGATTGCACCTTGCTCATCAAGCGGCCCAGATCAGCGTTGCCGAAAATGCGCTGATATGCACCCGACACATTTTTGGGGTTGGCGTCCTTCAGCAGCGCCACGGCTCAGCCCTCCAAATCGCAGCCTAGAAAAACCCTGCCCTGGCTGACCGCCGCATCCAGGACGGAAAATGAACCGGCCGCCGGATCAATCACCAAATCACCCTCGTTGCTCACCGCCGTGATCAGCTGGCCCTGCAGCTCCACGGGCTTGTTGTGAGGATGCGTTTTCTTGGCAATTTTCTCGTGCCAGACATCCGGGATGGTGTGAATTTTCCACACTCCTTTGGCGCGGCGAGGATATTTCTGCAACACAAAGCAATATTCCGCCACTCGCCGGGTTCTATACCCCATGCCTATGCGCCCCTTGTCCCAAGTCACCATGTCAACGATTTCCAGGGCCGTCCCTTCCAGCCACTCGCCAAAGCCAGTTGCCAGGTGGAATTTGTCCAGCCACAAAAAGAGATGGCCAGACGGGATCAGCACCCGGTCGATTTCCCCGATGAATTCGCTTATCACTTCCTCCGGCATCTGCTGAAGAGCGCCGCGTGCCTGGCCTCGGCTCTTGCCCTCGTTGCCATAGCCCATCTTGTCCAAAATCCCCCGATATTGCGGGTCGAAGAAAGCGATCGGGATGGCGTCATTGGGGAGCTTGCCGAGAAATTGCAAGCCGTCCATCTTGAGGCGGGTGTTCGGCTTCAGACTTTTGGGCAGTGAAAATTGCGGTGCGTCAAGTGTCCGGGTGCGGGAGAACACGTTAGAGGGGAGCGTGTCAAATGTCATGTCGGTCTGGTTCGCGAGCGTGGCGGTTTGGTTTGGGAGTGTGGTGGTCTGGCCCGGAGGCGGGACGGTTTGGCCCGAGAACAGGGTGCTTTGCTTTCTCATAATACTAATTGCTCCTTTGTCGGCAGGTCGGATTTCTTGTTATAGGAGAATATTAGTGAGGGGGTCTGACATTTTTGCCCCCAGAGTGGTGGTGGCGCGGGAGCGGCGGCGGGCAGGCGCGGGCGGGTAGATGCGAGCGCAGGCGCGGGTGCGGCGGCGTGCGTTTGTCTAGCGGCCCTCCCGGGGTATGTTGTGCTGGCCGACGTAGTCCGCAAACAGATCATCAATCTCTGAAAAGCTGAAGCCGAAGTCGCTTAGGTGATAGGAGTGGCGGCCGTGCTTGCCCTGGGGGTTGTCCGTCATCCATTCCGACATCGTTTGGCGTGCCTCATCCGCCAACTCCCAACCCAGCCACTCATATATCTCGGACACGCAGCGCATCGGGTCGTCCATGAGGTCACTGTATAACACGTCAAAAAATCGGTCGGCGTGATTTGCGCGGTCGGCGCGATTTGCGCGGCCGACTTGGTGGGAATGGTTGGTTCGGTCGCGGCCACCGTCGCCGCCGGCCCCGTGCCCATGTCGTGTTGTCTCAATCCGTTCCACCATCTCCTGCCAGACATACAGCCACCGCCCGCGTATATAGCCCGACCAGTCGTGGTCGCTTGACCAGCCCGTGAAGGTGGTGATCAGGTTCAGAACCGAAGCCAGCGAAACGGCCGGGTCGCGGTGGGTGATGACGAAGCGCGCATCGGGATAGGTCGCCAAAATGTCGTCCGTGGCCACGGCGTGGTGCGGGGATTTCAGCATCCAGCGTCCGGGCGCCTGGCTCTGGAGCAGCTGCAACGCGACTTTGTGATAGCCATAGCCGTCAAGCTGGGGGCGGCTGAGATACCACTGGCCATAGCCCGGCAGGTTCCACTGAGTTTCAAACAGCATCGACCGGCAGGCTTGCGCCAGCAGGGTCACGCATTCGGTCGGGCCGTCGGGGGCTTCGCGGTGGATGGTCTTCACCTCGGGACGGCTTTCGTCGGCCAGCTTTTGCATCTCGGCTGCGGCGGCGATGCGCGGGTCGTGGCTGAAGGTTTTGGTCTGGGGCGGCGGCAGGGGACTGGCGGCCTCCCAGCCCATCAGCGAGCGGGTGCCGGAATCCTGATCAAGCAGATAGCTCAGCAAGGTCGTGCCGGTGCGCCCGTGGCCGGTGATGAATACAGGTGAGGCGACCGGCTCACGCAGCAGCTCGGGATGCTGGCGGGCCCACCCCAGAACGCCCAGGCGATTTTTTAGATATGCGGTCAGCTGCAGCTCGAAGGAGAACTCACCGGCTGGGTTGAGGCGGCTCTCGTTGGTGGCGCAGTCGACCAGCACGTCCAGGGCTTCCCGCCACGGCTCCAGCTCAAGTCCCGCTTCGGGCAGGGCAAAATCTGCGGGGGTTGGGTTGTCGTTGCTGTCTGGGCCGCCACTTCCCGGGCTGTCGTTGCCCGGCAACCATTCGGCGAACTGAGTCTGGGCTTGCTCCAGCGCGCTGGCGATGAGGGAGGCAGAACTCAGCGGCGCGTCAATGGGAGTGGCCTCGGACGTGACATCGGTCATATATTCAACTATAAATTAATGTAAGAAAGCCGGGCGACCGCAGGCGTGACTTCAGGCAGAAGCAGCCGCGCGCGACCGCACCGGCGATACCATCCCAACGACCCCAAAGGAAACACCCATGGCACAATTCGGCATTCGCTTCGACTTCAGATGTCCGTCCATCAGCCCCGCCACCCCAGCCGACCAATATGAAGCCGCACTGGAGCAGTGCGCCTGGGCCGATGCGCTGGGGTTTGACCGGGTTACCCTGTCGGAGCACCACGGCTCGCCCGACAACTATCTGCCATCGCTTGTGGCTCTCGCCTCGGCCATCGCCGCCCGCACCTCGCGCATGCAAATCAGGCTGGGGGCCGTCATCGCCTCGCTCCACAATCCGCTGCGCCTGGCCGAAGATCTGGCGGTGGTTGATCACCTCAGTCGCGGGCGCCTGGAGGTGGTGCTGGCCAACGGCTATGTCCCGTCCGAGTTCGATATGTTCGGCGTCAAGCTGGCCGACCGGGTCAAGCTGGTGACCGAAGCGGTCGAAACGCTCAAGCAAGCCTGGGCCGGCCAGCCGTTCGAGTTCAGGGGGCGCACCGTGTCGGTCACGCCTGTGCCCTATCAATCGCCCCGCCCGCCGATCATCCTGGGCGGCGCTTCGGAAGGGGCTGCTCGCCGGGCCGCCCGCATCGCCGATGATTTCATGCCCACCATGCCTCAGTTCTGGGACTTCTATCGTGACGAGCTGGGCAAGCTGGGGCGGGACGACCCGGGTGAGCTGCCGCCGATTTCGGGCATGTATATCCACATCACCGACGATGTTGAGGAGGTGTGGCGCCGGGTCGCTCCGCACGCCTTGCACGAGATGAACTCATATGGGCAGTGGGCTGCCGAGGCGGGTTCGCAGACCGGCTATCAGCCGATGGACGATGCCGAGGCGCTGCGGTCGATGGGGCAGCACCACATTCTGACTCCGCCCGAGGCGGTGGAGCTGATCTCTGGGATGCCGGCAGACGGGGTGGTGATGTTTCATCCGCTGATGGGCGGACTGGATCCCGAGCTGGCCTGGGAGAACTTGCGGATGTTTGAGACGGAGGTGCTGCCGCGGTTGTGAGGGGGGTGTTGGGTTGGAGGGGCTGGCGCGGGGCTCAGGCGCGGGCAAACCCCTGGGCGATATGCTCAAGCCACCAAGCGGGTGCCTTGTCCAGCAGATTGGGCAGGTGCGAATAGTCGTGCCAGCGCACAATCAGTCCGTCCCGGATTTCCATCACTGACGTGAACGGGTGATCGACGACAATATCCCCACCGTCCGCGCGACCTTCGCCCCCCGTGCCTCCATCGCCCGCAACATCGCGCGGGCCGCTGCTGAACACCCAGGTCTCGGTGTGCTCGGTAACCACAATGTCGCCTTCGGCAACCAGGTGCTTGGGAAAGTGCCAGTATGCCTTGAGTGGATCGATGCCGAGCTTGAGGCGGGCGATGATCTGGTCCGGGCCGGTGGCTCCTTCAGCGTCTAACCCCACGTCTGTGTAGTGGGCGTCAACCGTGAAAAAGGTGGCCATCTTCTCCCAGTCGCGGCGAAAATGCGCGTCCCAGTAGCGTTCCACCACTTGCTTGTTGCGTGCTTCGTGTGTGCTCATTGGTGTCTCCTGTTGTATCTTTTTCGATGCGGGGGTTTTGCGGGATTTTGTCGGGGGGGGGGTATTTTGTCAGTGGGGCTTGCTAAAATGGAAGGGCGGAATGTGGGTGGGTTTTAAGGCGCTTCTGAGCGGTGCCCTGGCGGGCAGTCCCACCTCAACATCAGCCTAGCCCAGCTTCAGCCGCGACAACCTCAGCGAGTTGCCCACCACGCACAGCGATGACAGGCTCATGGCGGCGGCCGCGGCAGCCGGCGGAAGCAAACCCACGGCCGCCAGCGGGAGCGCGGCGGCGTTGTATATGCAGGCCCAGACCAAATTGGCGGCGATGGTCGAGCGGGTGCGCCTGGCGATGGCGAGTGCGGTGGCCACGGCCCCGAAGTTGTTTGACATCAGGGTTATGTCGCTGGCGGCCCGGGCAACGTCTGACCCGCTGGAAAAAGCTATGCCGATGTTAGCCTGCGCCAGGGCAGCGGCGTCATTGATGCCGTCCCCCACGACCGCCACCCTTTGCCCGTCCGCCTGCAGTTGTCGCACGGTGTCGACCTTGTCCTCGGGTCGGGCCTGGGCGATTGTCTTGTCGGGATTGACTTCGCTGGCCACCCGTTGCGCGCCCAGTTCGGTGTCGCCCGTCAGCATGACCACCGACAAATCACCTGCTTGCAGTTGGCGCACGGTTTGGGAGGCGTTGGGGCGCAACTCGTCCGAGAAAACGAACAGAGCGGCGGCTGCGGGTTTGGCGGCGGCCGCGGGTTTGGCGGCGGCTGCGGGTTTGGCAACGGTCGCCGCGGGTTCGCCGGCCACTGCCGCGCCATTGTGCTCCGCTTGCGACCAGCCAACATACGACAGCGACAGTCCCTCGCTTTGGGCCTGGGACGCGGCTTGCCGAAGGTCATCTGGAATATGGCCGAACAGGTCGGCCGATCCGAGCGCGGCTGCGGTCACGGAGTCACCGCCACTTGCGGTTGCCGTTGCCACCACCCCCTGTCCGGGTATCTCCGAAATCTGCCAGTCAGACGTCCAAACTTCTCCCCCATACATCTCAGCCACCGCCTTGGCCAGCGGATGAAGCGAATGCGAAGCCAGCGCATAGCTCATCTGCGACAGCTGCTTGCCCGCGCCAACATTCGTCTCTCCGGCCACAACCACCCGCCTCACCGTGGGCGTGCCGTGGGTCAGGGTGCCGGTCTTGTCCACCACCACAGTGTTGATCCGATGGGCCTCCTCCCAAACATCGCCGCTGCGGATGATGATGCCGTCCCGAGCCGCCCGTCCGATTCCCGCCACGATTGCGGTTGGGCTGGCCAGCCCCAGAGCGCACGGGCAGGCCACCACCAGCACAGCCACGGCCGAGGCAACGGCGCGGGTGGAGTCGGCTCCGGTCAGCAGCCAGGTCAGCAGCACCGCGCCGGCCACGGCCACCACCGTAGGAACGAAGATGGCGCTGGCTCGATCCACCAGCCGCTGGACGGGGGCCCGTGAGTCCTGGGCTTCCTGGAGCAGACGCATGAGTTGGGCGTGGGCGGTGTCGGAGCCCACTCGGGTGGCTTCGATCGTGATGGCGGACGTGGTGTTGAGCGAGGTGCCGATGACTTCGGATCCAGGGGCGACCTCAACCGGCAGTGGTTCGCCCGTCAGCAGGGAGCGGTCGACCGCAGATTGCCCCGAGATGACCGTTCCGTCAGTCGGGATCTTCTCGCCGGGGCGCACGACCAGGCGCATGCCGACTTCCAGGTCGCCGATGGCGATGTCGGTGCCGTCTTGCAGGCGGGCGAACTGCGGTGTGATTTCGGCCAGCGCAACTAGGGCGTCATTTGAGCGCTGTTGGGATCGGCCCTCCAGCCAGCCGCCGAAGCGAACGAACACCACGATGGCGGCGGCCATGGCGAAGTGGTTGTCCTCGGGTTGGCCGGCCGTGAGCGCCCAGACCGACCAGGCCCAGGCCGTGATGACGCCCAGGGATATGAGCGTGTCCATGTTGGGGGATCGGTTGGGGAGCGAGCGCCAGCCGGATGCCAGGATGGGCCAGCCCGCGATGGCGATGACGGCGGTGGAGGTGGTCGCCATCAGCCAGGGTTGGTGCAACGGTGACGAGTCGGGTAGCAGCCACGAGACCCAGGTGGCGGCGGCCAGCGCGATGCCGATGATGAGCTTTGCGGCCTCGCTGCGGGGGTTGCCGGTGGCGGGGGTGTGGCAGGAGGTCACCGCGGACGTGGCCGGGGTGTGGCAGGTGGAATTCACAGCAAAATTAGGGTTTCAGGAGACTTTGCTTTTGGCGGATACCATAGAATCCATTATATTTCTAGTGGTGCTCCTTCCAGCTCCAGCGCCGGTTGTGATTGGTCCATGCTCAAGGTATGGTATAATCTCATTGCACCAAGATATAATGTAATGTCAATTCCCTGGCAAACTTTTGTCAACCCCCAACCAAACAAAAAAGGATCTAACGTGGAACTAATTGTCTATTTTTTCGAAGACTCAGAGGAAGGTGGATTCACAGCACACGTTCCCTGTCTGTGTGGTGCCATTTCAGAAGGCGACACGCTCGAAGACGCCGTAAGCAACATTACCGAAGCAATCGAGCTTTACTTGGATGTCCAGTTTGAGGAGATGGAGCAGGATGACAAAGTTGTTTTCCCTGAACTGCCAGCTGATTTTTCGTTCGGGACCACCAAGCAAGACATGGAATATGCAGAAGCCGTGTTGCATAACTTTGCCCAGCTCAGCAAGAGAACTATCGAGGTCGTTCCTAGGAGGTCCCAAAGTGGGCATGAAGATGACTTGAGTGCACTGCGTGCCGCCGGAAGATTTCAGAAGACGGAACTACTGGTTAAAGCATGAGGTTGAGGCGTGTTAGCGGCAAGGAGCTGGTGAAAATCCTTCAAAAGAGGGGCTGGCAGATTAAGCGGATCACTGGGAGCCACAGAATTTTGGTGCGCCAAGTTGGCCCCAGCAAAACACTCAAGGTTTCTGTGCCGGTTCATGGTGACAAAACCATGAATATTGACACGCAGAAAAGTGTTATGAGAGAAGCAGGGTTGAAGAATGAAGATCTGCAGGAGTAGTGTCTGTCATTCATAGCACCCCGTAACCGTTCAAGCTGTCAGGCCAGCTCGCTCAGTCTGTGATTTCTTTGGCATGGTTGGTTTGGTATGGGTTCAGTAACATAGCCACTTCCTTGTGTTGGCGGTTGGCTTCCAACCCAGAAACCACATGACTATGTAATTTTAGGAACTAAATACTGAATCGCAGGACTCATACACGCTCATCAGCAACCCCAGCCCCGCCGCAAAAAATATATACGCCCCACACCCAAGCATACGCTTGCGATCCCGTTCGCTGGCCTCCGCCTGGCTCCGCGCAGTTTGCCGCGCCTGGTCAACTCGGGCCTGGGAACGCTGCGCCTCTGCCCGCCGCTCCTGGTCGACTCTGCGCACTTCCTCGTCAAATTTCTGTGCGTAGGATCCGTTGGATTCGGCCGCACCCGCACCCTCCCC
>CAZERQ010000137.1:0-2412 GCA_964514465.1 uncultured Acidimicrobiales bacterium
GCACACTCAGAACGCGCGCTCAAATCGCTCAGAACCGTCTAGGGCAAAAATCTGTCTAGGACAAAATCCCTTTAGGATAATCTCATGGACAATGCCCCCCAAGAGCCCATGGACAAGATCGTCAACCTCGCCAAGCGGCGCGGCTTCGTGTTCCAGTCGGCCGAGATCTATGGCGGCTTCCGCTCAGCCTATGACTTCGGGCCGGTGGGTGTGCTGATGCTTAACAACGTCAAGCAGGCTTGGTGGCGGTCGATGGTGCAGCTGCGCCACGAGGTGGTCGGGCTGGAGGCGTCCATACTTTCGCCGCCGGCGGTCTGGGAGGCTTCGGGGCATCTGCGCAGCTTCGCGGATCCGATGGTCGACTGCCGCGACTGCCGGGCCCGCCACCGCGAAGACGACCTGGAGGATCCCAAGGTGTGCCCCAAGTGCGGCGCCGAGGGGCAGCTGACCGAGGCCCGCCAGTTCAACCTGATGTTCAAGACCAACGCCGGGCCGGTGGAATCAGAAGGTGCCAGCGTGTATCTGCGCCCCGAGACTGCCCAGGGCATGTTCGTCAATTATGAACAAGTGATGCGGGCCGCACGCAAGTCGCCGCCGTTCGGCATCGCGCAGATCGGCAAGTCCTTCCGCAACGAGATCACGCCCGGCAACTTCATCTTCCGCACCCGGGAATTCGAGCAGATGGAGCTTGAGTATTTCGTGCCGCCAGATGAGGCCGGCAAGTGGTATGACTATTGGCGCCAGGCCCGTCTGGATTGGTATCTGGATTTGGGCATCCCCCAGGACATGTTGCGGCTGCGTGAGCACGAGGCGGACGAGCTGAGCCATTATTCCAGCCAGACTTGCGATGTGGAGTTCGCCTATCCCTGGGGCTGGGGCGAGCTGGAGGGCATCGCCAACCGAGGCGACTATGACCTGAAGGCGCACAGCCAGCATTCGGGCGAGAAGCTGGAATATTTCAGCCAGGCCAGCGGCGAGCGCTATGTGCCCCATGTGATCGAGCCGGCTGCCGGGGCGACCCGGGCGATGCTGGCGTTCTTGCTGGCTGCCTATGACGAGGAAGAGGTGAAGGACGAGACCCGCATTGTTCTGCGGCTGGATCCCAGGTTGGCTCCCTATCAGGCGGCCGTGCTGCCGCTGTCGCGCAAGGAGCCGCTGACGGAGCGCGCGGTCAAAGTTGCCGGCGAGTTGAGCCAGGAGTTTATGGTTGATTATGACGAGACGCAGTCCATCGGCCGGCGCTATCGCCGCCAGGACGAGCTGGGCACCCCAGTCTGTGTGACGGTTGATTTTGACACGTTGGATGACGACTGCGTCACGCTGCGCCACCGCGACAGTATGAGCCAGCAACGGGTTCCGATTGACGGGTTGCTTGAAAATCTGAAGGCGGCTTTGGCCGAGATGCAAGCGGGCGCGGCTGCCATCGGCACGGGCGCGGGCGAGACGAGCACGGCCGCCGAAGCTGGCGCGAGCGCGGCCCAAAAGTGACCTCGGCCTGATGTATCCCCGTGAGGAGATTGATGCCGTTCGGGCAGCGGTGGATATGGTGGCCATCGTCTCGCGCCACACCAGCCTGAAGCGAAGCGGCACCCGCCATGTTGGGCTGTGCCCGTTTCACTCAGAAAAAACGCCGTCTTTCACGGTCAACGACAACGAGAAGTTCTATTATTGCTTCGGCTGCAAGGAGAGCGGCGACTGCTTCAGCTTCATCCAAAAAACGGAGAACCTGGATTTCACCGAAGCGCTGGAATCTTTGGCAGACACAGTTGGCATCCGTCTGTCGAAGACAGATTTGCCGCAGAACAGCTCCAAGAAAAAGGCCCTGGCTGCGCTGGCCGACGCCTGCGAGTGGTATCACCAGCAGCTGTTTGAACCCAATGCCCGGGCGGCACGCGACTATCTGCGCGGGCGCGGCTACAACTCCAAACTGGCCAAGCTCTGGTCGCTGGGTTGGGCTCCCGGCAGCTGGAGCGACCCTAAAGCCGGTCTGCGTGGGGCGCTGTCGCATTCCCAGGAAATCTTGCTGGAGGCGGGGCTGCTGAAGCGAACTGAGGAGGGGCAGCTGCGTGATGTGCAGCAGGCCAGAGTCATCTTTCCCATACGCGACCACAAGGGCGATGTCATTGCTTTCGGCGGGCGGGCTCTGCCGGGGCGCGACAAAGCACCCAAATACATCAACTCGCCCGAGACCAAAATATACAAAAAAAGCCGGGTGCTTTATGGTCTGGACAAGGCCAAGTCGGAGATTGTTCGGCTGGGCGGCGTGATCATCACCGAGGGCTATACCGACGTCATCGGTCTGCACGAGATGGGTTTTGGCAACACGGTGGCCACCTGTGGCACCGCGCTCACCCGGGAGCATCTGGAGAACGTCAGGCGGTTTTCTTCCAACATCACGCTGGCATTTGACCC
>CAZERQ010000138.1:0-5775 GCA_964514465.1 uncultured Acidimicrobiales bacterium
CTTGAACGGCGGGGCGCACTTGTTCTTGGCCACCTTTGCCCGGGTGCGGTTGCCGATGGCATCGGTGCCGTTCTTGATGGCCTCGATGCGGCGCACGTCTATCCGCACGGAAGAATAGAACTTCAGCGCACGGCCGCCAGGTGTGGTTTCGGGTGAGCCGAACATCACGCCCACTTTCTCACGCAACTGGTTGATGAACACGCAGGTCGTGTGGGACTTGTTCAGGTTGGCGGTCAGTTTGCGCATGGCCTGCGACATCAGCCGGGCCTGCAGGCCAACATGGGTGTCGCCCATCTCGCCTTCCAGCTCGGCCCGTGGGGTGAGCGCCGCGACCGAATCGACCACAATCACGTCCACCGCGCCCGAGCGGATGAGCTGGTCGGCTATGTCAAGCGCCTGCTCGCCGGTGTCGGGCTGGGAGATCAGCAGGTTGTCGATGTCGACCCCGATGGCCGCGGCATAGATCGGATCCATGGCGTGCTCGGCATCGATGAAAGCGCAGACCCCGCCGGCCTTTTGGGCTTCGGCCACGATGTGCAGCGCCAGGGTCGTCTTGCCGGATGACTCCGGGCCATAAATCTCGGTCACGCGGCCGCGCGGGACGCCGCCGATTCCCAGGGCAATGTCAAGCGACAGCGCTCCGGTGGGGATGGCCTCCACCCGCATGGTGCTGCGCTCGCTCATCTTCATGATGGCGCCCAGGCCGTGGCGCTTCTGAATCTGTTGCAGGGTCATGTCGAGGATCTTGTCCCGCTCGGCAGTGTCGCGGCCACCAGAGTCACGGCCACCGGAGTCGCGCCCGGAGTCAGATGCGGCATCGGAAGTGGTGTCTTGGTCGGAGTCGGGCGAATCGCCACGCGAAGCACCGCGTCCGCCACGGGCCGATTTGGTTGCGCCCGTCTTGGCCTTGGCTGAGGTGCCGGTGGAAGCGCCCGCGGAAGCGCCCGCGGAGGTGCCAGCGGAATCGCCGGCATCGGCTGTCGCCCCGTTCGGGGAGACCGCGGCCTCGGTTGCGCCCGTGGCGTCCACCGCAACATCAGCTACGGCTTCGGCCGCGGCTTCAGCCACGGCATCTGCCACAACTTCGCTTGCGGCGTCGCTCTTGGTGTCGCTCACTGAGCTGGTCTTTCGTGTGGTTGTTGCATTAGTCATATTCTTATGCCTTTCTTGGTTGGGTTATGTTATTAAGCGATATTAGACAGGGGGTCTGACATTTTTGCCCTATTTCTGTTAAATTTCTGAAAATAAATTTTTGGGGGTGAATTTGGCTGTGGCATGCTTGGCATGTGCCCTATCTTGTGTCGACGCCTCCGGCTTCGCCATATCGCTTCATAGACTCAAATATAGCACACCCCGACTGCAAAAGCAAACATTTGTTCGCATTTGTTTTACTGGCGTGAAAATTCCCTATAATATATAGTCAATGAGCCCGGCACCAAAACCCAGCGATGACGGCGGCGCGGTCGGCCCCGGCGCAACCAGCTCCGGAGCGGTCGGCCCCGGCGCGACCAAGCCCAGCGATGACGAGCTGCGCCAGCGGCTGACCCGTGAGCAATACGAGGTCACTCAGCACGCCGGCACCGAGCGGGCGTTCAGCGGTCGGTATTGGGACTGCCACGAGGCCGGCACCTACCACTGCATCGTGTGCGGCGAGCAGCTGTTTTCCAGCGAGGCGAAATATGACTCGGGCACGGGCTGGCCAAGTTTTTGGGAGGAGGCTGGCCGGGGCAAGGTGGAGCGGCGGGCGGACAGCTCACATGGTATGGTTCGCACCGAGGCGGTCTGCGGCAGTTGCGGGGCGCATCTGGGGCACATTTTCCCTGACGGGCCGCAGCCCACCGGCGAGCGCTATTGCATGAATTCGGCTTCGCTGCAGCTGAGGGAGGCGGAGGGGTAGGGGGACGGACCGGGGGACGAAGGCGCGGGGATGAGGAGGGAGACGGGGACTAGGCGGACAGACGCGCGCCAGCCCTATTCCAGCGCCAGCAACCTACGGCGTAGATTGTTGAGCACCGTCAGCACCGTCAGCAGCTGCACCTGCTCCCGTCCGAACGGCAGCTCCACCTGCATGCCCTCGACCTCGCCATCCACAACCGTGGCCAGACATACCGTGCCGGGCGCATGTCCCTCCAGCGGATCTGGCCCGGCCACTCCGGTTGTGGCTACTGCACAGCTGGCACCCAGCAGCTCGCACGCCCCCAGCGCCATCTGCTCGGCCGCCGCCACCGACACCACCGGGCCCTCGGGCACACCCAGCAGTCCGAACTTCACCTCCGGCGCATAGCTCACCAGCCCGCCCTTAAGCACATCGCTGGCTCCGGGCACAGCCGCCAGCCGGGCCGCCACCAACCCGCCCGTCAGCGACTCGGCCGTGGCCAGGGTCTGTCCCCGCTCCCGGCCCAACCGCAGCACCGCAACCTCCATGGTCTCGTCGTCCACCCCGAAAACGATGTCGTCGCCGACCGCCCGTCTGACCGCGGCTTCCTCGGCGTCCAGTATCTCGCGCACAGCGGCTTCGGTGTCGGCTTTGGCGGTTATGCGCACCTTCAGCCCGTCGGTGGCGCTGGCCAGAAATGCGATGGTGGCGTGGCCGGTTTCGTCCAGCCGGGCGATTTCGCCGGCCAGCTTTTCGGCCAGACCCGACTCCGACTCGCCCCAAGTGCGCAGCGTGCGGCTGACGATGGCCTGGGATATGCCGGCGCGCTGGCGCAGGTCGGGCAGCACCCAGTCGTTCATCAGCGCCTTCATTTCCCAGGGCACGCCGGGCACGGCATAGATGACTTTTTGGGTGGACGGGGCGGAGTGGGCGGACGGGTCGGACGGGTCGGGCTGGGCGGACGGGTCGGGCTGGGCGGAGTGGTCAGACGAGACGGTGGGACTGGACGGGACGGTGGTGGCGGTGCTGGCTCCGGGAACGCTGACGGGACACAACAGACCCGGCGCGGTGCCGGGAATGATGGGGCTGACTTGCGCGCCTTCGGGGACATCGGCTTGGCGTAGATTGTTGGACGGCATGTGTCGGCCTCGGTCGGTGAAGATGGACCTGATGCGATCGGCTGCGACCTGGTTCTGAACCAGATCGACACCCATCACTGCGGCCAGAACCTCGCGGGTTATGTCGTCATGGGTCGGCCCCAGCCCACCACAGACAATGACCGCGTCGCTTCGGGCGACCGCCTGGGAGATGACCGCGTGCATGCGCTCAAAGTTGTCGCCCACTTTGGTTTGGTGATAGCTGTCGATGCCCAGCTCGGCCAGCCGCTCGCCAATCCAGGAGGAGTTGGTGTCGGTGATTTGGCCCAGTAGCAGCTCGGTGCCGACGGCCACGATTTCACAGTTCATCGGTGGTGCTCCTGTGATTGGGTGGGCTCATGTGATTGGGTGTGCTCCTGTGGGTGGACGGGCTCCTGGGCTTCGGCGGGTTGCGGGCGGCCGTCCCATATATATTGCGCGCCGGTGTATAGCGTGATGGCGGCGGCGGCCCATATTAATGCAGTGTGCAGAACGTCCAGATCCTTGAGCGGCAGGAGCGCCGCCACCGTGAGCGTGCCGCCTTGCAGCCCCACCTTCCATTTGGCCAGACGGCGGGCTGGCAGCGAGATGCCTTTGCGGGCATAGACCACCCGCAGCGCGCTCAGGGCAATGTCGCGCAGCCAGATCAGCGCGACCGGCAGCCACCAGTATCGTCCGACCGCCACGAAGCATGCCGCGCAGCCCAGCACCACAACCTTGTCGGCGAAGGGATCCAAGAATGCGCCCAGGCGACTTTCGACTTGGTAGCGGCGCGCCAGCACTCCGTCCAGTTTGTCGCTGAGCGCCACCAGGCAGGCCATCACCACCAGACCCCAGGATGCGCCCTTATCGTCTTCGGCACGCAGCACCAGCCAGAACACCACCGGCGCCATGAAAAACCGGCTGATGGTGAGCGTGTTGGGCCAGCTGCGTCCGCTGGGAAGCCTGATTGCGCGGGCAAGTTTTGTTGTGCCGGCCAGCTTCATCGCGCCTCCAAATCCAGCCCCGCGGTTGCCACCACCTCAACCTTGGCGAACTCCCCCGCCGGCAGCTCCTGGGGCACCGACACGATGCCGTCTATCTCGGGGGCCTCCCTAAAGCTGCGCGCCACGCCGGTGGCATCCACCAGCACCTCCAGCCGCTCCCCCACCAGCCGGCGCCGCCGGTTTTCGCTGATGGTTTCCTGGGCGGTGCGCAACTCGGCCAGGCGCTGCGCGATCAGTTGCGGCGGAATCTGTCCGTCAAGTGTCTGTGCGTGGGTGCCGTCCTCGGGGGAGAACTTGAAGAACGCGCACCAGTCAAGCTGGGCCTCCTGGATGAACTCCAGCAGCTGCTCGTGGTCATGTTCGGTTTCGCCCGGGTAGCCGACGATGAAGTTGGAGCGGAATGTGGCCTGGGGTTCGTGCGCCCTGACATCGGCGATGCGGTCGAGGAATTTCTGGCCGTCGCCCCAGCGGCGCATCCGGCGCAACAGCGGGCGTGAGACGTGCTGGAGCGACAGGTCGAAGTATGGCACCTGGGTGGCGCAGATGGTCTCGGCCAGCTCGTCGGTCAGGTCGGACGGATAGAGATACAGCAGGCGCACCCATTCCGTCAGTGGTTTGATGGCTTCGATTAGTTGGATGATCGGTTTGGTGGCGATGGGGTCGCGCGCTGTACTGTTACGGGCAGATTGGTCGCGCCCGAACGCCGCCAGGTCTTGTGCAATCAGGACGACTTCACGTACGCCCAGCTCCTCTATCTCGGCGCAGATGGATTCGATTGTGCGTGAGCGCTGCGGGCCGCGGAATTGGGGTATGGCGCAATAGCCGCATTTGCGGTCGCAACCTTCGGCAATTTTGACGTATGCCCAGGGCAGTTCGGCTGCGGGGCGGGCCATGTTCAGCAGATCCATTTGCGGAACCGCGGCGGTGTCGGCGCGGGCAGGGTCGGCGCGGAGCCGGGGCACGGGTTTTCGTCCCAATGTAACCGGCACACCGAAACCCGCCACGGCGTCAAGCTCCGGCATGGCGGCCTCGAGTTCTGCGCCATAGCGTTCAGCCATGCAACCGGTGGCCACCAATTTGACTGGGCCTCGTTCACCACGCTCACCCGGCTTGAGCCGATCGGCCAGAGCCAAAATGGTATCGATGGATTCCTGTCGGGCCGACTCAATGAACGCGCAGGTGTTGACCACCACCAGATCGGCATCGTCTGGGTCGTCTGCGGCAACCATTCCGTCCGCCACAAGCTGCCCCACGATCTTGTCGGAGTCGACCTGATTCTTGGGACAGCCCAGCGTCTCAATCCAAAAGCTCTGGGGGTTCTGCGCCATCAGACTTTCACCCCCCGGCCCACAGACGACTTTCGAACTGACGGCAGGGCATAGCAGTTGTCGCACCCCGGGGAAACCCGGTCGCAGCCCGTGGTGGGGTTCCAGGTGGCTTGCGTCCACTCGATGGTGCTGTTGTCGGCCATGATTTATAGATTAGTTTGGGGGTCTGACATTTTTGCCCCGCTTCGCAGATTGCCGGCGGGCGGGGCACGTTATATATAGGGGGACACGTTATATATGGGGCGCGGGCGCGAATATAAGACGGCACAAACACCTTAATATATACGGCACGGACACATTATATATAGAGCCACGGCCCGATCACGAAATGATGAACGGCAGCGACACGAACCAGCCCACCAGCAGCACGGCCGACTCCCAGCGGTTGATCTTGTGCTTGGTGGCGGCCGACACAGCCATCCACACCATGAACGCCAGCATTATCACCA
>CAZERQ010000139.1:0-6990 GCA_964514465.1 uncultured Acidimicrobiales bacterium
TCGCTTCGCCCCGCCGCAGATTGGGGTGCATAACCAGGAGGGGCTGTCGGGGTCGGGCGGGGGCGCTGACGCGGGAGCGGACGCGGACTGCGCGGGTGCCGACCCCGACAGCACCTCCTGGTTATGCTCCCCAATCTGCGGCGGGGCGAAGCGATACCCCAACCGCTGGCGCGCCACCTCCATCCATCCGTCCACGAACGCAGCCGGCTGCCCGGGCGCCAACTCGCCCTCCACAAATGTCGTCCGCGAAACATAGTGCTCGTTGGCCAGCACATCGTCCGCCTTCAGCATGGGCACGACCACCACGCCGCGCCGCTGTCCCTCCTTGGCGCACTCCTCCATGTCATAGCGCGCAAACAGCTGCTCGATGGCCGGGTTCAAAACGTCCAGGTTCATCATCCGAAACAGCGTCTCGCCCCACTCCTGCGCCTCGAACTCGGGCGGGCGGCCCATCCACTCCCACATGTTGCGCCACTGGTGCGGGCTCAAAATGACCGGGCGGGCATAGCCGTCTTTGGTGGGAAACAGCGGATAGACGGGGCTGGTTCCGCTGCGCATCAGCATCAGCTCGCGCCCGGCATTGAGCGTGGCCGAGGCGTTGGTCAGCTGCCAGGTGTTGCATTGCGCCAGCGACTCGAGCGCCGACACGTCCAGGTGCTGGCCCCGGCCGGTGCGGTGCCGCTGGATGAGCGCGCAGAGGACGGCGAAGCAGCCCAGCACGCCGCCGAAGTCATAGGGCTGGGCGCCGGGCATCAGCAGCGGCGGCTTCTCGGGGATGCCCGATGACGACAGCCAGCCGGACAGCGCGAAGATGACATCGGGGGTGGCCTCGAAGTCGGCATAGGGCCCGGTCTGGCCGAACGCGGTGATGGACGTTACTATAAGGTGGGCGAAGCGCTGGGCCAGATGGGTCGGGTCGAGCGGGGTGTCGCGGGTGTCGGCGGCTTTGGCTGAGTGTATGAATATGTCGGCGGTGGCGAGCAGGTCGAGCAGCTGGTTTTGGCCCTGGTCGGTGCTGGCATCGAGGGTGATGCCGCGCTTGTTGTAGTTGCGGTAGGCGAAATAGTAGCTAGTGGTTTGGTCGGGCGACAGCGGTGCCATGCGGCGCGAGTCGGCTCCTTGGGGTGGTTCAAGTCGGATGACGTCGGCGCCGAAGTCGGCCAGCATCCGACCGCACATCTCCCCCACCCCGTCGGCTGCGTCTATGACCCGGATGCCGGAGAGGGGCGCGGGCGGCTTGGCGGGCGCGGGCGCGGGCGGCTCGGGTGGGTCGGGGTCGGACGGCTCGGGCGCGGCTGGGGTCACAGCATCTCGCCCCGGCGCACGATTACTTTGTCCAACATGCCGTAGTCCCTCGCCTCGGTCGCGGAGAACCATTTGTCCCGGTCGGAGTCCTCGGCTATTTTTTCGGGGGTCTGCCCGGTGTGCTGCGCCAGAAGTTGGGTCAGCTGTTGTTTGGTCTTGGCGAACTCCTCGGCCTGGATTTCAATGTCGGTGGCCTGTCCCTCCACGCCGCCGCTGGGCTGGTGCATCAGGATGCGGGCGTGCGGCAGGGCATAGCGCTTGCCGGGTTCGCCGGCGCACAGCAGGAACTGGCCCATGGATGCGCCCAGGCCCATGCATATCGTGCCGACCGACGGGGAGACGAACTGCATGGTGTCATAGATGGCCATGCCGGCCGTGACCGATCCGCCGGGCGAGTTGATGTAGAGCCAGATGTCTTTGTCTTTGTCCTTGCCCTCGAGATAGAGCAGCTGATCCATTATGTCGCCTGCGACTTTGGCGGTTACCTCCGAATATAGCCTGACGATGCGGTTATTCAGCAGTTGTTCGTCCAGGAAATTGTGAAAATAATCTTTGTTATCCATACATTCGCAGGCTAGCCTGAAATTTGGAAAACAGATGATAAATCGTTGGGCCAGTGTTGCGCGGTTTGGTTTGCGCTGGATTGTGCGGCTTGGCTGACGGCTTGTCTGGACGTATGCGCCGGTGGCGAAATCTGGTAGACGCGCAGGGTTTAGGTCCCTGTGGGCTTTGGCTCGTGTGGGTTCGAATCCCACCCGGCGTACTGGTTGTGTGGGGCGGGTGGATGGCTCGCGCGCTCACATCCAGCCGGCTGCTTTCAGTTCGCTGACTAGGTTGCGGAACGCCGCGCCGCGCGCGCTGATGCTGTTCTTTTGGTGGTCGGTCAGCTGCGCCAGGGTTGGCGGCTCGCCCGCAAGCTGCTCGCCTTGCTCAAGCTGCTCGCCCGACGCGAGCTGCTCGGGTACGAACACCGGGTCATAGCCGAACCCGCCCTCGCCCCTGGGCGCCAGAGCGATGCTGCCTTCCAGCGTGCCCTGCGCCATGACTTCGGTGCCGTCCGGGGTGCGCGCCAAAGCGACTGTCCGAAAGCGCGCCTGACGTTTGTCTGGCGGGACATCGGCCAGGGCAGACAGCAGTGCCGCCACATTGTCGCTGTAGCTGGCGTCGGGGCCGGCGTATCTGGCCGAGCGGACACCCGGCGCGCCGTCCAGCGCATCCACCTCCAAGCCGGTGTCATCTGCGACTGCGGGCTGGCCGGTTGCGTCGACTATGCATCGGGCCTTGATGCGGGCGTTGCCTTCCAGTGTCGGTTCGTCCTCTTCGGGTATGGGCACGTGGTCTGGGCGCGGCAGCAGAACGATGGCGGTTCCGGGCGCGGCGGCGGGCGCGCCGGCCTCAGTCGCTCCGCCGGACAGAATCGCTTCTATCTCGCGCAGCTTGTCGGGGTTGGCTGTGGCGGCCACCAGTTTCAGCATCGTCGTCGCCCCGGCGTCGTCCACCGCCTCAGCATCGCCCAACCGCCTCAGCGCCGGGCCAACGGCTGCGCCAGATACTCCCGCTGCGCGGCCAAAATCTCGTCCACACCCGCGCCCGCCAGCGCAATCATCCGCGCCAGCTGCTTGGCGTCAAACGTCTGCTTCTCGGCGGTGCCCTGAACCTCCACGAATTCGTCCGCCTCGGTCTTGACTATATTCATGTCGACTTCGGCCCGGTGATCCTCCACATACTCCAGATCCAGCAACACGGCCCCGCCCACAATCCCCACCGACACAGCCGCGCAAAGCTGCCGCAGCGGATGGCGCACCAGCTCGCCCTCGCCCACCAGCCGAGTGCCGGCATCGTGCAGCGCCAGACACGCCCCTGAAATCGCGGCCGTGCGCGTGCCCCCGTCTGCCTGGATCACATCGCAGTCGACATACAACGAGCACTCGCCGATCTGGGACAGGTCGCACACCGCCCGCAGGCTCCGCCCGATGAGCCGCTGTATCTCCTGGGTGCGGCCCTTGGGTTTGCCCGCGGTGACTTCCCGGCGGGCGCGCTGGCTGGTTGAGCCGGGCAGGAGCGAATATTCCGAAGTGATCCAGCCGGCGCCCGTGCCTCGCAGCCAGGGCGGAACGTCACGCTCGTGCGACACCGTGCACAGCACCTTGGTGTTGCCGTAGCAGGCGAGCACCGACCCCGGGGTCATTTCGGTGAAATCGCGCACGAAGGATATGGGGCGCATCTGGTTGGGCTGTCGGTCGTTGGGTCTCATGGTTTGTGTTTGGCTGTTGTGGGTTGGGGTTGGGTTTTGGGTTTGGGAGGATGGACGGGTGCATGTATACGTATATATAAGGTGCCAGTTCTGGTTCGTATGTTTTGGTGCGTCTGCTTCATCTGTCCGTACTTAATTGTCTACTTATATTGTCTAGCAGCCCCCTACGACATTTTTGCCGTGCCTCGTCTGGCCAGTGTCATAACCGGTGCACCTCCACCTCATCGATCGGAAGGCCCAGCTGTTCGGCGCCCAACTCCTTGAACCACTTATCCTGGCCCGACACGATCCAGCGGCGGGTGGGTGCGGCGGCGGCCGGCCCGCGCAGCAACCCCTCGCGCTCCAGCACCTGTCGCACCGCAAACGCCGTCTCATCGGCGGACGACACCAGCACCACATCGGGGCCCATGACCTGTCCGATTGCCCGAGCCAAAAACGGATAGTGCGTGCAGCCCAGTAGCAGCGCTTCCACCTTGGCGTCAATCAGCGGCGCCAGCAACCGGCGGGCCAGGATGATCGTCTGTTGGCTGTCGGCCTCGCCCCGCTCCACAAACTCCACGAAACCCGGGCAGGCCAGACAAGTCAGTTCCATCTCGGGTGCGGCTTGGCGCATGGCTCGCTGGTAGGCTCCCGAGGCGACCGTGCCGGTGGTGGCGATGACCCCAACTCGGCGGAACTCGCGCACCTTGGCCAGCGCCTGAACCCCGGGCTCGATCACGCCGACCACGGGGGCGTGCAGGTCGGCGAGCGGCGATGCGGTGTCGGCGGGCACGGCGGGCACGGCGTCGGGCACGGCGTCGGGCGCGGCGCATGTCAGCCACACCGCCGAGGCTGTATTGCATGCCACCACCAGCAACTTGGCTCCGCACTCGTCCGCCAGAAAACCGGCGACCTGCGAAGCTGCCTGTCTGACCTGCTCGGCCGGCTTGCTGCCATATGGGTATCTGGCGGTGTCGCCGAAATAGACGATGTGCTCGTGCGGCAGCAGGTCGATCAGGGCGGCGGCCACGGTCAGCCCGCCCACGCCGCTGTCAAAGATGCCGATGGGTCGGTCGGTGGACGGACGGGGATCTGTCGGACGGAGGTCGCGTTCAGCATTCACTTCCATTAAGCCTACGTCAGCTGTCGGCTAAGCCAGCGCATACGTTGCACATACGTTATTCATGGCGCGCCCCGCCAAAACCACGCACCCAGCCAAAACCACGCGCCCCGCCAAAACCACGCAAAAAACAAATTTCGCCAAATTCCAAAAAACTTAAGAAAATGTCAGACCCTTGTGCTAGCATAAACATTTATGACTTCAATACACAACCCAGCGGCTGTCTCTGGCAGTCGCAGAAATTATCCCAACCGCTCACTCGGGCGGTATCTCACGGCGGTCATCGCTGCCGTGGCATTGCTTGGCTCGACAGCAGTCGCTGTGGGCCGTTCAGTTATCGCGCAGGAAGCCGTGCAGGTCAGCGCCAGCGCCGGCTTCACGCTCACCATTTTGCACAACAACGACGGCGAGTCGAAGTTGGTGCCAAATGAGGAGGACGGCTTGCCTGGTGTGGCCCGCTTCGTCTCGGCGATGAAGCAGCTGCAGGCAGAAGCCGAAGCCACCTCGGACGGCGTCATCACGCTCACTTCGGGCGACAACTTCTTGGCATCCAAGGAGCTGAACGTCAGCTTGGACAACTTGGCCACGGCGGCGAGGGGCCCATTCTATGACGCTGTGGCTCTGAGCGGACTCTATGACGCCATGGCGCTGGGCAACCACGACTTCGACCTGGGGCCTGACGTGGCCGTCGGGTTCATGTCGGCTTTCACCCCGGCTGTGCCGTTCCTGTCTGCCAACATCGACTATTCCCAGGAGCCGCCGATGGTGGCCATGGAGCGTGCCGGTCGTCTGGCTGCCAGCACAGTTATCGACTATGACGGCACTTCGGTTGGCGTCATCGGTGCGGTGACTCCGCAGCTGCCCAACATCTCAACCCCGCGCAATGTGGTGGTGGGCGATGTGGTGTCGGCCGTCAATGCCGAGGCCGCTGAGCTGACCGAGCAAGGCGTCAACATCATCATCTTAATCAGCCACCTTCAGTCGGTTAAGGAGGATCTTGAGCTGATCCCATCACTGTCCGGCGTTGACGTGGTGATTGCCGGTGGCGGCGACGAGCTGTTGTCGAATGCCGACAGCACCTGTCGGCCCGAAGCGGATGTCTATGGCACCTACCCACTTACGAGCACCAACGCTGAAGGGGGCCTAGTGCCGGTTATCACCGGGCCTGGCGGCTATCGCTGCATCGGCCACCTGAATGTCGACTTTGATGACGACGGCAACGTTGTTGATGCCAACGGCCGCAGCGTCGGCATTGCTTTGGACGGCACGCCCGACCCGACTGTGCAGGCCAATGTTATTGAGCCTTTGCAGGCGGCTTTGGAGGAGCTGGAGACAGAGGTCATCGCCACCAGCGAAGTGCCTCTTGACGGGCGCAGATCCATGGTTCGCACCACCGAGACCAATGTGGGCAACCTGATGGCCGACGCCACTCTGATCAACGCGCAGAATCTGGCTTCCAGCTTTGGTGCGCCGGTTGCGCAGGTCGGCTTGCAGAATGGCGGCGGTATCCGCAACGATTCTGTGATTGATGCCGGCGACATCACCACGGCTGACACTTTTGACATTGCACCGTTTGCCAACTTCATCACTGTGGTGGAAGTGCCTCGTGACACCTTCAAGAATCTGCTGGAGCAGGCTGTTGATTGTGTCCCCGGGACGTGCGGCCAGTTCGCTCAGCTTGCGGGTCTGACCATGGTCTATGATCCGAACGAGCCGGCGCGCGAAATTGACCGCGACGGCGATTGCGGGCTGGTTGGCGATGCCGGCAGCCGCGTGCGCGACGTGACTTTGGACGATGGCACTGTGGTCGTCCAAGATGGTCAGGTTGTGCCGGGTGCGCCTGTGGTGCTGGCCACCATTGACTTCCTGGCTGGCGGAGGCGACTGCTATCCGCTGGGTGATCTGGAGGCTACAGAGCTGGCTCTGTCATATCAGGCTTCACTGGCGCGATACATCTCAGATGTGTTGGGTGGACAGATCACGGCTGCCGACTATCCCCAGAGCGGCACCGGCCGGATTATCTCCCTGGCTGCTGAGCCTGTGGCACCGCCGACACCTCCGGCCATCACACTTCCGGGTGCTGAAACTGAGCCCGAGCCAACCCCCGAGCCAGACGCCACCGCTGGCTAGACACTGGCTCGGCTAGACACTAGCCTGGCTAGACATACTGCCGGCCACGCTGCCGGCTAGACATATCACCAGCTGGCCGCGCTGCCGAGTTGCCGCGTTGCCGACTGGCCATTTATTCCAACGCAGAGTTGGGGGTCTTCCCGGCCCCCGACTCTGCTTTTTTTCGTATACCCCGAAACTCGCACTGGCCTTCCCCCCTCCC
>CAZERQ010000140.1:0-10157 GCA_964514465.1 uncultured Acidimicrobiales bacterium
AACTGCTGTCCACCACATTCTGCGTATAGCCCCACAGCCCCGGATGGTGAACCTTCACCAGCGGCCAGTGCCCATCGCGCCAGCGTCTGACGAATTGCTGATGCGACAACCCGGCCAAACGCCGCATGAAGGTGAACCAGACGAACCCGGGGGACGGCTCGGGCGCGACCGGCGCGGTTGGCGACGAGGGAGACGGTGCGGGCAAATCGGGCGAGAGCCGGCGGTGTTCAGTCACTTGGTATAGGTCATAATCAACGCCCGCCCCGCCGAAGTGAGCTGCGCACATCTGCTGGACGGCTTGGTGGCTAACTTCTTGGGCTTGGGTTTGGCGCCCGGCAAAATCGCACCACAGACTAACCGCCCCGGCACAATCCATGGGCGACAGGCCCTCCAGCGGCGGCGGTATCGGAATCAGTGCCCGCCAGCCCGCGATCCAAGGCTCGTCCGGCACTGACAACATGGCAGCTTTGATGGCTGCGGATTGGGTGTCGGAGGCGGATTTGTCGGCAACGTCAAACTGGGTGTCGGCGTTGGATTTGGCGGCAGTGCCACCCGCGCCCGAACCCCCTGGCGCAAGGTGAACTATGAACTTGGTGGCCTTAGCCAAGCCAACGAGCTCCCCCAAACCAACTAGACCGGCCGATCCCCGATGATGCTGGCCCGCTCCATGATGCGCACATCCGGCCAATAGTCGCTGGCGGCATAATGCTGCACCGCCCGGTTGTCCCAGAACACCACCGAATCTGGCGTCCAGCGGAAGCGGCACTGATATTCCATCGTGGCGGCCTGGCGGCACAGCAGGTTCATCAACTCGACATTCTCCTGCTCATCGCCGCCCACCAGATGGCTCACGAAAAAGTGGTTCACATAAAGCAATCTGCGCCCCGTCTCCGGATGCGTGCGCACCACCGGATGCTCCACCATCGGAAACTGCTCGCGCATGTCCTTTTGCGTCTCGGGGTCAAGCTGATGCCCGAACGCCTGGAAATAATCGTGCACCGCAACCATTTCGTCAATGCGCTCCTTGACCTTGTCGGGCAACCCCTCATAGGCAGCATACATATCTGAAAACAACGTGTCGCCACCGGTCTTGGGAACCTTGATGGCGTGCAGCACCGCACCCATCGACGGACACTCCCGCCAGCTCACATCGCTGTGCCAGCCGTTCTCATAGCCCGCCACATCGGCCGACTTCTCAAAGCGCACCAGCTCGGGATGGTCGTCATTGCCGGGAATGAAGGGATGTATCTCCAGCTCGCCGAACCGCTTGGCGAATGCCACGTGCTGGGCCGAAGTCAGCGGCTGGTCGCGGAAGAATATCACCTTGTAGTCCAGCAGGGCCTGGCGAATCTCGGCGATCACATCGTCCGCCAAATCGTCGGCCAGGCTGATGCCGCTGATCTCGCCGCCGATGGTGGCGCCATAGCGGGTCACCTCGAAGTTCTGCCAGCTCAGGTTCTCCAGCCGCTCGCGCTCGGCCGCCAGATGTCCCAGCGGCCCCACGAACACCCCATCGTCGTTGATCTTCAGGCGCTTGGCCTCCAGATGCGAGCCGGGGTCGTTGGTCGCGATTTTCTCACCCGTGTCAAGGGTTCTGCTGCGTGTGTCGGTGTGTGTGTCGGTGATAGTCATATTAACATTATATATTAAATGGCGGGCGGATGTGGAAAATGTCGCGGCGGTGCGGGAGGGACGGACGAGACAGGCGCGGCGGCGCAGGACGAGCAGACGCGGGAGTGACAGGCGGACGCGGCGGCCCAGGCACGGCTAAACTTACATAAGCCATGAAACTAGATCTGCTATATGAAGTTGACGCCCCTCGCCCCTGGGACAAGCCGCACCCCTGGGGCCAGCGTGAGCGCGAACAGCGAGCCTACAAAGAGGCCATCGAACAAATCCGCTTCGCCGACAGCTTCGGCTTCAACACCATCTGGGCGGTGGAGCACCACTTCCGGGAGGGCCGCTCGCACTGCCCCGCCCCTGAGGTTCTGCTGGGCGCGCTGTCGATGGTCACCGAGAACATCAAAATGGGCTTCGGCGTCACGCTCACACCTTTCGGTTTCACCCCGCCCCAGCGCATCGCCGAGAAGGTCGCCACGGTCGACATCTTGTCTGACGGACGGGTGGAATGGGGCACCGGCCGATCCACGCCCATGGAGCAGACGGCCTTCGGGGTCGACCGCCAAAAGAGCCGCGACCAGTGGCGCGAGGCCATCGAGATTGTGGTCGGCATGTGGGAGCAGGAATATTTCGAATACGACTCCCCCGACTACAGCTTCCCCCGCCGCATGGTCACGCCCAAGCCCGTCCAGGTGCCCCACCCTCCCTGCTGGATGGCCGCCACGTCCGACGGCTCTGCCGAAGTTGCGGGGCGGGGCGGTCTGGGCATGCTGTCGTTCACCATCATGCAGCCGCTGGAGAAGATGGCCGAGCACATCCGCGCCTATCGCCAAGCCGCCCAGAACCCCGAGCCGATAACCGGGGTCACCACCAACAAGGTCGCCGCCTACACCCTCGTCCATTGCGCCGAAAGCAGCCAGCAGGCCGAGGACAACGGGGTCTGGGAATCGGTCAGCTGGTGGTATCAGAACCTGGCCCAGTTCACGCTCGACTGGGAGCTGGTGCACTTGTCGGACGAAGAGAAGGAGACCACCTTCCCGCTGCTGAAACCGCTGATGGAAGGCGACATTCCGATCGACACATTCCACGAGGCCGACATGCTGGTGGTGGGCGACCCGCAGCGCTGCTATGAAAAGATGAAGCACTATGCCGACCTGGGAGTTGACCAGCTGATATGCTATGTGCAGTTCGGCTATCACTCGCACGAGTCGGTGATGAAGACGATTGAACTGTTGGGCAAGGAAGTGCTGCCGGAGATTGAAAGGTATGAGCCGGGCAGGTAGCGGCTGGTGAATGACGGCTTGCGGGGTTAAATGAGTTTGACCCGAGCCGACAAAACGAACACTAAAACGCTTGCCGACCCGGGCCAACTCGCCTCTGTTTCTGCCGCTAAACCTCTGGGTCTGTCGTCAGATCTCCAGGCTGTCGTCAGATCCCAGTCCTGCCGCTAGATTTCCAGGCCCTGCGCCCGCAGCGCTTCGGCTATCTCGACATTCTCCAGCATCTGCTCGCAGGTGATGTCTTCGGGCGGGCCGGGCTCAAAGCTCTCGTCCGCCGGGCCGTCGTTCAGCGCGTCTTCCATCGAGCCGAAGAAGTCGGCCGCCAGGGTTCTGGCGATCTCCTCTATCTCCTCGTTGGTGGGCTGAAGCTGGATCAGCGCCGCCGTGTTGACCGCATGCACCAGGCGCACCAGGTCGGCGTCGGTGACGATCGGCACACCATAGTCGGAACCCGCGATCAAACAGGGCAGGCCCTTGTAGACCTCGACAAAGTCGAAATAGCGGGGCGAAGCGACGGCCAATGTCAGCTGATGGAACTGGCGGCCCAGCTCGCCTTGCGCCAGCACGCCGGTCGCATCGGCAAGGTCAACCTCGCACAGACCGAAGGCGGCCGCAACCGACTTGGCTGCCGGCTGGCCCAACTCGGGGAAAGTCGCCGACAGCTCATCTAGCATGGCCATGGAATTCGCCACGGCCTGCTCCTCGCTGAGTGAAGTCTGCTCGAAGCAGCTCAAGTCCGGATTGAAGCCGGTCTTGGATATGCGTGGCTCGATGTCGGGAACCGGATCCGGGGGCGGGCCCAGGTCAGCCGTGCCGCCCGAGCCAGCATCTTGTGTGGCGCCGACTGGGGCGGTGTCGGTCTGGCCCGAATCCGTCTGGCCGGAATTGGTCTGGCCGGAATCCTCCTGGGCACCGTCATTGCCTGTCGGCGAAGCACCCGGGAAAAGCGAAACCTGCTCGCTGGCGGAGTCGTCCGCGCCGCTTGATGCGCCGCAAGCCGAAGCCAAAAGTCCGGCAATGGCGATGACGCCAATCAGCAGGACGGAAAGTGTGTGGTTGGTGGTATGTTTCTGCATGGTTATTACCTCCTGACTTCAAAGCTACCTCTGCCTTGCCGGTTTAGCCAGTCAGAAAATGAAAGATTTTCTAAAGGTTTCGTAAGGGGGAATTTCGCTGCCGCCGGTGCTGCGTGGACACGCCGCGCCAATCCGAATATGCCCCATGCGAATCCCATGCCCCCTGCCAGAAAAACACCAACCATCCGGCGTTGCGCAACCAAGAGGTGCCGCGCAGACACCCAGCGCCGCGCAAACACCAGGTGCCCGAGGCGGGACTCGAACCCGCAAGCCCAAAAGGGCGGAGGATTTTAAGCCCTCTGCGTTTGCCTATTTCGCCACTCGGGCAGCCAACAAATTAATCCTAGCGGCCCAATGCCATTATTATATTCATCCATGAACCAAAACCAAGCCAAAGCCCAACCGCCACCGCCATACGCCGACTTCCAGGGCGAAGTCAAACGCACTTTTGCCGGCAGCACCCCGCACTGGCCCCAGCCCGCAACCGCTCCGCAGGGCGCGCCCAACGTCATCGTCATCTTGTGCGACGACCTGGGCTATTCCGACCTGGGCTGCTATGGCAGCGAAATCTCAACGCCCCACCTGGATCGCCTGGCCGCCGAAGGCCTGCGCTACACCAACTTCCACGTCAACCCCATGTGCTCGCCCACCCGGGCATCGCTGCTGACCGGCCTCAACCCGCACGACGCCGGCATGGGGCACGTGGCGCACGGCGACCCGGGCTTCCCCGGCTATGCCCTGGAGCTGACCGACCACTGCGCCACGGTGGCCGAGATTTTCCGAGACAACGGCTGGGCCACCATGATGCTGGGCAAGTGGCATCTGTGCAAGGAATCCGACAAGCACCCGGCCGGCAACCGCAACTCCTGGCCGTGTCAGCGCGGCTTCGAGCAGTTCTATGGCATCCTGGGCGGCTTCACCAACTTCCACCACCCCGACCGCATGATCGAGGGCAACAGCTTCTGCGACCTGGACGACTATCCGTCCGACTACTACCTGACCGACGACCTCACCGACCGGGCCATCTCCATGATCCGCGAGGTACGCACATCGCATCCGCGCAAGCCGTTCTTCATGTATCTGGCGCATCCGGCTGTCCACGCGCCGCTGCAGGCCAAGGCCGCCGACATCGCCCGCTATGAGGGCAACTACAGCGAGGGCTGGAACCAGATCCGCCAGCAGCGGTTCGAGCGCCAAAAGGAGCTGGGGGTGATCTCAGACGACACCGTGCTGCCGCCGCCCAACTCCGAGAAGAACCACGATGTGGACGAATGGGACAGCCTGGAGCCCGAGACGCAGCGGCTGTTCGCCCGCTATATGGAGGTCTATGCCGGCATGGTCGACAACGTTGACCAGAACTTCGGACGGCTGCGCGCCGCGCTGGAGCAGACCGGCGAGTGGGACAACACCATCGTCTTGTTTACTTCCGACAACGGCGCTTCCCGGGAGGGCGAGAACGTGGGCGGCTCGCAATATTTTGAGCTGGTGGCAGCCCGCCACGGCGACCGCACAGACGAGAACCTGGCCGACGACTGCGCCCGGATCGAGCTGATGGGCGGGCCGCAGACCCTGCCGCATTATCCCCGTGGCTGGGCCATGGTGGGCAACACTCCGTTTCGGCTCTATAAGATCAACACGCACTCGGGCGGCCATCAGGTGCCCATGATTTTGTCGTGGCCGGCGGGGGGAATCGGCGCTGGGGACTCCGACCCCCAGTCCAACTTCCGCCGACAATACCTGCACGTGACCGACGTCCTGCCCACCCTGTGCGAGATGGTCGGGCTGGAGCTGCCCACCCAGCGCCACGGCAAACCAATCAAGCCGTTGGTTGGCGCCAGCTTCGCGCACACCTTCGCCGAGCCGCAAAGCCAGTCCCGCCACACCCAGCAATACTACGAATGCCAGGGGCACCGCGCCATCTATCAGGACGGCTGGCAGGCGGTGACCCTGCATCACGCCCTGACGCCCTTTGACGACAGCGAATGGGAGCTGTTCGACCTGACGCAAGACCCCACCGAAGCCAACGACCTGGCCGACCAGCACCCCGAAAAACTCAAGCAGCTGATCGGGGCCTGGGAGGACGCCGCCCAGCGCTATCAGGTCTATCCGCTGGACGAAGGCTCCTGGGTTCGCTGGGTGGCGCACCCCGAATGGTTCGGCGACTATGCCGAGCCGGTCACCGTCCGCCCCGGCGACCCCTCGCTGGAGCACTGGCGCGCCAGCCGTCTGATCAATCGGCGGTCGTTCAATGTTGCGGTCAGCCTGGACTATGCGGCCGGCGACCAGGGCACGCTGTTCGCGCACGGCGACCAGGGCGGCGGCTATGGGATGTATGTGCTGGACGGGGAGCTGGTCTATATCCACAATCACTATGGACGCGAGCGCATCATCAACTGCGGCCCGCTGGCTGCCGGCGCCCGCGAGATTGTGCTTCAGGCCAACGCCACCGAGGAGCTCAAGTGGGACATCGCGGTGTCAGTGGACGGGGTCGAGGTCGGCGCCGAGGCGGGCTTTGACATGTTCATGACCATCGCTCCGTTCCAGGGCATTGACGTGGGCATCGATCGGCGCTCGCCGGTCTGCTGGGACATCTATTCTGCGCACGGCAACTTCGCCTATGGCGGGGCCGGCAGTGTGCATTCGGCCACCTGGACGCCGGGCGAGTTCGGGGCTTTCGGCGGCCCGGAGATGCTGGAGATGCTGCGGGAGATGGGCAGCAAATACGAATAGTTTGGCGGGAGCGGTTTGGGCGCGGACTGACGGGTCGGGCGCGGGTTGAGCCATGGTCGCACCAGACGCGATGGCAAGCGCGCCGGACGGGATGGTGTGGATTCCTGCGGGCAGGGCGCAGCTGGGCTCGGGCAGACATTACCCCGAGGAGCGACCGGAATACGAAACGGAGCTGGCAGGATTCTGGATGGACGCACAGCCTGTCAGCAATGCCCAATTCGGCGAGTTCGTGGCCGAGACCGGATATGTCACCGGCGCCGAGATTGCGCCCACAGCCCAGGACTATCCCGATGCACCAGCGGAGAATCTGGTGGCCGGGTCGGCTGTGTTCGTTCCGCCGCCGGGGCCGGTTGATTTGAGCCGTCCGACCTGGTGGCAGTATGTGCCCGGGGCGCAGTGGCGGCATCCCGTCGGGCCGGAGCAAAATCCCGTCCGGCCCGCGCAAAATCCCGTCAGGCCCGCGCAAAATCCCGTTGGGTCAGCACCTGACGCGACACATCCAACCAGCGCGCCCGAGTTGCCGGTGGTGCAGGTTAGCTATCGCGACGCCCTGGCATATGCCGACTGGGCCGGCAAGCAGCTGCCCAGCGAAGCGCAGTGGGAGTATGCCGCCCGAGGTGGCCTGTGGGGAGCCGAGTTTGCCTGGGGCGATGTCCTGGAGCCGGGCGGCCGGCGCATGGCCAACTATTGGGACGGGGATTTTCCCTGGCGCAACGCCAAAGGGCATCCCGTGGGCCCGAGCGTGCCGGGCAGCTATCCGCCCAACGGCTATGGCCTGTTCGATGTGTGCGGCGGAGTCTGGGAATGGACCTGTGACATCTTCCAAGCCGTGCGCGAACATCTGGCCACAAGCGAACCCGACCGCCCAGAACCGCCGTCGAGCTCGCCCTGCTGCGCGCCTGACTCGGCCACCTTGCCTGGCCCCGCCACCTCGCCCAACCCCGCCAGCAACTCCGACTCTGGCCAGCCCCGCGCAAACTTTGCTGTGCGCGTCATCAAGGGCGGCTCGTTTTTGTGCTCCGAAAACTACTGCTCCAGATACCGTCCCGCCGCCCGCTTCCCACAATCTGAAGACACCGCCACGAACCACCTGGGCTTCCGCTGCATCCTTCAGTCGTAGTCCACACCTTAATCCATAGCCTACGCAACCTTCGGCAATAACCCACCTAGAATGAAACTTGGACACAACTATGGCACAACCGCCCACGTAGCTCAGGGGATAGAGCAGGGACCTCCTAAGTCCAAGGTCACAGGTTCGAATCCTGTCGTGGGCGCCACTTCACCTTCACCGCACCGCAACCACACCGCCCAAAGTGCCAAGTCCGCCAAGCCCGTCCGACCCGTCAAGCCTGTCTAGGTTGCGCCCCCGCGGGTGGGCCGGCTTCTCCCGTCTGCGCCCGACCCAACACCCGACCGCGCCAACCCAGCAACTCCTGTTCAAGCCGCCCACCGAACCCGGAGTCCCCGTGCGCCACGGTGCCCTGCGCCACCGCCTGCCCTACATCGCCGGGCTGGACGGCATCCGGGCGGTCGCAGTCGCCACGGTCGTGCTATACCATCTGGGCATCAGCTGGATGCCGGGCGGGTTCCTAGGAGTCGAGGTCTTCTTCGTGGTCAGCGGCTATCTCATCTGCGCCCTGCTGCTGGGCGAGATGGAGCAAACCAAAACCATCTCACTCAAGCACTTCTGGCTCAGACGGGCACGACGGCTGCTGCCGGCCCTGGCGGCTCTGCTGGCGACCACCGCCGTCTTCGTGGTGCTGGCATTCACCGACGAGTTGGACGAGCTGTGGGATCAGCTGGTGGCGGCGGCGCTGTATTTCACCAACTGGCTGCTGATCTTCCAAGACCAGTCATACTTCGCGGCTTTCGGGCGCCCCGAAGTGCTGCAGCATCTTTGGTCGCTGGCCATCGAGGAGCAGTTCTATCTTTTGTGGCCGCTTTTGTTCTGGGGCGGAATGCGTCTGCTGGGGCGCACCGGGTTTGCCGTTCTGGTGGCCGCGGGCGTGGCCGCCTCAACCGCCTGGATGTGGTGGCTGTTTGAGCCGCTGCAGGATCCGTCCCGCATATATTACGGCACCGACTCGCGCGCCGGCGGGCTGCTTTTGGGCGCGCTCTTGGCTTTGGTGTGGCGACCCTGGCTCTGGCGAAGTGTCGCTGACGACAGCGGCGACGGCTCCGACAGCGACGGCACCACCCCGCCCGCCTTACGACACCTGAAACTGGCGGCCAACATCGTCGGCCCGCTGGCGCTGGCGGGCATCGTCTGGTGGTGCGCTTATCTGAGCGTGCTGGACGAGCGGCTGTTCAAGGGCGGGTTTTTGTGGCTGTCGGCGACCACGGCCGCGCTGATCGCCGCCGTTGCCGTGCCCGGCACCTGGTTCGGTCGGGCCATGGACAACCCGGTCATGCGCTGGCTGGGCGTGCGCTCCTATGCCATTTATCTGTGGCACTGGCCGGTGTTCGTCTTCACCCGCCCCAACTTTGACGTGACCATCAGCGGCTGGCGGCTGCACACCCTGCGCATCATCGCCACGCTGGTGCTGTCGGATCTGTCATACCGCCTGGTGGAGCACCCCATCCGCACCCGCCAGATGCGCGCCCGGTTCGGCGGCTGGCTGGCCGAGATCCGACACAGCTGGCGCAGCTATGTGACACCGCTGGGGACGGTCGCTTCGCTGATGCTGGTGGCGGCTCTGATTGTGGTGCCCCAGACTTCGCACGCCACGCCCGAGCTGGACGGCAACAATTTCATCTTGGAGTTGCCTGCCGGCGATGTTGCGCCTGTTGGGGTCGCCGTGCCCGGCGGAGTTGCCGCGCCAGACGGAAATACCGCGCCCGGCCTAGCCACCGCGCCCAACCCGGCCACCGCGCCCGGCGGGGTTGACGCGCCAGACGGAAATACCGCGCCAGCTTACCAAGCCGACCCAGGCGCGCCAAACGGAAATACCGCGCCAGCTAACCAAGCCGACCCGAGCGCGCCGCAGACCGGCGACAGCTTTGGTCTGCCGCAGCTACCGGGCGACAACCTAAACGGCGCCGGCGGAACCGCAAACGGCGCGGGTGCCAACGCCGATTTGCCCAACGCCATCTTTGAGGCAACCTTGCCCGGCGCCAACCCCGACGCCAGATCCAATGTCAACTCCAACCCCAACCTGCCCGACCCCACCCAGTTCGCTCCCCCGCCCGGACAATGGGGTGACGCCCAACCGCAGATCACAGCCTTCGGCGACTCCGTCATGCTGGGCTCCCGAGCCTACCTGCTGCGCCAGTTCGGCGACCAGATAATTGTGGATGCCGAAGTCAGCCGTCAGTTCCTGAACCTGCCCAAGCTGCTTGAGCAATACCGACAGGATCCCCAGAACCCGCCGCTGGGCGAAATCGTGCTGATCCATCTGGGCACCAACGGCTATCTCAACTCCAAAGTCTTTGACGACACCATGGAGCAGCT
>CAZERQ010000141.1:0-1512 GCA_964514465.1 uncultured Acidimicrobiales bacterium
CATGGCCACGCACTCGATGTGCCAGCCTGGGCGCCCGGGCATCCAGGGCGAATCCCAACTCGGCTCGCCTTCCTTGGCCGCCTTCCACAAGGCGAAGTCCTGAGGGTTGCGCTTGCGCTCGTCCAGCTCCACCCGCAGGCCTGAACCCTCCAGCAGCACCTCGGGATCCTGCCCCACCAGCTGGCCATAGCGGGCGAACTTAGGCACCTCGAAATACACCGCCTCGTATTGCTGGGCAATCTGCTGGGTGGTGCGCCCCTGCTCGTTGGCGCGGGCGATGATCTTGTCGTCAATGTCGGTGATGTTCATGATGAGGGTGACGTCAAAGCCCCGCCAGCGGAGATAGCGGCGGACGACATCATAGGTCAGCGCGGTGCGGGCGTGGCCGATGTGGGGCTCGTCATAGACGGTCGGCCCGCAGGCATAGATGGCGACTTTACCCGGGTCGCGGGGTTCGAAGTCGACCAGACGGCGGCTCATGGAGTCGCTGAAGCGGAGCTGCGGCGCGGGGGTGTGGCTGGGCGCGGACATCAGTCAATCAGAGTTTCCAGCAAGAACGCGCCAACCACCAGGATGCCGATGACGATACCCGCCAGCAGCAGACCCAGCACGACAATCACCGCAGCCATCCCGCACAGCGCGAGCAGACGCCGGAATATGCCGCGGCCATCGCCGGGTCGGATGAGATGGGGTTGGAGCGGGTCGGAGCCGCGGGTGTGGGTGCGGGTGTGCGCCGGTTGCTGTGTCGCGGAACCGGGCGCGAGTTCTGGCGCTGCCTGAGGCGCAAGCTCCGGTGCCAGTCCATAGTCGTAGTCACCCAAAGGCTCCTCAGAGGGGACGTGGCGTGATTTGGGAATTAACTCAATCTTCACTACATTTAATTATTGGGTAAATTGTGCCGTTTGGCGAATTAATTTGTGCGCACCCCTTTCTACCACCGAAGTTGATGACTGATCCAGCCCCACCATCGCCAGAAGAAACTGCTGCTGGCACCGCGCCTGCCGCGCCCGCTCCTGACCCTGCGACCGCCCCTGATCCCGCGCCCGCCGTCCCCGCGCCCGACGCCCCCGCGTTGCTGCCCAGGTTCAGCCTCAAGCGACTCAACCGCCGCCAATGGAAGTGGGCAGTCGGCGCCATCGTGGTGTCGGCGCTGGTCTGCGGAGTCTCCATTGCGGTCAACGTGGTCAGGGTTCCCTATGTGTCGCTGTCGCCCGGCAGCGTCTATAGCGCCCCCGATGCCATTGCGGTCTCGGCCGACGGCCTGACGGTCTATGGGCCCGAGTCCGAGCTGGGATTTGTGACGGTCGGGGTGTCGCAGAAGCTGACCCTGTGGCGCTTTTTCTTTGACTCGCTGGACGACCGCATCGACATATACAAGGAGGAGATCATCAACCGGGGCGGGACGCGCGACGAAGCCAACCGCCGCAACGCCGAGCTGATGCAGGCGTCCCAGCAGAGCGCGGTTTCGCTGGCGCTGGAATATCTGGGGCTGACCGAGGTGACGTTGTATCC
>CAZERQ010000142.1:0-18082 GCA_964514465.1 uncultured Acidimicrobiales bacterium
GTGAGGCTCCGCGGGAACGTGGGGCGCGGCCGGATTGTGGCGCCGCCTCGATCTTCGGCTCAAGGTTTTTCGGCCCCCACCAGCCACATGGCGAAATACTGCGCGCCCCCGCCATAGGCATGCCCCAGCGCACGGCGGGCCCCGTCAACCTGTCGTTCCTCGGCCAAGCCCCGCACCTGCAGCGCAGCTTCGGCAAAGCGAATGGTGCCCGACGCCCCGATGGGATTGGACGACAGCACTCCGCCCGAACAATTCACCGGCAAGTCGCCCCCGTCAAGCTGGGTGGAGCCGTCCTCCACCAGACGCCAACCCTGGCCCGGCTCGGCGAACCCCAGGCTCTCCAACCACATCGGCTCATACCAGCTGAACGGCACATACATCTCCAGCATGTCGATCTCGCGGCGCGGGTCGGTGATGCCGGCCTGCCGATAGAGATCCTGGGCGCACTGCTCGCTGGCCAACGGGCTGACATCATTGCGGCCGGGGAAGTTGTTGGCCTCTGACCGCATGGCCGTGGCCTGCACCCAGGCAACCGGCTTGGTGGCGGCGTCGGCCGTGGCCTCGTTGCCCAAAACCATGGCGCAGGCGCCGTCCGATGACGGGCAGGTTTCGCTGTAGCGGATGGGCTCCCACAGCATGGGCGACTCCACCACCTGCTCAAAAGTCAGATCCGCTTGGTGAAGATGGGCATATGGATTCTTGAGGGCGTGCTGGCGATCCTTGTAGGCCACCAGACAGCCAATCAGCTCGGGCGCCTTGGAGATCTCCATGTATTGACGGATGATGGGCGAAAAATATCCGCCCGCGCCGGCGTTGATGGACACCGAAAACGGCTGCGGCAACGACAGCGCCCACATGGCATTGGACTCGGACTGCTTCTCGAACCCCACCAGCAGGACCCGCTCGTGGATGCCGGCCTGCACCAGGGTTGCCGCCACCAAAGCGGTCGATCCGCCGACCGAGCCGGCCGTGTGCACCCGCAGCATGGGCTTGCCGGCACAGCCCAAGGCGTCGGCCAAGAACAGCTCGGGCATCATCACGCCTTCGAAAAAGTCGGGCGCCTTGCCCAGCACCACGGCGTCGATGTCGGCCCAGTCCATCTCGGCGTCCTCCAGAGCCCGATAGGCGGCCTCGCGCACCAGCCCGGCAATGGACACATCGCCTCGGGTGGAGGCGTATTTGGTTTGGCCCACGCCGATGACGGCACAGCGCTGCTGGCTCATCTTGCCCAACTTGCCCATGTCCGCTATTCCCCTTCCAGCACGCACAAAAGGTTCTGCTGCAGCAGGGGGCCCGAGGTGGCGTGCGCCAGCGCTCGGTCGGCTCGGCCCTGGGCGATGGCACGGCTGGCTTCGGCCAGGCGCATCAGGCCGGCGCCCATCATGGTGTGTCCCGCCAGCACGCCGCCCGATGGGTTGATGGCGCCGTCATCAAGTTGGGGTTGGCCCTGGGAAGTCGCGCCTAGCTCCGTCAAGTCCAGCTCGTCCAGCAAGATCAGCTCCTGATAGCTGAACGGAGCATAGAGCTCCACCAAATCCAGCTTTTCTCCCCCGAACTTTCCACCGGCCAGACCGAGCTTGGCGGCCGCGGCCGCAGTTGACGGGCTGCGGGTCAGATCCCGGGCGCCGATGTTTTGCGGATCGATGCGGTGGTCCATGGCGCGGATCCACACCGGCCGGTCGCACAGCTTGCGGGCCTGTTCTTCGGCGGCCAGCACGACAGCCACGCCGCCATCGGTGTCGGGCGCGCAGTCCAACTCGCGCAGCGGCGGGAGGGTTTCGTCTTGCGCCAGGATGTCGTCTGGGGTGGACAGGTCGGGGTGCGTCTTGGCCGAGCGCACCGCCAGGGGATTGTCGGCCGCGTTGCGCAGGCTCCGGGCGACCACTTCGGCCATCTGGGTTTGGGTGAACCTGCCCGACTCAAGCCCGACCCTGGCGGCCAGCGCGGCCAGGCTGTGGCTGTCGGGCCAGAGCGGAGTCACATAATATGGATCCAGCTGCGTGGCCAGCACATCGCGCAGCGAGCCGGGCGAGGTCTTGCCATAGCTGTAAATCAGCGCGGTGTCGACTTCGCCCAACTGGAGCTTCACCCAGGCTTCATAGAGCGCCCAGGCGCCATCCATCTCCACATGGCTCTCGCAGATGGGCGGCACCGCCCCCACCGCATCCAGGGTGTGGACGAAGGAAAAGGCCTGGCCCGCCAAGAAGTCGCTGCTGCCCGAACAGATGAAGCCGAAATCCTGGGCCGACATGCCGACTTGCTGTTTGACCTCGCTGATGGGCGGCACCATGAATTCGACTTCGGTGTCGTCGGTCAGGGCCTGGGCCTGGACCATGGAGCTGGCGACGATGGCCACGGGTCTCATCGGGCTGGGCTCTCCGAGCCGGGGTTGCCGGCCTTGCCCACTTCGGCTTGGCGCGCCGCGAAACCACGACCGCCGGCCCGCTCGAAGGGAACGTCCGGCTCGCCGGTGGGTTGCCACCATTTAATGTTCTCGGCTGTCTGGCCAATCTCGTGGTCGTCCTTCCAGACCGCCCGCACCCGCATGCCGATGCGACAGTCGGCCGGGTCGCACTGGCCCACCAGACCCAAAAAACCGATGTCGGCGCCGTCCACAAAAATCCAGGCTGAAATATAGGGCAGCTCCAGGTCGTCCCGGCCGGGGATGGGAACCTGGGTCACGCAATATGAGCCGATGTGGCCTGTGTCGGGCAGCTCCACATATTCGGTGGTGGCCACGCCAAAGCGCGGGTCGACCCCCCGAGGCGGCACGAACACGGCCCCGTCCACCGGCGAACGCTGGCCCAGAATCTGCTTGTTGCCGAATGCCGTCAGATATGCCTGGGCGGCCTTGCCGGGAATGAAGTCGTATTCCAGGCGCAACGGGGTGCGCACCGAGCGGACTTGCTCCAGCTTGGCGATGCGCTCGGGCAGCTTGAGCGGCTTGGCCAAGGCTTTGGGTGGGACTGGTTCGGACATTAGCTGGTCTCGGGTTCGAAGTGCGCGATGTCGCAGATGTGGCCCTCACGCTGATCCTGCTCGCGCCATATGGGACGCACCCGCATGCCGCTTTGCATCTGTTTGGGCCCGGCAACCTTGACCGCGTGCAGCATGGTGGTGTCGGCTCCGTCCAGCCGGATCAGCGCCCAAGCAAAGGGATGCTGCCAGGGTTGCTGCGGGCGCGGCTGGGCGCACCAAGTCCAAGACCTGACCTCGCCGGCCGGCCCCACCTCCACCAGCTCGCTCAGAGGTTCGGCCGTGTCGGGATCGTAATCGACGGGCGGCGCCATGACCTCGCCGGCGGAGTTCCTGATGCCATAGATCACACCTTCGCGCAAGCCCGTCAAAAACGCTCCGATGACTTCGCCGGTGGTGCGGGTGAAGGGGTATTCCAGAACCAGGTCGGCCCGGAGCCTGCCGTCGGCCACAGGCCTGGCGTCGCTCACAACTCAACCACCTGGCGCACGACTTCGCCGCGGCGCACTGCGTCTATGCCGTCGTTGATCTGGTCAAAGCTCAGCCGGCGGGTGATCATGGATTCCAGATCCAGCTTGCCGTGCTTCCACAGGCGCAGCAGCCGATGGAAATCAATGCGGGTGTCGGCGCCGCCGTAATATGAACCCAGCAGCTGCTTCTCGTTATAGAACAGCTCAAACGCGTTGAACTGCACGAACTCGTCCAGCCGTCCCACCCCCACGATGCAGCAGGTGCCGCCGCGGCGGGTCTGGTCATAGGCCGTGCGCATGACCTCGGGCTTGCCGATGCATTCGAACACATAGTCAAAGCCGTGCCCGCCGGTCAGCTCGCCCTTCAGGTCGTCCAGCTGGTCGGGTGTGACGGTGTGGGTGGCGCCGAACTGCTTGATGTCGTCGAACTTGTCGGTGTTGATGTCCACCGCCACGATCTCGGCGGCCCCGCCGATGCGCGCTCCCTGGATGGCCGACACGCCCACCCCGCCGGCGCCGAAGACCACCACCGAGGATCCGGGCTGGACCTTGGCTGTGTTGATGGCCGCGCCCACCCCGGTCATCACGCCGCAACCGAGCAGCGAGGCGATGTCGAGCGGAATGTCGTCGTCGATCTTGACCACTCCGTGCTCGGACAGCACCGTATATTCACAGAACGTGCCTGTGCGGGCCATGGCCAGAATCTCTTCTTCTCCCTGACGGAACGGCGCGCGCAGACGGTCGGGGTGAAACATTATGGCCGAGCACAGGTTGGGCTTGAGGTGCTCCACGCAGACTTCGCAGCTGCCGCAGGGCGGCGACCAGACCGCGATGACGTGATCGCCCGGCTTGACGGAGCTAACCTGCGAGCCCACGGCTTCGACCACGCCCGCGCCTTCGTGCCCCAGCACACATGGGGCGTCCTGGGGGATGGTGCCGTTCATGGCGGACACGTCGGAGTGGCAGATTCCGGTGTGGGTGATCTTCAGCAACACCTCGCCGGGCAAGGGGTCGACTGCTTCTATGTTGTCGCACAGGTCGAGGTATTCGTCTCCGACTGTGCGCAAAACGGCTGCTCTCATGGTGGTTCCTTTCGGTGCTTTCGGTGGGTGGTTTGGGGTTGGGGCTATCGGTCGGACGGCTTTCGGTGGGTGGTTTGGGGTTAGCGGCTGGGCGGAGGCTTGCCCGCATATTCGTCGCGCAGGTTCTGCTTGAGAATTTTACCACTGGGATTTCTGGGGATTTCGTCCACCAGCTCCAGCTGCTCGGGCAGGGCTTGCTTGCGCAGACCCGCGCCCGAAAGAAAGTCCTGCATGCTCGCCAGCGTCAGCGGCTCGGCATCGGGCGGGGTCGACACCACCGCGCAGGCCCGCTCGCCGGTGATCTCATCGGGCAAGCCGATGACAGCCACATCCTGGACGCTGGGGTGCTCATAGAGCAAATCCTCGATTTGCTTGGCGGAGATGTTCTCGCCGTGGCGAATGATGATGTCCTTCAGGCGCCCGGTGATGATCACATAGCCGTCCTCGTCCAGCATCCCCAGATCGCCAGTGCGGAAATAGCCGTGCTCGTCAAAGCCGTCCGCGTTCAGTGCCTCGTCCAGATAGCCCAACATGAGCTGGGGCGCCTTGGCCCGAAGCTCGCCTTCCTGGTTGGCGGCGGCCAGGCTGCCGTCGTGTCGCACCACCCGCAGATCCACTCCCGGCATGGGTCGCCCTTCGGTGTGCGCCAGCTTCTCGTCCGGGTCATCCACCGACCCCATCGACAAAATCGGCGCCTCGGTCAGACCCCAACCCGACACCACGCCCACCCCGCCAAGCTCGTTCTTGATGTCATAGTGCATCTGGGGTGGCTTGGGGGCGCCGCCGCCCGGACAGCATCTGACGTGTTCGAAGATGGGCGTGTCGGGCTGCTGGCGCTGGATGTCCAGATAGACCTGATGGAAGGGGGTGCCCGAGCCGGCCATGGTGACTTTTTCTTGGGCCATGAAATCGACTGTGGTCTGGCCGGCGAAGGCTTCCGTCAGCAGGTTGGCCGAGCCGAACTGCAGCGCCGAGAACAGCCAGGTGATGCCGCCGATGTGGGTGAAGGGGAACGCCAGGATGGACTTGTCCCGCGGGGTGCATTGCAGACGCTGGCCCATGGCCTTGGCGATGGCGGCGATGGAGGCGTCGGTGTGGCGGGCTCCTTTGGGGTCGGCCGTGGTGCCTGAGGTATACAGCAGCCAGCGCATGGGTTGAGGTTGGCCTGCGGTGGAGTCGGCGGCCGGGAGCGGCGGCAAGCTGGCCGGATCGCCGCTGGGGAAATTGTCCTGGGTGGCCACCAGCACGTCCATCCGGTCGCTTTGGGCGGCCAGGGTGTTGGCCATGGCTTCATAGTCAAAGCCGCGCCATTGGCCGGGCACAACCAGCAGCTTGCTTTGGGCCTGACGGGTGCAAAAACCCACCTCGGCCTCACGATAGATGGGGATGATGGGATTCTGGATGACGCCGATCCGGCTCAAAGCGGCCGCCAGCACGATGGAGTCGATCCAGGTGGGCAGCTGCCACGACACGATGTCGCCGGCCGCCAGGTTGTGCGGCTCCGAAGCAAAGCCGGCCGCCATCTGCTCGACCCGCTGGAGATATTGGCCGAAGCTGACCCTGACGCCCCGGTCGTCAATCAGCATCTCCTGGTTGGGCGTGGCCGCGACCCTGGCTTGGAGCAGCTCCCACAGATCGGCGCCCTCAACCGGCATCTGCCAAGCTCTGACCGGGCCCGAGATGTCGCTTTGGGGCCATTCGATGTGGGCCTGGATGTGGGTTCCTTCGGGGTTGATCCAGCCGTGCTTGGCGGCAAAGTCAAGCATCTGCTCAAAGCCCGCCCGCCAGCTGTCGCTCGGGTCGTCCACCCAGTCGATGACGGCTTGCTTGGACAGCCAGACGTGCGCGCCGTCGCCTGTTTCATAGGCGCAGTTGCCCAGCGCACTCACCACCTGGCGAATGTTTAGCCCGTCGGTCTCGATGTGGAAGCCTTTGAAATTGTCCGGCTCCAAGACGACAACCTGGGGCTCGGCAGACCCGGCTTGCCCGGCCGGTTCAGCTTGGGAAACGCGGATGATCAACTGCTTGGCTCCTTGCGTGTGCAGCTTGACCGCGACGGCCTAGACCGCCGTGTCGCCTTCCTCCCCGGTGCGGATGCGGATCAGCCGATCGACCGGCGACACCCAGATCTTGCCGTCGCCGATCTTGCCGGTGCGCGCGGAGCTCACGATGGTCTCGATGACCTTGTCCACCGAGTCGTCGTCTATGACGATCTGGATGGTTGATTTCGGGGTGAAAGAAATCTGATATTCGGTGCCGCGGTAGGTCTCGGTGTGGCCTCCCTGCCGACCGAAGCCCTGGGTCTCCATGACGGACATGCCCTGAACATCGATTTGTTGCAAAGCTTCCTTGATTGTCTCAACTTGGTGCGGGCGCACAACAGCAGTGACTATTTTCATTTGTGTCTCCTTGAGATTAGCTCGGTTGTCCTGGGGGTTAGCTTGGTTGGGGGTTAGCTTGATTGTTTTTTAGTTTAGTTAGTTTTGAGGAGTCAGGTGGCGCGTGGCGAAGCTACAGCTCAGACGTCTCGCGGAAATGCGGGATGATGGTCTTGCCGTAGGCCTCGATGGTGGACATGATGGCTTCGTGGGGCACCGTCCCCATCTGCATTATGCACATTATCTCATCGGCGCCGGCGTCGCGCAGCTCCGTTATATAACGTATGGCGTCATCGGCGTTGCCATAGGCGTGCTCGATGTTGAGCGTGCTGGTGGTGTTGGGGGTGAAGGGAATCTGCATCTCGCTGATCTTGGCGACCAGCCGCTCCCGGGATTTCTTGACCTCCTCAAACACGTCATCACTGTCGCTGCCAGCCTGAGGTGCAGGCGTGCCCAGATTCCAATGCATGATGGCTTCGGCGAAAAACCGCTGACCCCGGGCGCCGATGCGATAGGCCTGCTCGCGGTCGTCCAGCACGATGGTCGGGCACAGCGCCGAGAAATGCGTGTTGGGCTGCGGCGAGACGAAGCGGCTGCCGTCCCTGGCCTCCAGCGCTTCGGTGTATATCTTGCGCAGGATTTGTATCTCCTCGATGCCGGCGAACCCCAGCACCAGCGCGCCCACTCCCAGCTCGGCCGCCAGCTTGACGGTGTCTCGCTTGGTGCAAGCCAGATACAGCGGCGGGTGCGGCAGCTGCTGCGGGCGGGGCAAGATGGGATGCGGGGAGATGTCCAGCGAGCCGTGCCACTCGAACTCGTCCTCAAGCCAGCAGCGCGAGATGATCTGCAGCGCTTCTTCCACCTGGTCATAGGTGTCTTCGGGATTGACACCGAAGGCAGACATTTCCTGCAGCGTGGCGCCTCGCCCGGCACCGACATCCAGGCGGCCGCCGGACAAAATATCGAGCGTGGCGATCCGTTCGGCCACGCGTAGCGGATGGTTATAGCCGAACGGCATGCACACCACCCCGTGGCCCAAGCGGATCTTGGAGGTGCGGGCGGCCACCCAGGTCAAAAAGATTTCCGGCGCGCTCATGTGGGCATACCATTTCAGGCAGTGGTGCTCCACCGCCCAGATGCGGTCAAAGCCCATCTCCTCGGCGAAGACGGCTTGCTCCACGCAGTCGTGGAACAACTGGCGCTCGGCCTCGGGGGAGGTGTCGGCCGTCTGGGCTTCGTAGATCATTGAGAATTTCATGTCGGAATGTCCTTGAACGGGATGCCCTTGTCGACCCTGTGCTCGGCCGGCAAGCCCAGCACCTTCTCGGCGATGGTGTTGCGCTGGATGTTGTCGGTTCCGCCGCCGATGCGGATCCCCCACTGGCTCAAGAAATCCTGCACCCAGCGTCCGCCGTCCACACCGGACGACAGCATCGCATCGGGCCCGCACATGGCCATCGCCAAGTTGCCCACATCGTGCGACAGCAGCGAGATGCTGAGTTTCATGATGGAGCTCTCCGGGCCAGGGGGCTGACCTTTGGAGGCGGCCGTGCGGGTGCGATAGCCCAGATATTTCAGCAGCTCCATCTGGGTCGCGACCCTGGCGATCTGTTGGCGGATCACCGGGTCGTCGGCCTTGCCCATGCGCCGAGACAGATCCACCAGGTCGCCGGCCGAGCTGCGCCCGCTGCCCGAACCAATCAGCGTGCGTTCGTTGGCCAGGGTGGTCATGATGGGAGCCCAGCCGCCATTCACCTCGCCCAGCACATTCTCATGCGGGATGCGCACATCGCTCAAGAACACCTCGTTGAAGTGAGCCACGCCGGTGATCTGGACCAGCGGGCGGATGTCGATGCCGGCGGTTTGCATGTCCACCAGGAAATAGGTGATTCCGCGATGCTTGACCGCTTCGGTGTCGGTGCGGGTCAACAAGATGCCCCAGTCGCTGTTCTGCGCGCCCGAGGTCCAGACCTTTTGGCCGTTGATGACCCATTCGTCGCCGTCGCGCACGGCCGTGGTGCGCAGGCCGCCCAGGTCGGAGCCGGCGTTGGGTTCGGAGAACAGCTGGCACCAGATGTCTTCGCCCTGGAGCATGCGGGGCAGAAAAAAGTTTTGTTGCTGGGCGGTTCCGTGGGCGATGATGGTGGGGCCGGCCATGCCGATGCCCACCGAGAAGACTCCCGAGGCGGAGATGCGCTTGGCCTCCTCCTCGCGGAAGATGCCGTCCATTATGTTTGACAGACCCTGGCCGCCGTATTCGGTTGGCCAGGTCAGCCCGGCCCAGCCTTGGTCATATTTGGTGCGCTGCCAGTCGCGGCACCGCTGGACATACGCCTGCTCCTGTTCGGGGTCGGAGATGTGCAGGGAGGAAGTGTCGTCCGGGCCGCTCGTCTCGGGCACGAACTCATCCAGGAACGCGATTGCCTTGGCGCGAAACTCGACTTCTTGTGGAGTGTCGTCAAAATCCATAAGGCACGAGTTTAGCAGTTGCGGGCTGTGGGCGCGTGGCAACGTCGGCGCGGCGGCGTCCAAACCGCATTTGCAACATCGCCCCAAAAAATGTGCTATAGTTTGGCTAGCCGTAATATATGCACAACAACACATCCGACACAACCAAAGGCAGGCCCATGTCAACCATAGAAACAAACCCCATAACCACCGACGGCGCAAGCGGCCCCAGCAGCGCGAGCAACGGAGCCGGTGCTCCTTCCGGTGCTGGCATTTCCGCCGGAGCCGGCGCCGGCCCAGGCGCGACCAGCGAAGGTGTCGTCTTCCAGAACGTATACAAGAGCTATCCCAACGGCTTCGTGGCGGTTGAGGATCTGAACCTTGAGATTCACAACGGCGAGTTCCTGGTGATGGTCGGCCCTTCCGGTTGCGGCAAGTCCACCACCCTGCGCATGATTGCCGGCCTGGAGGAAATCTCGGCGGGCACCATCGACATCGGCGGGCGGATCATCAACGACCTGCCGCCCAAGGATCGCGACATCGCCATGGTGTTTCAGAACTATGCGCTCTATCCGCACATGTCGGTCTATGACAACATCGGCTTTGCGCTGAAGCTGGCGCGCCGGCCCAATGACGAGATTGCCCAGCGGGTGGGCGAAGCCGCTCGCATCCTGGAGCTGACCGACATGCTGGATCGCAAGCCGGCGCAGCTTTCGGGCGGGCAGCGTCAGCGGGTGGCCATGGGCCGGGCCATCGTGCGCCAGCCCCAGGTGTTCTTGCTGGATGAGCCGCTGTCGAACCTGGACGCCAAGCTGCGGGTGCAGATGCGCGGCGAGATCACCCGACTGCAGCGCGAGGTTGGCGTGACCACGTTCTATGTGACCCACGACCAGGTGGAAGCCATGACCATGGCCGACCGGGTGGCGGTGATCAACCGGGGGGTGCTCCAGCAGGTGGACGAACCGCAGGTGCTGTTCGAGAAGCCGCGCAATCTGTTTGTGGCTGCGTTCATCGGGTCGCCGTCCATGAATCTGATGGAGGGCAAGCTGTGCGATCCCAACCCGGGCGACGAATTCCTGAAGCTGGAGATCGGCGACGAGGTGCTGGCCGTGCCCCGTTCGGTGCTGGATCGCAACCAGGAACTGAGGGGCTATATGGACAAGCCCCTGGTGGTGGGCATCCGCCCCAAGGACATGGAGGATGCGGACATCGCATCGGCTCATCCGGCCAACCAGCGCTTCCGTTCGGTGGCGCAGAATGTGGAGTCGCTGGGCTTTGAGGTCATCGTCCATTTTGAGATTCAGGCTGTGCCGGTGGTGTCCGAAGATGCCCTGGACTTGCCCGAGGATATGGTCAGCGCCGAGTTGGGCGGCTACAAGGATGTGAAGCGCAGCTATCCCAGCCGTCTGGCGGCCCGGTTCGACCCCAGCACCCACATTGAGATCGGCGACAGCATTGAGGTTGCCGTGCGGGTGGAGAACCTGCATTACTTTGACCTGGACACCGGGCTGGCCATCGGCCACTAGTTGATCGGTTCGCTCGGTTCGGGGCTGGGCTGAATTCCCACCTGCCCCGCCCACCTCAGATATGTCGCACCAACTTTTGCTGCTCAGGCACGGTCAGAGCACCTGGAATCTGGAGAATAAATTCACGGGGTGGTATGACTGCCCGCTGTCTCCGCAGGGTCGCGATGAGGCGGTGGCTGCCGGACAGATCCTGAAGCAGGCGCAGCTGGTGCCAGATGTGATCCACACTTCGGTGCTGACCCGGGCTATCCAGACGGCGCAGTTGGCGGCGCGTGAGATTTTCGGGGGCGATGTTTTGGGGGACAACGCGAAGCGCGAGGACGGCGGCACGGACAACACGAACGGCGCGGCACCTGTCGTGGAGTGGCGGCGGGACTGGCGTCTGAACGAGCGGCACTACGGCAACCTGACTGGCCTGGACAAAGCCGAAACCGCGCGCAAATATGGCGACGAGCAGGTTCACATCTGGCGGCGCAGCTATGACGTCCAGCCTCCGCCCATCACCCCGGACAACCCCTATAACCCCAACACCGATCCGCTCTATGCCGACCTCGCGAGTGCAGGCGCCGCCGCGGGTGCGGCCACGGGCGCGGGTGTTTTCGACATCCCCCTGACGGAGTGCCTGGCAGATGTTACCCAGCGGATGCTGCCCTGCTTCAACGAAGTCATCGCCCCCGACTTGCTGGCCGGCAAGCTGGTTTTGGTGGTGGCACACGGCAACAGCCTGCGAGCATTGGTGAAACTGCTGGACGAGCTGGACGATGCTGCCATCATGGACGTAAACATTCCAACCGGCATCCCGTTTTGCTATGAGCTGGACGGCAACCTCAAGCCCGTGCGCAATGTCTCCCTGGATGAGCGCTACCTGCAGCGTTCCCGCTGAGCCGCCACTTTCCCGCCAACCTGCCACTTTCCCACTAACCTTTTTTGAAATGACAGCCACGCAGACCGCGCCAGACCAAACCGAAGCGTCAGGGCCCGCGCCGACCAAATCGACCGCCGCGCCAGCCGAACCCGCGCCAGCCGAACCCGCGCCAGCCGAACCCGCGCCAGACCAACCCGAGCCGGCGCCACCCAAAACCAGAACACCCCTGCGCCCGTCCCACATCGTCATCGGGCTGGGTGTTGCACTGGCGCTGTTCACCGCGGCATCGGGCATTGTCGCCACCATCACCGGCTTCAAGAGCGACAGCTCGGTCACCCGCGCCGTCTTTGACAACATCCCCGGCCCGCTCAAGGCAGCCTTTTACACCATCATCCCGCTGGTGCTGGTGCTGGTGTCGGTGCTGTTCGCCAACCGGGTCAAGAACTGGCAGCGCGGCACAACCGACGAGCGCAAGCTGACCCGCGCCAGCCTGTTCACCCAAGCCGGGCGCGCCAGCCTCCACCGGCGCCTCAAGGATCTGCGAGCCGGCACCACCATGGCCACCTTGATGCGCGACCCCGCGGCCGGCCTGATGCATTCCATGATCTATTTCTCGTTTCTGGTGCTGGTGGGCGTCACCGCCACGCTGGAAGTAGACCACCAGCTGCCGCCCGAAGCCAAATTCCTCCACGGCCTCGGCTACCAGATCTATTCAGCCATAGGCGACATCGCCGGCGTGGTGCTGGCGGTGGGCGTCATCTGGGCGGCGGCGCGGCGCTGGGGCCCCCGCTCGCTTCGTCCCTATCGCATCAGCATCAAGACCAAACCCGAGCACGCTGTCATCCTGGGCACGCTGCTGGCACTGTCGGTCACCGGCTTTTTGACCGAAGCCTTCCGCATCGCCGAGAACGGCACGCCCAGCTTTGAGCGGTGGTCGCTGATCGGCTATCCGCTGGCTCAAGCGGTGGACGGGCTGGGCAACCTGGCGGGCTGGCACCAGTTCTGGTGGATCGCGCACGTGGGGGTTTTCGTTTTGTTCCTGCTGCTTTTGCCCATCACCATGCTGCGCCACATGATCACCTCCCCGCTGAACATGTTTTTGCGCGACAAGGAGCGCCCCAAAGGTGCCATGCGCGCCATGCCGAATCTGATGGAGAGCGAGCTGGAAACTTTCGGGGCGGCCACCATCTCCGATTTCACCTGGAAGCAGCTGCTGGACACCGACTCCTGCACCATCTGCGGACGCTGCACCTCCGTCTGTCCCGCCCACGCCACGGGCAAGACGCTTGACCCCCGCGAGATTGTGCTCAAGGTGGGCGAGGTGATGTCCGCCACGGGCACACCGCCGACTTCGCCGCCTGTGGGGTCTGATCCCGAGGTGACGGTCACCGCCCCCAATGTGTTCGAGCGGATCACGTCGGAGGAGCTGTGGGCGTGCACATCATGCAAGGCGTGCGACGAGATCTGTCCGGTCAACATCGACATTTTGGACAAGATTTTGGACATGCGGCGCTATCTTTCGCTGATGGAGAGCGATTTTCCCAGCGAGCTGGGGACGGCATATCGGGCGATGGAGAACCAGTCTAACCCGTGGGGGATGTCGCAGACCGAGCGGGCCGGTTGGGCTGACGGGCTGGACGGGGTGAGGATCATCGAAGGGGGCAATCCGCTGGAGGCTGAGTATCTCTATTGGGTGGGCTGCGCGGGGAGTTTTGACGACAAGAACCGCAAGGTCACCCGGGCCATGGCGCAGCTGCTGCAGCGGGCGGGCGTGGACTTTGCCATTTTGGGCCCGCAGGAGGCCTGCACCGGCGACCCGGCCAGGCGGTCGGGCAACGAATATATTTTTCAGATGCTGGCTTCGCAGAACATCGAGACGCTGAACGCCATGGGGGTGCGCAAGATCATCACCCAGTGCCCGCACTGCTTCAACACGTTGGGCAATGAATATCCGCAGCTGGGCGGGCATTATGAGGTGGTGCATCATTCCCAGCTGTTGGAGCGGCTGGTGGCGGACGGACGGCTGGACGTGTCGCAGGCTCGCCTGAATGGGCGGTTCGTGTATCACGATTCGTGTTATTTGGGGCGGCACAACGATGTCTATCTGGCACCTCGGCGGGTGGTCGGAGCGATCGGCGGAATCGAGGTGGTGGAGGCTGAGCGCAACGGCACCAAGGGGATGTGCTGCGGAGCGGGCGGGGCGCGGATGTGGATGGAGGAGCATGTCGGGACGAAGGTCAATGTGGAGCGTTCGCAGGAGCTGCTGGCGACCGGGGCAGACAGGATTGCGACGGCTTGTCCGTTTTGCTATGTGATGATTGACGACGGGGTGAAGGGGGAAGGGGTTGAGGAGGAGGATGTGAAGGTGGGAGACATCGCGCTGCATTTGCTGGAGGCGATCGAGGCCGGTGAGTCTGGGAATGGGACAAGTCCGGCTGGTGATGTTGCGCCCGCTGCCGTTTCTGTCAATGGTGCCGCGTCGCCGTCCCGTGCGCCCGCACCCGTTACGGCCACGCCCGTTACCATCTCCCAGGCTGCCAAAGTCGCCGTGGCTGAAATTGTGGCCGCGCCCACGCCAACTTCCGCGCCTCCCGCACCCGCCGCGTCTGCCGCGCCCGCGTCCAGTCCCGCGCCAGCCACCCCCGCGCCAGCTTCCGCGCCTCCCGCAGAGGCCGCAACCCCCGCGCCAATCCCCCCAGCCGACCCCGACGCCAAACCCGACAACCTGGCATTAATCAAAGGCACCGACCCACGACTGGTCGCCTTGCTGCGCCGGGAAGGCGTCACCACCTATGCCCAAATCGCCGCCCTGTCAAAAGCCCAAATCGAAACTCTGGAGTTGGCTCTGGACGCCCCCGGCAGAATCAGAAAATGGAACTGGGTGCAACAGGCCCAAGAGCTGATGCAACCCGGCGGCTAGTGCCGGTCTGCCTAGTCCCCGCCCGGCTAGTCCCCCCCACTAGTCCCTGTCCTCGAAATTCTCCCAATAGCGGCTGGCGATCGGGCCCACCTGATCCTGGTATTTTGAGCCGACCGACCCCGAACCATATGCCCGGTCTGCCGGCGTGGTCATCTGCAAAAAACTGATCTGCCCAATGGCCATCCCCGGATACAAAGTGATCGGCAAAGTCGCCACATTGGACAGCTCCAAAGTCAGCTGCCCGTTCCAGCCGGCATCCACGAACCCAGCGGTGGAATGAATCAGCAGACCCAGCCGGCCCAAACTGGATTTGCCCTCCAGCCGCGCCACCAGATCATCGGGCAGGCGGATCCGCTCCTTGGTGCAGCCCAGCACGAACTGCCCCGGGTGCAGCACAAAAACGCCATCGGCCGGAATCTCCACCCGCTCGTTCAGCCCCTCCATCTTCTGCTTGACGTCAATGTGGCCCAGCGTGTGATTTCGGAACTCCAAAAAATAGCGATCCAGATGCAGATCCACCGACGAGGGTTGGACGGCGGTCATGTCCAGCGGGTCGATCTCAATGCGCCCGGCTTGGATGGCTTCGGTGATGCTGCGGTCTGAAAGAATCATGTTTGGAGGCGATGCGGATGCGCGGTCAGACGCGCGCGCCGCGGTCGGGTAAAATCAAATAATAATGTCTCGCAATCCATCTCCCATAATCTAGCACGGCAATCTGACATGGCCGACCTGCTGATCAAAAATTCCCTGTTGGTTGCCACCATGGACGGCGACCGCACCGAGATTGCCGGCGGCTGGGTGGCCATCTCGAACGGCTTCGTCTCGGGCGTGGGCGCACCGGGTGAGGAGCCCGATGCCGAAGAGGTGCTGGACGCCAACGGCTGTCTGGTCACGCCCGGGCTGATCAACACCCACCACCACCTCTATCAGAACCTCACCCGTGCCTATGCGCCGTCGCTGACGGGGGGACTGTTTGAGTGGCTGCGGACGCTGTATCCGCTGTGGGCCCGACTGGATGAGGACAGCTCGTATCTGTCGGCTTGGGTGGGTCTGGCGGAGTTGGCCCAGGGCGGCTGCACCACGTCAAGCGACCATCTATACATTCATCCGCACGGCGGCGGGGATGTGCTGGCCGGCCAGATCGCAGCCGCGGCTGAGCTGGGTTTTCGCTTCCATCCCACCCGCGGCTCCATGTCGCTGTCGCAAAAAGACGGAGGCCTGCCGCCCGACGAAGTGGTGGAGCATCACGACAAAATTCTTGAGGCGTCCGAGCAGGCGGTGAGCCGCTGGCACGATTCCGAGCCGGGGGCGATGCTGCGGATTGCGCTGGCTCCGTGTTCGCCCTTTTCGGTGACCACGCAGATAATGGCGGACACCGCTGAGTTGGCGGCGCGCCTGGATGTGCGGCTGCACACGCATCTGGCCGAGGTGCGCGACGAGGATGACTATTGCCGCGAGACGCACCAGATGACTCCGGTTGAGCTGTTTGAGTCGGTGGGCTGGGCCAGCGACCGGACTTGGATCGCCCATTGCGTGCATCCTTCGCCGGCTGAGATTGGCCGGTTGGGGGCTGGCGGGGTCGGGGTGGCGCATTGCCCCAGCTCCAACATGATTTTGGGTTCGGGGCTGGCGCCGGTGCGTGAGCTGCGGGCCGCTGGTGTGCCGGTGGGGTTGGGGTGCGACGGGTCGTCTTCGGCTGATTCGGCTTCGCTTTGGACGGAGGCGCGCATGGCCTATCTGCAGGGACGGCTGCGGGATGGCTTGGGCGAAGCTGGCGAAGGTGCGGACGGTGGCGGCGAGGCTGGCAACGGCGCGGCGCCCCAGCTGATGACCGCCCGGGACGCCCTGGAGATGGCCACCCGAGGCAGCGCCGCATGTCTGGGCCGACAAGGCGAGCTGGGGGAGATTTCCGTGGGGGCGGTCGGCGATGTGGTGGCGTGGAAACTGGCTGGCGCGGCGTTTGCAGGGGCTCTGTCGGATCCGATTGAGGGATGGTTGCGCTGCGGGCCGCTGGGGGCTCATCATACGGTCATCGCCGGGCGGGCTTTGGTGAGAGACGGTGAGCTGCGGGTTGACGGCTTGGAGGACAAGCTGCGCCAGCACCGGGCCGCCGCCGCCAAAATGCAGGGGCTCGCCTGAGGTCTGCGACATGAGGCTTCGCCCATGAGATCCATTGACTACATAGGCGCCTACTATGACGAGCGGGAAAAGGCTGCCGTCAACAAAGTGCTGGACAACTCCATCAGGGTGGGAGAAAATGTGGCGCAGATGGAGCAGCGCACCGCACAGGCCTGGGGCAAAGAGCACGGGATCATGGTCAACTCCGGCTCGTCCGCGCTTCAGGTTGCCTATGATTTGCTGACCGGGCCCGGCGGAACCAAACCTGGCGACCACCCCGACCCGCCAACCGGTGACCCGCCAACCGGTGACCAGCCAACCGACAGCCCACCGCTTCTCCAGTCGGGCGACGAGTTCATCACCTCGGCGGTGACCTTCTCCACCACCGTCGCCCCGGGCATCCGGGCGGGTCTTGTGCCGGTGATCATCGATGTCGACCCGAACACCTATCAAATCGACACCTCCCAAATCGAGGACAACCTGAGCCCACGCACCAAAGCCATGGTGGTGCCCAACCTGGCCGGCAACTGCCCCGACTGGGATGTGCTGCGCGACATCGCCGACCGCCACAAGCTCTGGCTGGTGGAGGATTCCTGTGACACTTTCGGCGCCAGACTGCGCGGCACCCCCACCGGCACCCGGGCCGACATTTCAGTAACCAGCTTCGCCATGAGCCACATCATCACAGCCATGGGCACCGGCGGCATGGTGATGGTTGACCGCAACGACTGGTGGGACAAAGCTCTGCTGCTGCGGCGTTGGGGGCGCAGTTCGGAGACCAGATTCTACGGCTCCCAGCGCGACCAGCGGGGGCGGTTTGTGCGCGACCTGGACGGCATCGCCTATGACCAGCTGTTTGTGTTCGAGCTGCTGGGGCACAACTTTGAGCCGTCCGAGGTGGCCGCTGCTTTTGGCCTGGTGCAGCTGGATCGGGTGGCCGAGTTTGCCGAGCGGCGACGCCACAACGCCCGCGCGCACATGGAATTTCTGGCGGACCATCCGGAGATTTTCGTGCCCACCCGGGAGCTGGCAGAACTGGAGACCTGCTGGCTGCAGTTTCCTGTGCAGCTGCGGCCCGACGCGCCCTTCAGCCGACCGCAGTTCCAGTCGCACATGAAACAGCGCGGCGTGGCGACGCGCATGGTCTGGACGGGCAACCTGGCGCGCCAGCCGATGATGGCCAAGATACCGATGCGCCAGGGGCGGGGCGGGCTGGCCAATGCCGATGCGGTGATGGAGCACGGGGTGCTGATACCCTGCCACCAGCTGATGACCGATGACGACCTGGCATATATTCAC
>CAZERQ010000143.1:0-4195 GCA_964514465.1 uncultured Acidimicrobiales bacterium
GCCGCGGTCAGATGCGTCAGGCGATCGACATCGGCTTGGGGCAAGTGCGACAACATATCATGCAGGTGGGTCTGGCAGTTCGGCCAGGTGCTGTCGGCGTGGGGATAGTCGGTTTCCACCATGATCTTGTCGGGCGCCAGCGCCAGCGCCGCGTCAATCGTGGACGGATCGTTGATGGTGCAGAAATATCCGTTGCGCAACAGCGCCTCGTGCGGGCCGATGTCGTCTGCGGGCCAGAAGCTGCGGCCGTGCCCCGATATGTCGATCTGGTGCTTGAGCCGGTCATACATCACCGGCACCCAGCCGATGCCGCCCTCGCTGAAGGCCAGCTTCACCTCCGGAAAGCGCAGCGGTATCTTTGACCAGATCCACTCGGCGCAGGCCGAATATGCCTGAACCTGGAACTTGGTGGCGCCGCAACCCACGGACGGCCCGGCCGGGTCGGTCGGCAGCAGCTGACCCGACGAGCCGATGTGCAAACAGATGACCGTGTCGGTCTCAACACAAGCCGCGATGACCGGATCCCACCAGCCGGAATGCAGCGACTCCAAGCCGATGTTCTGCGGCTGCTCCGGCAGGGTCACCGCCACGAAACCCCGCTCGGCGTTGCGCCTGATTTCGTCTGCCGCGAGGTCGGCGTCGCGCAGCCAGGTGATGCCCATGGGAATGATGCGCTCGGGGTAGCTGCCCCACCACTCCTCAAAAATCCAGTCATTGAAGGCGCGGGTCACGGCCAGGCCGAGCTCGGGGTCGGAGCAGTCGGAATAGACCCGTCCGCAAAATCCGGTGATCTGGCTGGGGAAGCAGATGGACGCCCAGATGCCGCCCAAGTCCATGTCGCGCACGCGGTGGTGTATGTCCCAGGAGCCGCGCCGCATGTCTGAGAACCTGGCCGGCTCAACCGTGAAGTCGTCCCGATCCTTGCGTCCGACCAGGGCGTTGAAGCCGAGCTGGGCGAACACCTTGCCGTCAAATTCCCACTGCTGCGCGCCGGCTTCGGTTTCGACCACCTTGGGGGCGAGGTCGGCGAACTTGGCGGGCACCCGTTTCTCGAAAATCCAGGGCGGCTCGACCAGGTGGTCGTCCACGGATATTAAGGTGTAGAGCTGCTCCTGTGGCTCGGGGTCGGGCAGGAGCATTTCGCTGGGGGCTTCGTTGACGTCAATCATGGCGCGGGGTTGGAGTTCGGTTCGGGCTCGGGACTCGGTTCGGGGCTGCGGCATTTTGGAGCATACAAATTACCTTAGCCGACCCCACTGACATTTTCCCCAGACGGGTCGACAGGGACGGACGGTGAGGCGGGCGCGGCGGGGACAGACGGCTCGGCGGGCGCGGCGGGGACGGCGGGCGCGGACGAGGCCAGCGGTTTGGGCGGCAACCGCAGCGCCACCACAGCCGCCACGAAACTGGCCGCCGCCATGAACGCAAAGGTGCTGTCGATGGCCACATCATAGGCAGCCGCCACGGCATCTTGCACCGGCCCGGCCAGCGTGTCCACCAACTCCGGCTTGTCCTCCAGCTCATCCACACCAAGCACCTCGCCTCGCTCGTTCACCAACTCCACGTCGGACAACTCGTCATACACCCGTGCCGTCAGCAGCACCCCGATGATCACCGTGCCGACCGTCTGTCCCAGCGACCGCATGGATATGGCCAGCGCGGTGCCGGCGCCCAAGTCGCGATAGGGCACCGAATCCTGGATGGCGATGGTGACCACCGGCTGGATCATCCCGTTGCCCAGCCCGGCCACGAACGCATAGGCCAGCGCCGTCCAAAGCGGCGTGTCGGGTTCCATCGTCATCAGCAACAGCACCCCGCCCGCAAAGATCGCCGCGCCCATCGCGGGATAAAACCGATACCACCCGGTGCGCCGGATGAGCCAGCCCACCGCCGTGGCCGAGCACAAGATGCCGACCGGCACGGGCGCCAGGCTGTAACCCGCGACCGTGGGGCTGGCGCCGCGCACCAGCTGCGCATAGAGCGGGATCAAGATGGCCGAGCCGAAGTTGGCCACGCCGAACAGGAACGTGGCAGCCGAGCTGACCCGCACCGTCCGGTGGCCGAACATGGACAGCGGCACCACCGGGTCGGCCACTCCGGGGCGCAGCTCGGCGAACCCGAACAGCGCCAGCACCGCCGCGCCCACCACCAAACCCGGCAACATCAGCTGCCAGCCGCTGTCGAGCAGGGCCGCGCCGACGGTCACCAGTCCCAGCCCCAGCATCAAAAGTCCGGCGCCGCGATAGTCGATGTCGGGTCGCTGCTTTTCCGGACGGAACCGGCGGGCGGGCGACACCAACAAGATGGCCACCAGACCCCACGGCAGGTTCATATAGAAAATCCAGCGCCAGCCAACCGACTCCACCAGCAGCCCGCCCAGCAACGGGCCCAGCAGCGCGGCGATTGTCCAGATGGAGGTCATGGCGGCCAGGTATCCGCCCCGGTTGCGCGCCGGCACGAAATCCCCGATGATGCCTTGGCTGAGTGCCACCAGTCCGCCGCCCGCCAGACCCTGCAGCAGCCGGGCGCCCACCAGCATGGCCAGGCTTTGGCTCGCGCCCGCCAGCGCCGATGCCACGATGAAGCCGGTGATGGCCACGGTGAATGCCCGGCCCCGGCCGAACTGGTCGCCCAGCTTGCCCCAGACCATCACCGCCACGGTGTGGCCCAAGAGATATGAGGTGAAGATCCAGGGTGCGTCCGACAGCCGGCCCAGGTCGCTGGCGATGTCGGACAGGGCGGTGACGATGATGAGCAGGTCCAGCGCGGCCAGCGATGTGCCCAGCATCAGCCCCGCCGTCACCAGGACTTTCTGGGACGGGTTCAGCTGGTGGGGGGCTTCGGCTGGTGTTGCGTCGGGGGTGGCGTCAGGCGCGTCGTTGGGCGACAGAACTCAAGTGCCGTGATTGAGGCCGCAATTAAATACGTATAGCCAACTGCGATGCATACGTTATATATACGTGTGGCAACCGCAGCCTGCTTCATGCCGTGCCGCCGCGACCTACTTCAAGGCCGCAAAGCCCAGCTCAAGGTCGGCGATAATGTCGTCTATCGATTCCAGACCGACCGACAGCCTGACCTGGCCCGGCTGAACCCCGGCCGCAATCTGTCGCTCCTCCTCAAGCTGCGAATGGGTCGTGGAAGCAGGGTGGATCACCAGGCTTTTGGCATCGCCCAGATTGGCCACGTGGCTGTGCAGCTTCAGGGACTCAACGAACTTCTGCCCGGCAGGCCTGCCACCCTTGACCACGAATGACGGAACCGAACCGAACCCGCGGCCGCCAGTCAGCTTCTTGGCCAGCTTGTGGGTCGGGCTGGATGGCAAGCCAGAATAGAACACCTCTTCCACCTCGCTTCGTCCATCCAGAAACTCGGCCACCACCTGGGCGTTGGCGCAGTGCCGCTCCATACGCAAGCTCAGCGTCTCCAGCCCCTGCAAAAACAAAAACGAGTTGAACGGGGCTATGGCCGCGCCGATGTCGCGCAGCATCTGCACCCGGGCCTTGATGATGTATGAACCCGCGCCCAGAGCCGGCCAATACGCCAGGCCGCCATAACTGGGGTCGGGCTCGGTGAAGCCAGGGAATTTGTCGTTCTGGCTGAAGTCGAAGCTGCCGCCGTCCACAATCAGGCCGCCGATGGAGGTGCCGTGCCCGCCGATGAACTTGGTGGCCGAATGAACCACGATGTCGGCGCCATGCTCAAACGGGCGAACCAGCCAAGGCGAGGCCACGGTGTTGTCGACCATCAGCGGCACGCCATTTTTGTGGGCCACCTCCGCCACCGCGGGGATGTCCAGGAAGTTGTTCTTGGGGTTGGGGATGGTCTCGCCGAAGAAGCACTTGGTGTTCGGCTGGACGGCGGCCTGCCAGGCGTCCATGTCCGCGGGCTCGTCCACGAAGGAGACCTCGATGCCCATCTTTGGCAGAGTGTGGCGGAAGAGGTTCTCGGTGCCGCCATAGAGCGAGGCGTCCGAAACAATATGGTCGCCGGCTTGGGCCAAAGTGAGGATGGCCAGCGTCTCGGCAGCCTGGCCGCTGCTGACCGCCAACGCCCCGGGAATGCCGACCGCGGTTTCGGTGGCTCCTTCCAGACTGGCGACCCTGGCCTCAAAAACTCCCTGGGTGGGGTTCATGATGCGGGTGTAGATGTTGCCCATCTCGGCCAGCGCGAACAGGTTGGCGGCGTGCTCGCT
>CAZERQ010000144.1:0-1576 GCA_964514465.1 uncultured Acidimicrobiales bacterium
GGTGCGCAATGACGGCACGGTCGGCCGCCCATCCGATGCGGCCGCGTTCAGGCTGATTGACAGGGCCCGTCTGACTCGGGTGTTTGACTGCTCCTATGGGGTGAGTTTTGAGTCCAGCCCAGGGAATCTGACGTTGAGGCCGGGCGGCGGATTTAGATATGTTTTAAGAGCCCAACCGAGAACCTCAGCCGAATATGGGCGGGCCGCCTCAGCCACTCCGACATATTTCACTCCTTTGGTGGACATCTCCGTGCCGCAGACCGATGCCGACAATGACGGCGCCAATGACTTTTCCGGCCATCGTTTCCAGGTTGATTTTGTGCGCCAGAACGGAGCCAGCTCGGCTTGCACCGCGTTTGAAAGCATAGTCTTTGCGGTGCGCGACACCGGCCGGGTCCTGCGAGTTTTTAATCAGCGGGTTGAGTTGGTGAACCTGCCCGCCGGCCAGACCACCGAGTGCGTCTATGACGTATTCTTCCCGTCTCCCGTCGGCGACCTGGAGCTGCAGTCGGGTGCCACGGCTGATGTTCGCGCCAGTTCGCCCCAGGCTTCGGCTTCCTATGCCCGGTCGGCCTCGACCGAGCGTCCGTCCATGTTCACGGCCACCGTCTCCATCAGCGTGCCACCTCTGGATGCCGACAACGATGACGCCAACGATTTTTCGGGGCACATCTTCCGTGTTCTGATCACCAAGCGGGGCGGGATATCGGATGCGTGCTCTGCTCCGGTCAACGCTTCCTATGTGGTGCGCGACAACGGCACGGTTGGCCTGCGGTCAGGTTTCGACCCGATTTCGCTGGTGGATCAGCCGGTGGGGGAGACCGTCCGCTGCCGATATTATGTGATAGCTCCCACTCAGGTTGGGTCGTTGCGCCTGCGGGGGATTGCTTTGGCTCAGATTGCCTGGGATGCGCCTGCCGCCAACTTTGGATATACCTATTCTGCTTTTGCTGAGCCAACGCAATATTTTGAGCCCACGGTGAATATTGAGGTTCCCCAGACCGATGCCGATGACGACGGGGCCAATGATTTTTCGGGGCACAGCTTTGCGGTCAGGTTTGAGCCTGTGGGGTCGGGGCCGCAATGTTCGGGGGCTGCCAGCGCGGTCTATGTGGTGAGCGGCGGCGGTTCGGTGGCGCGGCGGGCGAGCGATCCTGCGGTGCGGTTGGTGGGTCACGGGTGTGAGTATCTGGTGAGATTTCCGCTGCATGACCAGGCGCGGGTTTTGGGGTTGCAGTCGGATGCCAGCGTGGGGATCAATGCCGGTGCGGTGACGGCGCGGGCGGTCTATCAGGAGATTTATTTTGAGCCTGTGGTGGTGGTGGTTGTGCCGCAGACCGAGGACGCTGTGGTTGGGGTGAATGACTGGTCGGGCACGGAATTTGTGGTGACTTTCACGCGGGTTGCGGGGTCTGACGGTGGCTGCACCACTTCGGATGTTGCCGCGGTTGAGATAGGCGATGACGGACTGAGCGAGGTTACTGGTTCTGCTTCGCTGGTGAACCGGCCGCCGGGTGCGAGCGTTTCGTGTCGCTATGATGTTGCCTGGCCTGCGATTTCTGGTTTGGCTGTTCAG
>CAZERQ010000145.1:0-8553 GCA_964514465.1 uncultured Acidimicrobiales bacterium
CAGTTCAACGGGGATGATGATCCCGGCACGAGCGCGGACGAGTCGGCGCACAATGCTTTTGCGTCAGTCAGCTTCACGGTTACGTTCACGCGGGTGGGCGATGCTGATTCCGGTTGCACCGCGTCCGCCACCGAAACCCACACAGTGGCCGACAACGGTTCGGTCTCGCTCACCAGCGCGGCGGCCAGTCTGGTGGATCGCCCAGAGGGAGTCACCGCGCGTTGTTCCTATGATTTGGCGTTCGCCAGCGATGCTGTGCCTGATGATTTGGTTGAGGCTTCGGCCAGCTCAGCTGCGAGTGCGACTGCCCAGGCGGTTGAGGCTGAGTTTGACAATGTGGCCACCAACTTCGCGCCGGAGGTTGCGATTGAGGTGCCCCAGTTCAACGGGGACGATGATCCCGGCACGGCCACCGACGAGTCGGCGCGCAATGCTTTTGCTGGCGTGCAGTTCTCTGTCTCTTTCACGCGGGCATCGGATGCGGATGGGGGTTGCACTGCGTCGGCCACTGAGACCCACACGGTTGGCAACAGCGGTTTGGTTTCGCTCACCAGCGCGGCTGCCAGTTTGGTGGATCGCCCCGAGGGAGTCACAGCTCGCTGCGCATATGATGTGGTGTTCGCCACTGGTGCTGTGCCCGACGACCTGGTTGAAGCCTCGGCCAGCTCGACTGCGAGCGCGACTGCCCAGGCGGTCGAGGCTGAGTTTGACAATGTGGCCACCAACTTTGCGCCTGAAGTGTCGATTGAGGTGCCGCAGTTCAATGGGGACGGCAGCTCCAACAATGCGTTTGCTGGCGTTTTATTCGCTGTCTCTTTCACGCGGGCATCGGATGCCGATGGGGGCTGCACTGCGTCGGCCAGCGAAACCCACACGGTTGGCAACGGCGGTTTGGTTTCGCTCACCGGCGCGGCGGCCAGTCTGGTGGATCGCCCCGAGGGTGTTGCGGCCCGTTGCGTCTATGATGTTGTCTTTGCCAGCGATGCCGTGTCGGTCAGCTTGGTTGAAACCTCCATCGGAATGACCGTCAGTGCACTTGCTTCGGTGGCAGCCGACTATGGCAATGTCTTGTCCAACTTCGCTCCGAACACGACCATCACGGTGCCCGTTGGCTTCGGCGACACCAGCTTCACGGTCACCTACACCTCCTCGGCGCCCGGCTGCATTGCTTCCGACACGGAGACCTATCTGGTGCCGGACGACGACACCACATCGGCCAACCTCGAGGGCGATCCCGCAACTCTGGTTGACCGTCCCGAAGGCGTTGTGGCGCGGTGTGCCTATGTGGTCGCGTTCGCCAGCGATGCCGTGCCCGATGAGTTGCTTCAGGCATCAGCGGACACTTCTGTGACTGCCACGACCAGCGCGTCGGTGTCATACAACAACGCTGAGGTTGTGTTCGTGCCGCGGGCGACCATCAGGGTGCCGCAGTTCAACGGCGATGACGACCCGGGCACGGTCGCTGACGAGTCGGCGAGCAATGCCTTTGCAGGGGTCGTCTTCACGGTTACGTTCTCCTCGTCTGACGAAGGTTGCAGTTCGTCTGTGTCTGAGAGGCACGTGGTGGCTGCCAACGGCACCGTCAGCCTGGAGGCCGGCTCTGGCGTTTCGCTGATTGGCCGGCCCGAAGACAGCGACACGGTGTGCGCCTATGATGTGGTGTTTGATAGTTCGGCTGTGCCGTCCCGATTGGTTGAGTCCTCGGCTGGTGTGTCGGTGAATGTGGATGCCCTGGCGGTGGCGGCTGTCTATGACAATGCGGTCAGCAATTTTGCGCCGGCTGTTTCTGTTGAGGTGCCGCAGTTCAACGCTGATGGTGGCTCGGTCAATGCGTTTGCGGGTGTGAGTTTCACGGTGACGTTTACGTCCGCCGCTTCAGGTTGCACCACTTCCGCGAGCGAGACACACACAGTCGCCAACGGCGGCGTGGTGTCGTTGTCGAGTGCGGTGGCGAGTTTGGTGGATCGGCCCGAAGGTGTGCTGGCGCGGTGTACATATAGTGTGGTGTTTGCGAGCGATGCTGTGCCTGATGGTTTGGTTGAGGTTTCGGCTGGCTCGTCGGTGTCTGCGACTGCCAGGTCGGTGGCGGCTGTCTATGACAATGCGGTCAGCAATTTTGCGCCGGCTGTTTCTGTTGAGGTCCCGCAATATAACGCAGACAGCGGCACAGCCAATGCTTTTGCTGGGGTGAGTTTCACGGTGACGTTTACGTCTGCCGCTTCGGGTTGCACCACGTCTGCGAGCGAGACCCACACAGTTGGAGACAATGGTGTGGTGTCGTTGTCTAGTGCGGCGGCGAGTTTGGTGGATCGGCCCGAAGGTGTGCTGGCGCGCTGTACATATAACGTGACGTTTGCGACTTCGGCTGTGCCGTCCCGGTTGGTTGAGGTTTCGGCTGGCTCGTCGGTGTCTGCGACTGCCAGGTCGGTGGCTGCTGTCTATGACAATGCGGCCACCAATTTCGCGCCGTTTGTTTCCATTGAGGTTCCCCAGTTCAACGGCGATGATGACCCTGGCACGGCAACAGACGAGTCCGCGCGCAATGCTTTTGCTGGTGTGAGCTTCACAGTTGCATTCACGTCGGCCGCCGAGGGTTGTACCACGTCTGTGAGCGAGACCCACACAGTTGGAGATAACGGTTCGGTTTCGCTGATCAGCGTGGCTGCGAGTTTGGTGGATCGCCCCGAAGGTGTGGCGGCGCGGTGTGCCTATGATGTGGCGTTCGCCAGCGATGCTGTGCCTGATGATTTGGTTCAGTCCTCGGCTGGCTTGTCCGTGAGCGCAACTGCTCGGGCTGTTGAGGCTGATTTTGACAATGCGGTCAGCAATTTCGCGCCGGCGGTTGCGATTGAAGTTCCGCAGTTCAACGGCGATGATGACCCTGGCACGGCAACAGACGAGTCCGCGAGCAATGCTTTTTCGGGGGTGAGCTTCACTGTGACGTTCTCGCGGGTGGGCGGCGCGGATTCCGGTTGCACAGCTTCGGCGTCTGAGACTCACACGGTTGCCAACGGCGGTGTGGTTTCGCTGACCAGTGTGGCGGCGAGTTTGGTGGATCGGCCCGAAGGTGTGGCGGCGCGGTGTTCCTATGATGTGTCGTTCGACAGCGAGGCTGTGCCTGATGATTTGGTTCAGGTTGCGGCTGGCTCGTCTGTCACCGCAACTGCCCGGTCGGTGGCGGCTGACTACACAAACGCACAAACAATTTTCAGCCCAACCGTCAATATAACGTCTGCCAGCGGCGCGGCGGCCACCATCTCTGTCAGCTTCACTTCGGCTGACGAAAACTGCACCCCGACTGAAACCGAAACCTATGATATCGACAGCAACGGCAACGTCAGCTTGTCAAGCGATGCCGCTTTGCTGGTTGATCGGCCCCAGGATTCTGCCGACAGGTGCTCCTATGGCGTTGAGTTCCAGCCCCAGGCTGGTTCTGGTCGGTTGTCTTTGCTGCCAGGAGCTTCGGCTTCGGTGAGTGCCACGCAAGCGGCTTCGGCAGAGTATAGGTATTCGCCTCCGCCGCCGCCGCAGAATAATGTGGGCGCGGGTTCGGGATCTGGCGTGGGCGCGGGCGCGGGCTCAGGCGCGGGTGCTGGCGTGGGCGCGGGTGCTGGCGCGGGCGCAGGCTCAACCGAAGACGAAACCGAAACCGAAACCACAACCCAGTCCAACCGCCAACCCATAAGCGTGATCCTGCGAGTGCCGGCGCGCGACGGCCAAGCATATAGCTCCACTGAAACATTCAGGGTGCGTGTCTCCGTTCCAGGAGCCTGCGGCGGCGACACCGACATGTTTGGAGGAATATCGGCCAGGGTCGGAGCTACCTACAACATCCCCGCAACAGTCGGCGACAGCACAATCATCGGCCAGGGCACCGCGCCGGCCAACTCCCGGCCCAACCCCCAGGCAACCTATGACCTGCCGGCCTTCACACGCATCGGCTCCCAGCTGATCGGCTGTGTGTTGCGGGTGGCAGAAGTGGCTTCTCCCGAGGGTTGCGCCCTGCGAAGCGACCGCCAGGACGTCAACGGGGAACGCTATGTGGACGTGACCGCAATAGACGATTTTGAAGCCGTGCTGGAATATGACTGCGAACCTTCGCAGACCCGCCGTCAGCTGACTCGGGGCTGGACGATTCTGCGGTTCAACGGACCAAGCGGCACCACGCCGTCTGAGTTCGCCGGCGCGCTGAGCGATGCCGTCAGCAGCATCTGGGTGTGGAATGCGCAACAGCAGTCTTGGAGCGGCTGGTCGTCCACGGGCAATCTGGCCAGCCTGACCCGACTGAACCGGGGCGACTTGGTCATGGCCTATGTGCCGCGCAACATAACCTTCAGCTACAGCCCCCAGGATCTGCTGGATCCGCCTGCGCCAGCTGGCAGCGCAACCTTGCCGCCGCTGTATTCCCTGCACATGTTCGGCGGCCAGGACACCGTGAGCCTGTCTGAGCTGCTGGCCAATGTTGCCGGGGTCGTGCCGGTGGTCTTCCGCTGGGACAGCCAAGGCCAGCAGTGGAACTATCACCTGCCCGGGTTCCAGCCGGTGCCGTCGGTGCAGGTTCCCTGGTTTGACACGGTGGCACCAGGCGACACTATGTTTATATATAACGCCAGCCCGCAGGACACAGTCATCGCGTGGTCGTAGCCGCCGCCCAGACCTGTCCGTCCCCGTCCCGTCACCCGTCCGTCCCGTCACCCGTCCGTCCCGTCCTCCCCCCAACCGCTAAAATCAACAAAAACAAGCCCGCTGCAAAAAATTCTGGCTATAATCAATCAAAGCGCATAAAATCTTGCTATAGAATAGATAACGAATCAATGGGAGTCCAAACTATAATGACTGATGAGCTCTGCATACATCCATCCACCCAACGAGGGATCCGCAAAACTATGAAAAATCGAAAACACACCAGACGACTAATGCCTGTGGCTCTTGGCGCCATAGTCATGTTGCTGGCATCGCTTCTGACGATAGCAGGTGCCGGCACAGCCACAGCGCAAGGCACCTTCCCCGTTAGCATATCGCTGACGGTTCCCCAGGTTGACGGCAACAGCGACAGCGCCAACGACCACTCGGGCACCCGCTTTGTGGTCGGCTTCGAGCCCCAGTTGGGCTCCCACTCAGGTTGTCGGACAGCCGCCGCCACATATGAGGTCAACGATGCGGGTTCGGTGGTGCGATCCTCGTTCGGCGATCCCGTCGCGCTGGTGGGCACGCCCTCCGGCACACGTAGCCGTTGCATATATAACGTGACCTACACCAACCCGGTCGCCTCCGCAGGCGGGCATCTGGCTGTGGAAGCGGGAGCCACCGCAACGGTGAGCAACGCCGCCAGGTCGGTCACCGCCAGCTATGCCGCAGCGACCGTGTTTGTGCCCTCGGTCTCAATCACGGTGCCCCCGACTGACTCCAACGGCGACAGCGTGAACGACTATAGGGGCACCAGCTTCGGCGTGGTGTTCGCACCGGTGGCCGGATCAAACGGCGGTTGCAACCAAGTTGGCAGCATCTATGTTGTGGGCGACAGCGCCACCGCGGCGCTGGACTCGCGCTCCATCAGGCCCACTTTGGTGAACGTGCCATCGGGCACCACCACCAGCTGCCAATATAGCGTGGCCATGGACGAGGCTGTGGTGACACCGGCAGGTGCGACCGCGGCTGGCGCGACCCTGGTGCTTGGAGCGGGAGCCACCAGCATGGTCAGCGCGGCGGCCAGTTCGGTTTCGGCTTCCTATGCGCTGGACACCTCAGGCGACACCCACTTCACCCCCGCCCTGACTATCACCGTGCCCAAGACAGACTCCGACGGCAACGGACGCCCTGACGCCGCCGAGACTTCCATTCCGGTCAACTTCAAGCCGGTGGCTGGATCAGACAGCGGCTGTGAGAGCGTCAGCGTCAGCTATGTTGTGGACAACCGCGGCGACGCGGGGCTGGATGCACGTGACGCCCCGCTCAACTTGGTTGATGTGCCCGAGGGGACAACGCAGAACTGCGTCTATGAACTGCATCTGGAGAGCCCCATCACCACCCATCGGGGTGACCATCTGGGTTTGAGATATTATGCTCGGCCCACGGTCAGCGCCCAGTCCATATCAAACCTGGTTACCTATGCGAGCGTGAACGTGTTCACCCCCAGGGTCAACATCACTGTGCCTGCGCTGGATGCCGACACCAACAGCGTGAACGATTTGTCGGGCACCACCATCCGGGCATCCTTTGAGGCGCTGAACGACCCGGGTCCCACCAACTGCTCCAACGCGGCCGTCAACTATATGGTCAACGACGCCGGCGACGTCAGGCTCCAGGGCTCGCCGCTGCTGCTGGTTGACACTCCGCCTGGATCGTCCAGGCACTGCCAATACGCCATGCGGCTGACCAGCCCGATTTCGGTTGGGGTCAGCCAGTTTTTGACCGTCTCCCCGTCAGGCGCGCAGACCATGGATTCCGCCAACCACACCGTCAGCGCCAGCTATGCGGTGCAGACGCTGTTTGCTCCGACTGTCAGTCTGACGTTGCCCTCGGGCAGCGACCGGGCCGGCGCCAACATCGTGATTGCATTCTTTCCGGTTGAGGGATCCAATGCCGGGTGCGTTTCCGAAGGTGCCACATACACGACCAACGCCAGCGGTTCGGCTGTCTTGGCGGATCCGACCAACATTGTCAGGCTGGTAGACAGCATCACGGGCGTTTCCGGCAACTGCGAATATGACGTGACCATGACCAACCCGGTGCTGACCACGGGCGGCCCGCTCGGTCTGCAGGCCGGCTTCACCCAGACGGTGACCTCTGGTTCTGCGGCGGTGACTGCCAGCTATGCGGCGGTTTCAACCTTTGCGCCTCAGGTGACCATTACGGTGCCCAACCTTGACGACAACAACAACGGAGAGAACGATCTGGTTGGCACTGTCATTGATGTCTTGTTTGAGCCGGAGGACGGATCCAATGCCGGCTGCACTTCGCGGTCAACGCAATATGTGGTGGGCAGCGGAGACAAGGCTTTGGCGTCTGATGCCTCGTTTGTTTTGGTGGATGAGCCTGCCGGTGCTGGCACGGGCTGTGCGTATGACGTGAGGTTGCCATCAAATGTGGGTGAGATGAGGCTGTTCACCGGCGGAACAAGGGACTGGACCGTGGCTAACGGCACATCTGCTTCAGGCCTGTATCAGTCGACGAGGGCCCCGGAGCCGTTCCAGCTTGACCAGTCGGGCTTCATCCCGACGTCTCGTCCGTCTGGCACTCCCACGGTGGACACTGTTGAGATGCCTGCCTTTGCGCCCATCAACGTTGCGCTGGTGGTGCCCAACCGCGGTGCGGCCGGCTATAGGTCGGGCGACTTGTTTGAGATTTTGGTTACCGTGCCGGGTGTCTGCGGCGACGACACAGCCATCTTCGGCGGCGTGAGCGCCCGCGATGGTGTGCTCTATGGTGTGGACGCCACGGTGGGCCGAAAGACGATCATCGGCGCCGGCGCGGCCCAGACCAACCCACGGGCATCCTATAGCATTGCGCGCTATGTGGAGGTCGGCTCCCAGCGGGTCGACTGCGTGTTCCGGGTGGTTGAGGTGTCGTCTCCCACCGGGTGTGCGTTGCAGAGTGCCACGCAGGATTCCCGGAACCGCCGCTATGTTGAGGTGGGCGCGGCCGAGGACTTCTCGGTGACGGCGCAATTTGAATGCGCGCCGGTGGTGGGTCAGACCACCTTCAATCGTGGCTGGGCGCTGGTGCCGTTCAACGGCGCGACCGGCACGTCGCCTGCGGACTTTGCCGCTTCGCTGGACAATGCCATTAGCAGCCTGTGGCTGTGGAACCCCCGCACTCAGGGCTGGGACGGCTGGACGGCCGTGCATGGCGAGGTTGGTTTGAGTTCGTTGACCCGGGGCGATGTTTTGATGGTCTATGCTCCCCAGCAGGCCCGAATCAGCTACACCCCAGCCGACTTGCTGGCTCCGTCCTCGCCGACAGGGAGCTTGTCGCTGGCGCCGGGATATAACGTGTATTACTATGGCGGTTCCGCTTCGGTCGCGCTGGAAGACATTATCGCCCAGCCGTCTCCCATTGCGGTGATCTTCCTGTGGGATTCACGCACGCAGGGTTGGCGCTATCACCTCCCCAGCGTTGGCCCGTTGCCGCAGATCCAGATTCCGTGGTTTGACTCCTTGTCGCCCGGCGATGGAATGCTGATCTACAACGCCATCGGCCAGAGCACAACCATCACCTGGGCCTAGCGCCCGCGCCGCAACCCCGCTGCGCCTAGCCCGCGCGGCCGCCCGCGCCGCCTAGCCCAAGATTGAGCGTAGCGCCCCTTCCAGTTGGGGCTGGCGAAACTCATAGCCGTTGGTTGTCAACACCTGTGGAGCGACCCGGGTGCTTTCGGTCAGACAGTCGATCAGCTCTCTGCCCAAAAGTGCGGCCGGCAAGATTTTGGGTGTTATCAGCACGGTTGGACGCCGCAGCACGCGGCCCAAAGTTTCGGTGAACTCTGAGTTGCGAACCACCTGGGGCGCGCACAGATTGACCGGCCCCGCGATCTCCCCGCCACCGCTGGCTCTGGCC
>CAZERQ010000146.1:0-9951 GCA_964514465.1 uncultured Acidimicrobiales bacterium
AGCCACGGCCCGATCACGAAATGATGAACGGCAGCGACACGAACCAGCCCACCAGCAGCACGGCCGACTCCCAGCGGTTGATCTTGTGCTTGGTGGCGGCCGACACAGCCATCCACACCATGAACGCCAGCATTATCACCACGGCAGTGCCGGACAGGCCGCCGTCTTCCAGAGCGGAGTTGCCCACCACGCCCACCAGCCCGCCGACCGCCAGCGAGTTGAAGATGTTGCTGCCCAGGACGTTGCCCACCAGCAGTCCGTTCATGCCCCGGCGACTGGCGGCCGAGGCGGTGACCAGCTCGGGTAGCGATGTGCCGACCGCCACCACCGTCAGCCCGACGAACCCCGACCCCAGATCCAGCTCTTCGGCGACCCGTTGCGCTCCGGCCACCAGCAGTTGCGCTCCCCCGACCGTGCCCGCCAGCCCGATCAGCAGCCAGATTATGTCGTAGCGCAGGCCGTGCTCTGTGAATTGTCCGCTGCGGTTGCCGAAGCCATGTGCCCAGATTTGTCGCCAGGCCGAGCGTTCATCCAGAGGCGCGGGGGCGGACGCGGAAGGTGTGGGCGGGACGGACGGCGCGGGAACGGACTCAGACGACGGGACGGACGAAGGTGTGGCATTGGACGCACCGAACAGCCGGAACAAGTCCTTGCCATACAGCAAGAACAGCACCAGCACCGAGCACACCAACAGCCCCACACCCTCCACACGCGACACTCCGCCCTGAACCACCAGCGCAAACACCGAAACCGCGGCCAGACAAGCCGGGAATTCCCGCAGCAACTGGCGCCGGGGCACCGGCACAGGCGTGATCAATGCCGCCACGCCCAGCACCAACGTCACATTGGCCACGTTGGATCCGATGATATTTCCCACCCCCAAATCGACATCCCCGTTGGCCGCCGCCCAGCCCGAAACCGCCATCTCGGGCGCGCTGGTGCCAAAGCCGACCACGACCGCTCCGATCAGCACCGTGGATATGTTGAACCGCGTGGCGATGTGGCCCGCGTTGACGACTAGTCTGTCTGACGCGAAGCCCAGCACCGCCAGGCCGATGACACAATAGATTATGCCCAGCGCCACTTAGGTGCCTCCTTCGGGCGCCGGGAGCGGTGCCTGTGTCGGGAGCGGCAGTTCGGCGTTGGCATCCGCGGCCGCGTAGGTGTTGGCCTCAGCATCGACATCCCAGCCCAGATCCTCTTCCTCAGCACTCGGATAAAACACCGCCACCGCCACACCCGTCAAAATCACAATCCCGGCGGCCACCGCCATTCCCAGCGTCATCCCTGTGTCAAACGAATCCACCGCCACGCTCCGCAGTCGTTCGCCCGCCTCACTTCCCAACCACACCGGCAGATCCTCTGACACCTCAATTGCCCGCCCGATCGAATCCCGGGCCGAATGCAAATCTTCCACCACGTCCTGCGCACCCACCGCGTCCTGTGCACCCACCGCCCGGGCCTGCGCCGACAGCTCGTCAATCACCCCGTCCACCCCCCGCCGATAGCCCACCGACAGCATGCTTCCCACGATCGCAACTCCGATGGAGCCGCCGATTTCCCGGGTCGTCTCGTTGACCGCGGAACCCACTCCGGCCTCCGATCTCGGCAGCGCGCTCACGATCCTTTGGGTGATGGTCGGTATCAGCAGCGCCGCCCCGAACGTGCCCACACTCATGCTCACCAGCACCGTCCAATAATGCATGTCGGGCGTGACGATCGCCAGCCCAAGCACGCCCAGCCCCGTCAAAAACAGCCCCCTCGAAACAATCTTGCGGGTGCCGATCCGTTCCGCCAGCGCCGCTGTGCGCGGTGCCACCAGCAGCATCACCAGAGCCGATGGCGACATGCGCAACCCGGCATCCAGCGCGCTGTGCCCCTGGGCGAACTGGAAATACTGCGTGAGCAGGAACAGCCAGCCGAACAGCGCGAAGAACACCACCGCCATCGCCAGCGAGTTCAGCGTGAATTGTCGGTTCTTGAAATATGCGGGATCCAGCATCGGATGCTGCGTGGAGCGTTCCCAGATGACGAAGCAGACGGTGGTGAGCACGGCCAGACAGAACATGCCCAGCACCGCCGGATTGCTCCAGCCATAGTTCGGCCCTTCGATGACCGCGAACACCAGCGTGCCGATGACCACGATCGACAGCAGCGCGCCCAGCGGGTCAAACGGGAAATGCTGTTCGCGGCGGCTGGACGCAGGCACCACCAAAACCGCGCCGAACAGCGCCACCAACACGATGGGGATGGTCAGCAAGAACACGCCGCCCCACCAGAACCACTTGAGCGCCAGCCCTGCTCCGATGGGGCCGATTATCCCGCCCGCGCCCGCAGAGCCGGCCCAGATAGCAATGGCCCGGGGCTGTTCTCGGAAGGGGAACACTTCGGTGATGATGGACAGCGTGGCCGGCATGATCAGCGCGGCGCCCACGCCCATGATGGCCCGCATGGTGACAATTTGGTTGGCGGCGACTGCGGCCGAGGCGATGGCCGTGGCGATGCCGAAGATCAACAGCCCGGCGATCAGCACTTTGCGCCGGCCGTAGTGGTCGCCCAGCGAACCCAGCGGCAAAAGCATGCCGGCGAACAAAAGCGAATATGAGTCCACGATCCACTGCAGGTCGGAGTTGGAGGCGTTCAAGTCGCGCTGGATGCTGGGCAGCGCCACATTGACGGACGACACGCTGGCCACGATCAGCACCAGCGACAGGCACAAAAACCCCAGAATGAACCAGCGGCGGGGGTGGCCTCCGTTGGGATATTGGTGGCCTCCGTTGGGATATGTCGGCTGGGGGGACAGCTGGACTGACGGCTGGCTCGGATATGTCTGCTGGTCTGCTGGCTGACCCGGCGGCTGGGCTGACATCATATTAACGCTACCCCGAAATCGGGGCAACGCTAGCGCTGGCAGCGACTGCGCGCGGCCCGCGCCCCACTCCGCTGGATGCGCCGCGCCTCAGGCCGCTTCCACCTCGGCTCGCGCCATGGCCAGCTCGGCAGACGTCATATACACCTCGCGCGCCTTGGAACCCTCCGACGGGCCCACCACCCCGTTTGTCTCCAACAAATCCATCAGCCGACCGGCCCGGGCAAAGCCGATCCGCAACTTGCGCTGCAACATGGAGGTCGACCCCAACCCCGAGTTCACCACCAACTCCATGGCTTCAGCCAGCAGGTCGTCGTCGTCATCGCCCACGCCGTCGCCCCCCGAAGCCACGTGCGCCACGATCTCCTTGCTGCCAACCTCGCTGACATATTCCGGCCCCTTGTCCGCGACCTGCCGTCGCCAAAAGCCCACCACTTTCTGGATCTCGGCTTCGGTCACCCAGGCTCCCTGAATTCTGCGGGGCGCGCTGGACGACGGGCCCAACAGCAACATGTCGCCCTGGCCCACCAGCCGCTCCGCCCCGGGCTGATCCAAGATGACACGGCTGTCGATCAGGCTGGACACCGAGAACGCCAGGCGCGCCGGAATGTTGGCCTTGATGACCCCGGTCAGAATGTCGGCCGAGGGGCGCTGGGTGGCCACCACCAGATGTATGCCGACCGCCCGGGCCTTTTGCGCGATGCGACAGATGGCGTCTTCCACGTCGCGCGCCGCCACCATCATCAGATCCGACAGCTCGTCCACCACCACCAAAATGAACGGCAGGCGCGGGAACTCCTCGTCATCGCCGAAGGCGCCGGAGGCATAGGCCTCGTTGTATCCCGCGATGTCGCGGAAACCTGCTGTCGACAGCAGCTCATAGCGCCGGTCCATTTCCTTGGCGGCCCAGTTCAGCGCGTTGGCGGCCTTTTTGGGGTCAATCACCGGCTCGGTCAAAAGGTGGGGCACCTGCTCGAACTGGCGCATCTCCACCATCTTGGGATCGACCAGAATCAGGCGCACGTCCTCGGGTGTGGTGCGCATCAGAATGGACGTGAGCATGCTGTTGACGCAGGACGACTTGCCCGCGCCCGTGGCTCCGGCAATCAGCAGGTGTGGCATGCGGGCCAGGTTCATCATGATGGATCGACCGGTGATGTCGCGCCCGACGGCCACGTCCAGGGGATGTTTGGCCTTTTTGGCGTCGGGTGAGTTGAGGATGTCGCCCACCAGCACGGTCTGGCGGTTGAGGTTGGGGACTTCCACGCCGATGGCGCGCCGGCCGGGTATGGGCGCGAGAATGCGGACGTCCGGGGAGGCCATGGCATAGGCGATGTCCTTGTTCAGACTGGTGAGGCGCGACACCTTGACGCCTTCGCCCAGCTCCAGCTCATAGCGGGTGACGGTCGGGCCGATGACCATGCCCACCAGTCGGGTGGCCACGCCGTGAGCTTCCAGTGACTGCTCCAACAGGCGGCCGCGCTCTTTGGCATGGACTTCGTCCATGTCGATGGTGGCCGACAGCGACAGCAGATCTGCGGGGGGCAAAGTCCAGGTGGTGGTCGGACGGGAGCGGACGCTAGCTCCGGCACTGGCTCCGGCACGCGATGCGGTGTCTACGGACATCAGATCCGGGGGTGCGTCCAGGTCGTCCGGGTTGGTTTTGGAGTCGCTGGCACCACCAGCCTCGGCGGCCTTGCCGCGCTTGCGGGCTGCCTTCTTTGACCGACGGGTTGTTGCGGACGTGCTTGTGTCTGCATTGCCGGGCGCACTCGTGTCGGAATTGCCGGGCGCGCTCGTGCCGGAATCGCTACCCTCGTCCAGCGAACTGCACGGGGCAAACGACAGACCCGGATCCTGGGCGTAGTCGTATATTTCGCCGCTCGCGCCAGAACCAAACCCCGCGCCAGACGCTAGACCCGCGCCGTTTGCCGACCCCGCGCCGTTCGTCATCCCCGCGTCTGAACCAAACCCCGCGCCCGAAGCCATCTCATAGGTTGACACCACCGGCAAATCCCGTGGCCGCACTGCTCCGTTGCCAGACCCCGCGCTGCCCGCATCGTCAAACCCCGCGCCGCCTGTGCCATCACCGAACCCAGCGTCATCGCCAACAAGCCCCGCGCCATCGCGAGCAGCTTGAACCCGACCATAGCCGCCCCGCTCATCATTCCGCTCTCGCCAGCCAGCCCGCCACACATAAGCGCAGCCCTGACCCGCCTTGATCAGCACCCATCCGAGCGCGGCAAAAAAACCTTTCACGGAACTGCGACTGACCACGACAACAGCAAACAACGTGATCGCAGCCAGCACGCACCCGGCCACAATACTCCCCATGATCGACGCCAGCGGCCAGGCAAACGCGGCCCCCAGCAGACCGCCGGCGCTGGCAAACGACTCATAGGTGTCGCCCCACTCGGGCTGCCCACCCGCCAGATGCGCCAGCCCGGACGCGCCCACCAATGCCAAGCCCGACCCGAAGACGATTTTGAAGCCGTTGATGGAGCGAGTGTTGTCCGACACCCGCTCGGGGAAGCCGATCATTGAGATCCCCAGGGCCAGCAGTGCCGGAGGCGTGAAGAAACGTATGAAGCCGATGGTTGAGCCCAGCCCGGTGCGGATCCATCTACCCAGCGGACCGGCCAGATCGCCATACACCCCGCCGGCCACGATCACGCTCCCCACCATCAACAGCAGCACGATGAAGTCGGAGCCGTGTTCGTCCCGCAGTGCGCGCATCCGGCCGTGGTTTTGGGGCGCGGCGCGGTTGGTTGCGCGGTTGCCGGGCGAGTTGCCGCTAGTGCCGTTCAGACGTGTGCCTGCTCCCCCAGAGCGGTCGGGCGTGCCAGCACGGTCAGGTGTGCGCGCCGGGCGGCGCCTGGGCGGCTTCAAAAATTCTAAGTCCTGGCTGCCGAAGTCGGATGTGTCCGACCTGGCGGGCCTGGTTGTCTGTGTGGTGGCCACTGTGTTCACCTCGTGGGTTGGGTTTGCGTGGCCCCTACTCCACTTTCAAATATAGCACACCCTCCGCCAAATTCCAAATTTATTTTCAGGGAATTTTGGGGGGACTTTTTGAGGAAAATTACAGGCTTTTCGCAGCATTAGTGGCAAGGAAACGAGAAATCAAAACGCGTGTTGGCGCCAGAAGAGCATTGCAAAAAGAAATCCGCAGGGCCGGCCGGGTAAAGCGACTAAAGACATACCGGACAAAATCCTATAGCCCATAGCACAAAACCAGCCCTGCGGTAATTCCCAGTATATTCCACCAGCCACCCCGCGCCACAACCGGGGTGGCGGGCGACAGAAAATTGGGGGGGCGGCGGCGGGTGTCGGCGCGGGCGACGGACGGTAGTCGGTAGGCGGGTGGCGGACGACGGTAAACGGGCGGCGCCGAAAGCTAGAAGCCCGACAGCGTGGGCACCACCAGCGGGTGGCGGCGAGCGACATCGCGTATGCATTTGCCGGCTGCCTTGCGCACCAGACGATCCAACTCGGCCAGCTCCTCCTGCGATGCCGGCACGCCCACATCGGCATCGGCCACCACGCCCTTGACCGCTTCGGCCACCAGCTCTTCCACCTCCTCCTTCTCGGGCGCATCCAGCCAACCCCGGGAGGCGACCTCCACCGTCAGCCGGCGTTTGGACGGCGCGAACGTCTTGGAGTGCTTGCCCTGCTTGGACTGCTTGCCGCCGGCACCACCCTCAGCGGTCACCGACACGACCACCACCCCCTGGTCGCCCAGCCACTTGCGCTCGCTCAGCACACCCCTGTCCGGGCCCACCCTATTCCCGTTGACCAAAAGATAGTCCCCCGGCGTCACGTGTCGGTGCAGCTCCAGTCCGCGGTCGGTCAGCTCCACCTGATCGCCGTCCCGCGCCACCAGCACCCGGTCTTCGTCCATGCCGCTGGCCACCGCCAGATCCGCGTGCGCCAGCATGTGCCGATATTCCCCGTGCACCGGCACGAACCACTCGGGTGACGCCACCGTGTGCAGGGTCGCCAGCTCGTCGCGCTTGCCGTGCCCCGAGGTGTGCAGCTGTCCGGCATGAACCACATCGGCACCCAGGGTCATCAGCGCGTTGATCATCTTGGCGACCGCCACCTCGTTGCCGGGAATGGGGTTGGAGCTCAGCACCACCGTGTCGTCTGCCCCCAGCGAAATCCAGCGGTTGTCGCCCCGGGAGGCGGTGGCCAGCGACGACCGGCGCTCGGCCTGCGATCCGGTGGACAGCACGCACACCTCCCCCGGCGCCATATCATCCGTCTCAGACGCGCTCACCATCCGCTCCGAATCCAGCCGCAGCAACCCCAGGTCACGACCCAGCCGGACGTTGCGCTCCATGGACAGACCCAGTGTGGCGATCAGACGGTCGTGGCGCACGGCGCAGTCGACCACCTGCTGCACCCGGTGTATGTGGCTGGCGAAGCAGGCCACAATGAGGCGCTTGTCGGCGTGGCGGGCAAACACCTCGTCCAGCGCCGGGCGGACGTCGGTCTCAGAAGCCGTGCTGCCGGACATATCGGCGTTGGTGGAATCGGCCAGCAGCAGACGGATGCCTGGATCCTGCGCCAGCTCCCCGATGCGCGGCAGGTCGGTGCGGCGCCCGTCCACCGGCCACAGATCCAGCTTGAAGTCGCTGGAGTGCAAGATGATTCCCTGGGGCGTCCCGATGGCCGAGATCAGACCCCCGGGCACCGAATGCGTGACGGGCAGGAACTCGCAGTCGAACGGGCCGATGCTACGCTTCTCGCCGTCGCCCAGTGGCTCCCACTTTGCCCGATGCGACTGGCCCTGTTCCTTGACCCGGCGCTGCGCCAGCCCCAGCGTGAAGGGCGAGCCGTGCACCGTGGTGGGAATTTCCGCCAACAGGTGCGGCAGCGCGCCGATGTGATCCTCGTGGCCGTGGGTGCTGATGCAGCCGACCACCTTGTCGGCGCGCTCGAAGATGTAGGACAGGTCGGGCAGCACGAAATCCACCCCAGGGTGGATCTCAGACGGGAACATCACACCGCAGTCCAGCACCAGCATGGCGTCGGCGGTCTCCACCGTGGCGCAGTTGCGGCCGATGTCACCCAACCCGCCGTGGAAGGTGACTTTTACTGGCTCAGGCATTCGTTTGGCTCAGGCATCTATGTTCGCCGCGCGGCCGGCCTGGGTGTCGGCCAGAACTGCCCGGGCGTGCGCCTCCAGATGCTCCGGCTCGTGATCCAGCGGCGGACGGCAGCCTCCCACATCGTGGCCCAGCAGGCGCAGCAACACCTTGGTGGGCGTGGGGTTGGGGGCATCGGGGCGCGATTCATAGTCATATGACGCCATCAGGCTCTGGTTGATCTGGCGGGCCTCGGCAACCTGGCCGGCTTCCCAGGCATCGAACATGGCCCGGTGCTCGGCCGCCGTCCAGTGGGTGGCCACGCCCACGACCCCCACCGCGCCCACCGCCAGCAGCGGCAGCGTCAGGGAGTCGTCCCCGCTGTATACCTCAAAGTCGGGCGGGGCCTGGGCGATCAGGCGGGCGGTCTCGGCCGGGTCGCCCGAAGCGTCCTTGAGCGCCGCGATGTTGTCGTGGCGATAGCTCAGCTCCAGCAGGGTGGCGGTGTCGATCTTGCGTCCGGCGCGCACGGGTATGTCATAGATCATCACCGGCAGGTCCGTGGCTTCGGCCACCGCCGCGAAGTGATCGGCGATGCCGCGCTGGGATGGACGGTTGTAATAGGGGGTTACCGACAGCACCCCGGCCGCGCCGGCTGCGGTTACCTGTTCGGTCAGCTCCACCGCGGCGCGCCGGTCGTTGCTACCCGCGCCGGCCACAACGGGCACATCAGTCGCCTCCACCACCGCGGCCACCAGCTCGGACTGCTCGTGGTGGGTCAGCGTGGGCGACTCGCCGGTGGTGCCGGCAACCACCAGAGCTTCGTTGCCCTGGGCGACCAGCCAGCGCGCCAGGTCGGCGGCGGCGTCCAGGTTGAGCGCGCCTTTGGCGTCAAAGGGCGTGACCATGGCCACAGCGATGCGGCCGAATCTGGGCAAACTAACCGCCGATTTGCGACATCGACCGGCGGGGGCGGATGAACGCCACCTGTCCAATCTGGTGTCCGGCCCATTTCTGCGCCACCGACCCGGCCATGGCTTGGGCCAGTTCGTCGTCGCTGGCTCCGTCGCGCAAAAGCTGCCTCAGGTCGCACTCGCTGGTGGCGAACAGGCAGTTGCGGAATTGTCCGTCTGCGGTCAGGCGCACCCGGTCGCACAGATGGCAAAACGATCGTGTCACGCTGGCGATCACCCCGAAGCGCCCCTGGCCGTCCAGATATTCAAATGCGCTGGCCGGCTCGCTGCCCTGGGTTATGGCCCGGACGGGATATTGCGCGCCGATGCGTTCGGTTATCTCCTCCAGCCCCACCACGCTGTCTTGGCTCCAGTCGCCCTGGGCGTCCAGCGGCATGAATTCGATGAAGCGCACTTCCACGCCCCGCTCGCGCCCGAAGGTGGCGAAGTCCAACAGTTCGTCGTCGTTGATGCCGCGCATGACCACCGTGTTGAGCTTGACCGGATCCAACCCGGCTTCCACCGCCGCGTCTATGCCGTCCAACACCTGGGCCAAAGAATCCCGGTGCGTCAGCTCCGCGAATCGCTGGGGGTCGAGGGTGTCGAGTGAGATGTTGATGCGGTTCAGGCCGGCTCGGGCCAGGTCGTCGGCCACCAGCCTCAGCGTGGCGCCGTTGGTGGTGAGCGCCAGATCGCAGCCGAGGGTGGCCAGCTGGCTGACCAGCTCGCTCAGGTTGGCGCGCACGGTGGGTTCGCCTCCGGTCAGGCGGATGCTGTCGATGCCGAAGCGTTGCACCAGCACCCGGGCGATGCGCACGATCTCTTCGAAGCTGAGGATTTCCTCGCGGGGCAACCACGCCAGGCCCTCGGGGGGCATGCAGTAGGAGCAGCGGAAGTTGCAGCGGTCGGTCACCGAGATGCGCAGATCGCGGTGCTGTCGGCCGAAGCCGTCAAGCAGGGGTTGTGGGGATGTGGGGGGTGGGTTCATGCGGTTATTTAAGTCTAGGCGAGGGTTGCGATATGGCGGGGATTGGCTCTGGCG
>CAZERQ010000147.1:0-9180 GCA_964514465.1 uncultured Acidimicrobiales bacterium
CATCCCCAACCGAAACATCGGCCACCTTGCGACCGTGGCACAGCACCACCGCATCATCGCAGACCTGGGTTACCCTGTCCATATTGTGGGTTATCAGCAAAACAGCCACACCCTGATCCCGCAAGCCCCTGATCAGATCCAGCACCTTGGCGGTCTGCTGAACCCCCAGGGCCGCGGCCGGCTCGTCCAGCAGCACAATCCGCTGACCCCAAGCCACTGCGCGGCCGATTGAAACCGCCTGGCGCTGCCCACCCGACAGCAAGCCCACCCAGCTGCGCATCGACGGCAGCTCAATCTCAAGTCGCCGCAGAACCTCCGAACATTGCTGGCGCATGGCTGCCTTGTCCAGCCAACCGATCCAGCGTCCCACCGGCCCGCCCTTGGTCTGCTCCCGGCCCAAAAACAGATTGTCGGCCACATCCAAAGTGTTGATCACCGCCAAATTCTGATGCACCGTCTCAATCCCCAGCTCCCTGGCCTTGTCGGGATTCGCAATGGACCTGACTTGGCCGTCAATGGTGATGCTGCCGTCATCGGGCTGATAGACCCCCGCCAGGCACTTGACCAGCGTGGACTTGCCGGCGCCGTTGTCTCCCAACAAAGCGGTTACCCTGCCATAGCGCAACGACATGGTTACCTCATCCAGCGCCTTGACCGCCTTGAAGGATTTGGACAAGTTTGAGACTTTGAGGGCGGCTTGCTCGGTCATGGTGCCTCCGGTTACGCGGGCTGGGACGAATGGTTGGGCGCGGAGCCAGAATTGGGCACGGGGTCAGACGAGGGAAGGGCGCCGGGCAAAGGCAAAAGCTGGCCGAAGCTGTTCCAGCAACCGACCACCTCAGGCGCGCCCCTGGCGACCCCGGCGACGCCGACGACTCGCGCCCGGGTCACGAACGCCTGGATGCGGAAACCGAAGATCACGCTGGCGCCTTCCTTGATGATCCTGTTCTTGGGCGGGAACAGACGGGTGTAATAGTCGATGGCGGCCGGGTCGGGCATCTCCGCCGGCACTGGCTCCAACGAAAGCTCCGAGGGATCGCCGGCCAGCAGCGCCCGCACTTCATAGTCCTCAAAAACCGGGTCGATATACAGACCGCCGCCATAGCACATCGGGGTTCCCAGGTGCAGGTGCGCCACCTCGCTCAGATACAGCAGCGCCGGCACCTCGGGCAGATCTTGCACCGCATGGACAGGGGTGGTTCCTGTCAGCCCGTGCCCCGGCTCCACTTGGGTGGCTCCAGCTTCAGCCAGGACATCCAGCACAGACGAAGATGTTGTGCCGGGAGCGTTGATCTGCACGTCCTTGTGGTGCTGGCGGGCCAACTCGGCTGCGCGGGCCAGAGTCGACATGTTCGGCGTGACGCGAACCCAGCTCTTTTGAGGATCAAACAGCAGCGCGGGAAAAGTGGTCAGCCCGCCGAAGCTGACTCCCTCCAGGCCGGCGATGTGGTCCAGCATCTGGGGCAGGTCCGCCAGAGCGACACCACCCTCATGGCCGGCATAGAATTCGTCGCCGTCGCCGAAGACCCGCACCAGCAACTTCTGCTCGTGGCCCAGTCTGCGCGCGGCTTCGGAAACCTGGGTGGCCTTGTTGGGCGAAAAGACGGTCCAGAACTCCGGGCGCATCGCGGCCGCTTCGTCCACCTCGTGTCGCGACACCTGCACCAGATGACCCAGGTGCCCCAGACGGTGGCCGCCTGAGCTTATCGGCCGGGCGCAGTCCATGTCCACCGCCACATAGCCATCCACGCCCGCGGCGGTGATGACATCCAGCGCGCCGCCGGCCCGACCCAGCTGCTTGGTCATGGCATAGGTGGTCAAGCCTCGAGCCCGGGCCTGCTCAACGAACAGCTGGGTGTTGCTCGCCAGCGCGTCCAGGTCGACCACATAGCTGTTGGGCAGAAGCGAGCCTTGCTGGTGCAGCTGAACCGCGGCCTGCAGGAATTCGGGATTTTTGCTGATCAGGGAGTTGAGGAACATGGTTGGGCCATCCTTTTTGGCTGGGTCATCCTTCTCGTTTTTCTCGCATGCTCAAAGCCACCGCCAGGATTATTATCACCCCTCGGGCGATCATCTGGTCGGCCACTTCCAGCCCCATCAAAATCAGGCCGTTGTTGAGCATGGCCATGATCAGCGATCCCACGATGGCACCGCCGATGGACGCCTGGCCGCCGAACAAGCTGGTGCCTCCGATGACCACAGCCGCGATCACCGTCAGCAGGTCGTTCTCGCCCAGGTCGTGCCGGCCGATGGCCAGTCTGCCCGCCAGCAACAAGCCGGCAAACGATGCAGCCGTCGCGCTGATCACCAACGACAGCACGCGCACCCTGTCGGTGTTGATGCCGACCGAGCGGGCGGCTTCCCTGTCGGATCCCACGGCCAGGACGTGGCGCCCGAACCTGAGCTTATACATGGCCACGGCCCCCAGCGCCCCCGCGAACACAATCCAAAGCACCAGCCACGACACAGGCCCCCAGCCCCGGTTGAACACGCTCAAGAACAAGTCGTTGCGGATGGGCAGCGACTGCAGGTCGTTCATGTTGCGGGCCAGACCTGAGACGATGCCCAGCATCCCCAACGTCACCAGAAACGATGGGATCCTGACCTTCACCACAATCAGCCCGTTGACCAGCCCGACCGCCACGCCCACCGCCAGCCCGGCCAGCGCCGCCAGGATGAAACCCACTGCTTCCGCTCCGAAGTTTCCGGCCACATCAGCTGCCACCAGCGACGACAGCGCCACCACGGATCCGATGGACAAATCGATCTCTGAGGCGGCCAGGGCAAAGGCCATACCCACCGCCATGACCGCAATGGGGGCTGCCTGGCGGCCAATGTTGGTCAGGTTTCTGGAGGTCAGGAATCCGTCGTCCCGCAGCAAAACCGCAAAGACGACCAGGATGAGGATGAAGGCGACATAGACCACATAGCTCCTCAGTTCCCGGCTGCGGAACCTCTCAGCCGTTGCGGCTGCGATGTGGGGCAGCATGGCGTGTCTGGCTTTTGCATTCATGCCGCGCCGCCCCACATCTCCTATCCCCAACCTGACCAAGCGCTACCTGAGGGCTTCCACCACCTCTCGGGGCGGGGCTGCCTGCAGCGACCGGGCATAGCCTTCGGCGATGTTGTCCGCGGTGACCTTGATGGCCGGCACCACCACAAACGGCGGGGCTGACTTGCCCAGCAGACCATAGGCGCCTTCCAAGGCCATGGTGTAGCCGATCTGGTAGGCTTCGTCGGCGGCGATGCCGACCATGTTCCCGCCTTCGGCCATGTCCAGCGACACGTTGATGTCGAGGTCCATGCTCACCACGGCCACGTCATTTGCGCCCGCGGCCCGCAGAGCCGCCAGGACTCCGTCTGCCGGCCCGGCGCTCCAGGGGGCATAGATGCCGTCCATGTCGGAGTTGCGGGTGATCATGGCTGACGCGATCTCTTCGGCCGCGGCCGGATCGGCCAGGCCCTGCTCTGCCACAATCTCAATGCCCGGATAGGCGCCCGTGATCCATTCCTTGAAGGCCTGGTCGCGCTGGTTGGTCACGTAATAGGCCGCATCGTGGAAGATATAGCCCACCTTGCCTTGGCCTCCCAGGGCGTCGCCCAGCAGCTCCGCCGCAGCCACTCCCATGGCCGCCAGATCATCGGTTACTATGCCGACATAATCCTGGCCCTGGACATAGCCCTCGGGGACGTTGGACAAAAACACCAGCTGCACACCGGCGTCCACTGCCGGCCTGAAAGCCTCGGCTCCCGAAGCCGGGTCGATCACCAGGCTCAAGATGATGTCGGGGTCAGAGGCCAGGACTGTCTCCACGTCGTTGGCCTGCTGGGCGGCATCGAACTGGGCGTTGGTCTCGGCGATGACCTCGACCCCGAGCTCAGCGAATGCGTCGCGGGCTCCCTGGCTCACGGCTTCGGTGAACGCACCGGAGGTGTGCCACAGCAAAGCGGCCGTGTGGTTGCCGGAGCTGACCTGGGATATCTCGGCCTGGGTGAGCGAGATTTCGCTGGCCGGTGTGGCCGCCTCACCTCCTGGGCCTTGCGTCTGCGGTGGGTCGGGCCGCTGGGCGGCGGGAGCTGAGGTCGCGGGCGCGGCGCTGTCGCTGTCGCCGTTGTCGTCCCCGCAGCCCACCACTGCGAGAGTCGCAACCGACAGCAACGCCACTATCCACAACCATGGTTTTGTGTTGTTTAGCATTGTTTTGCCTTTCTGTTCAGGACCCTTTTGGGGTCGCCTTTAGTTGACACCAACAAGAAATGAAGTGGGCCATCGTTCGGGTGGCCCGGACCAGCTCCTCTGTGGCCAGACGCTCAAACGGCGTGTGGCAGTGCGAGATGTCGCCGGGGGCGAAATAGACGCTGGGTATTTTCGCCCGGGCGAAAAAAGATTTTTCCGACCAGAAGGGTGCGCCCTGGATGCTGGCTTTGCGGCCGGTGGTGGCGGCTATGGAATCGGCCAGGGCCAGCACCGCGGGGTGGGACTCGTCGATCTCATTGGGAGTGCCGCCCAGTTTGTGGTCGCGCGGCGCGCTGAAGCTGATCTCCGCTTTCGTGCCGGTGTCGGCCGCGGTCTGCTCGGCAATGGCTGTGATGGCTTCGGCGGCTTCGTCCAGGCTTTCTTGGGGGAGGATCTTGCGGATGAGCGAAAGGTCAAAGCGGCCCGGCACCGCGATGTTTCCTCCCGAGGAGACCGAGATCACCAGCAGGAAAGCCTCGCCCAAAAGTTTGTGGGGTGCGAGCTGGCCCAGCTCTTCGGAATGTTGCCACAGGGCCGACAGCAGCTGGTGGCCCGCCTTGAGGGCGTCCAGGCCGAGTTCTGGGCGGCCGAAATATGCTGATTTTCCGTGCAGGCTGATGTCGGCAATTAGGAATCCCATCTGGGCTGTGTATATGGCCGAGGTTGTGGGTTCGGTGTAGATCGCGAAAGCGGGGGCGGGCTGGGCGGCGGGCGAGAGTTTGCCCATGGCGGCCTTCATCCCCTGAGATACGCCGCTGCCGGGCTGTCCCGATTCCTCGTCGCAGACAAACAAAGCGGACAGTTTGGCAGCGGGTGCGAAGCCGGCGCGGCGGATAGCCCTGACCGCTTCGATGATGACGCAGATGCCGGCTTTCTGGTCGGCCACACCCCGGCCCCAGATTTCGCCGTCGATGATGTGGGCGCCGAACGGGTCAGCTCTGGGGTCTGGGGTGTCTTTCCATTCGTCCAGCCAGTCGTCCACACCCACGGTGTCCAGGTGGCCGGCCAGCAGCAGGGAATTGGGCGGGGTGCTACCGTCGGCACTATCGCTGTCGGCGTCGCTATCGGCGTCGCTGTCGCCACCGGTGCCGCTGCCCCGGCCGCCGCCGACATCGGCCCAGACATTCGGGCGGCCCGGCTCGCAGTCAAACAGCTCAACTTCATCCCATGCGCCGTCCGACAGCTGCTCGCCCACCCACTCGGCGAACTGCCTCTCGTTGGGGGTAACGCTTGGAATCTGTGTCGCCGCCCGCACCAGCTCAACCACCCCGTCCGCGTCCACGGCTTCAACCACGGACTTTGAGGCTTCGGCGGCTGGGCTGGCTGTCATTTTTTTCCACTCAGTATTTTTCGGCTGATCATGTTGGCGTGCAAAGACTGCTTGGCCATATATATGGCTCCCAGCAAGGCGGATCGGACGCCCAGATCAGAAGCCGATATGTCGGCCGGATACGGCACCAGATCCTGCACCCGCTGTCGCACGGCATCCACAAAAATGGGGTTCTGCCCGACGCCTCCTCCGAACACGATGCGCGCCGGGTCAAACATCATGATCAGGTGCGACACTGCCAGAGCCATGGCGTCGGCGGCCTGGGAGATCACACGGCAAGCGGCGCTGTCGCCCTCCTGTGATGCCGCCAGGATTTCAGGCACATCGCTGTCGGGGCTGAGCGAAGACTTTTGACCTTGCTCAAGCGCCTCGGTCAACAGTCGGCGGATGGAAGGTGCCGAGGCCACGTCCTCCACTGTCAAGGGGGCCTGGCCGTTCTGGGTGGGCGGCGCCAGCCACAGGGAGCCTATCTCTCCGGCGGCGCCGGTGTTGCCGCGGTATAGATTGTTGTCCAACACAATGCCCAGACCGATGCCCGTTCCGACAGAGATGGCCACCAGATTCTCATCCGGGGCTTCGACTGCTTCGGCGATGGCGGCCAGGTTGACGTCGTTTTCAATTTGTATGTCGCCCATCTGCAGCTCTTTCTTCAGGTATTTGGCCACGGCAATGTCCTCGAACGCGGGCAGGTTCAGGGCCTGCTCAACCCGATCAAGATCCTGTCTATATACGCCGGGCACTCCGATGCAGACCGAGCCGGGTTTGCCGGGAGGCATCATGGCCTTGGCCTTGGCGACCAGCCGGTCAAGAGATTTTCTGGCGTTCGGGCCGGTTGCGAAGCGCTGCTCTGTGATTATGTTGCCAAGCAGGTCAGCCACGGCCACGATGGTTTTGGTGGCGCCCATGTCGGCGGCCAAGACAAATCCGGCCTCGGGGTCGAGCTTGAATTTCGTGGCTGGACGGCCGACGGCTCCCACCCGGTCCTCTCCGTCGGTGCGAAGCAGACCCGCTTCGAGGAAATCTGAAACCACGGCTGAGATGGTCGGCTTGGAGAACCCTGTGGCCCGGGCGAGATCGGCCCTGGAGATGCCGTAGGGCGAGGCTTGCCTGATCGTGCTGAAAATTGCCTCGTCGCTCAGCACCGATGAAACTCGGGGATCCATTCCTTTGGCTGACAGTGCCACTTTGGGTTTTGCTCCTGTTGGGTTGGGTGGGTTCGGGTTGGGTGATGGCGGGTTGGTAGATCAGCGTTTGTTTCGGGTTGGTTGATTTTGGTTTCGGCGTTCTTGTTGCTGTCGCCCAACTTTTGTTAGTAATACTAACTAACTAAATTGGATTTGTCAAGTGCATTTGGCGAAAAAAAATATCGAGCAGAAAATTAACTCGGGCAACTAGCCCAGTCAACCAGCTAACCCGGCAAACCCAGGAGATCGCGGGTTTCGGTTGGGGTGGCCGGGTGGCAGCCCAGGCTTTCGCACAGCTCGACTGCTCGCTTGAGTTGCGCCAGGTTGCTTTCGGCCGTGGGATTGTCTTCCAAGCCCACCCGCAGGTGCCCTCCCCGCTCGACCGCCATGGCCGCCAGGTCGGTGTCGAGCAGCGATCCGGTGATCACCGAGACGGCCCACGGCAACGGCGCGTCGCCCAGCATAGCCAGATACATCTCCAGCGACTCGGGCAGCGGCGGGGCGCTGAACAGCGGGCCCTGGTGCCCGGGGAAATAGCCGGCCGCATCCCCGGTGAAATAGAACTTGGAGAACGTCCCCGGCGGCAGCTTGCCGGCAGCCAGATACGCCAGCGGCGTGCGGAAAAAACCCGGCTCATAGATGGCCATGCTGGGGCCGATGCCCAACTCGGTGCAGCGCTCCATGACATAGCGGATGTCGGCTGGGCTGTTTATATAGACATAGCCCTCGGCCTTGGGTAAGCCGTCGGGCCCCAGTCCGGCCAGGTTCACCGAACCGGGGTCGAACGCGGCGCACTGTATCACGCCCGCCTCGGCCAAGAACTCGTGGTGGCCCCAGCGCTGCTGGATAGTTTCTCCGCCGGTCAGCGTGGGATACAGGTTGGCATCGGGGCGGCTGGCCAGCACCTCTTGGTAGGCCTGCTGATATTCCTTGGCCAGGGCATCAGGGTCGGTCGGCTCGCGATAGCTGGAGGTGGCGTGGGAGTGAACCACGCCGGCGCCCTGCTCGAAGCACGCCAGGGCCTCGGCCGCTATCTCCTCGGGCGTCTCGGGCGCATTCGGGTTGCGGTCTTTGCGGGTGATGCCGTTGATGGCAACTTCAATGATGACAGGTCGGCTCATGGGTCTATATTACAGTCCGCACCTACAGTCCGTCGCTCAGCTTCAGCGCCCGGCGCAACCAGACCACAGCCAGATAGATCACGAGCGCCACAGCATCGCCCAGCAGAATCCAGCGCATGCTGACGTATTCGGCGATGATCCCGTGCGCCAGCACAGCCATCGGCATGAACGCTCCGAACATCATCATCCACAGGCTCATCAGTCGGCCGCGGTATTCGTCTTCGGCTTGGGCCTGCAGCTGGGTGATCAGCGAGGAGCTGACGAACACGAAGAAAAACCCGCACAGCCAGGTGGTGATGACCCCGAACGTCAGGTTGGGCGAGCCGGCCAGAAGTGCCACACAGATGGCCAGACCGGTGTAGCCGATCAGCACCAGACGGATGCTGGAAACCGAGTTGTCCACGCTCAAAAGCACCGTGCCGCCTGCGACCGAACCCACTCCGAATGCGCCCGCCAGCAGACCGAACCCGCCCGCTTCCACCTCGAACACATCGCGGGCGATGACCGGCACCAGCCAGTTCAGCGGCGACAGCACGACCGACAGGATGGACGCCGACACCAGCAGCGCGATGATGCCTTTGTTGCGTCTGGCGTATCTGGCGGCTTCCATGAACTCGGCTGTGCGGCTTGGCTTTTTGGTGGGCGCGGGGGTGGACGGGGTGGCAGGCGCGGACGGGGTGGCAGGCGCGGCCGGCGCGGACGGGGCGGCGGACATGGGTGCCGGCCGGGGTTCCATCATTCCCAGCACCCAGATCATCAGCACGAAACTGATGGTGTTGATGACGAAAACCACGCCCTCGCTGGAGAGATTGATGATGAAACCGGCAGCCAGCGGCCCGACCGCCCGGGAGATGTTCCATTGGCTGGAGTTCATCACCACGCCGTTGCGCAGATCCCGGCTGGACACCAGCTCGGGTATGATGGCCTGCTGGACGGGCGCACCCAGCGAAGCCATCGACCCGTTCAGCAACGAAAAGCAGATCAGAACCCAATACGGCGCCAAGTCGGCGACGACCGCTCCCGCCAGAGCCGCGGCCACAACCGTCTGTCCGGCCACGGTCCAGATCATCAGCTTGACGCGCGGCATTCGGTCGGCCAGGGTGCCGCCCAGCGGACTGAACAGCAGCAGCGGAAATGTGCCGACGGTGACTATCAGGCTGACTTGCAGGGGGCTGTCGGTGGTGGTTTCGGTGAGCCATCCGATGGCCGCCAGATACATCCAGGTGCCTGTGTTGGAGACCACCGAGGCGATCCAAAACAGCCGGTAGTCCCGGTAGCCCAGCGGCTTTATGGCATGCGGCAGGCGGT
>CAZERQ010000148.1:0-2021 GCA_964514465.1 uncultured Acidimicrobiales bacterium
TCGGTGCCCGGCGCGTGCGGATCTGACACGTTCTTGTTCGGCGGTGTGCCCGCATCGGCTGGTGTGTCCTATGCCGCCAAGGCCACCATCAGGGGAGAGGCCGTGCTGCTGGGCGAAGGCACCCGGTTCGTCAACCCGCAAGCCAGCTACAGCCTGCCGCCCTACGTTGACGCTGCCGCCGGCTCCGCCTCCTCTGGCTCCGCGGCCGGCGGCCGTGAGCCTTGTTCCATCCGCGTGACCGAGCTGTCGTCGCCGCCGGGCTGTTCGCTGCGAAATGTCGCCGCCACCGACCCGCAAGACCGCAGCTACATTCAGACCACCTGGGCGTCCGGCGTCTCAGCGTTCAACCTGACCGCCACCTACGATTGCCCCAGCCTGGTCGAACAGGCCGGGCGCGGCACGCTGGAGTTGACGCAAGGCTGGGTCGGGCTGTCGTTCAACGGGCCCACCGGCACCACACCCCAGCAGCTGTCACAGACACTGGGAGGGGTGCTGTCCAGCATCTGGGTCTGGGATCCCGCGGTGCAGAACTGGCTGGGCTGGGCCGACCAGCACGGAGACCTGGGACTGCCACAGCTGACCCGGGGACAGACGCTGATCGCCTACGCCTCACGTCCAGCCACGGTCAACTACCTGCCCGGCGATCTGCTGGATCCGGCCGAACCGACCGGCAGCCTGGAGCTGGCGCCGCAATATAACATGATCACCTACAACGGCCAGGCACCCACCAACGTGCCAAACCTGATACGCCAGCCCTCGCCCATCGCGGTGATATTTTTGTGGCACGCGGCCACCCAGAGCTGGCGCTACCACCTACCCGGGCGTGCGCCGCTGGCCAACCTGCAAATCGACTGGTTCAACACCCTCCAACCAGGCGACAACCTGTTCGTCTACAGCGTCAACCCCCAAACAACCACCATCCCCTGGGCCTAGGGCCGCCTAGCCTACCTCTTTGATCACTCGGTTGCGTCTGCGCTCATATCAACAAGCACGTCCTGTATCTTGTCTTGAAAGGCTGGAAGTTTTCTGCGCAGCAACGGGAAGTGTCCGTGCGTTTCCATGTAGTGGATTTGTTCGCTGAAAGTCTCTGCTTTCATTCTCAGCGCTCCGTAGGCCAGTGCCTCTGTTGCCAGTTCGGAGATGTCGTCGCTCGAGCCAAGCATGCTCGCCAGCATATCGTCCGGTCTGATTGCGACTATCTGTTTGTGCCGGGGGAAATCGTTGACGTTTTCGGTGATGATATAAAAGCAGCCCACGGTTATGACAGCCAGCCGCAGGACGTGCGCGTCGTTGGCGGCTCGCTTGGACTTGAATTTAGGCTTTAGTTTTTCGATGGCCTTCAAATCTTGTTCACTGAAGACCACAGGCTCCAGCTTGAATTTGCCAACAATATGGCGCGCCAGGTCCTCAGCTTCGTCTTTGGTCATCACTGGGTTTGGCCGATCTTCGCGCACCTCCGACAAGCTGCCCACGAACTCGTCCATTATCATACGCGACACCGCAGGACTTAGATATCCCACAAACACCAGATACAAAATGGCCGCTCTGGTGAACGATTCATACATCACGCAGGCATCAATCACCGCTGGGCTGCCCGTGGGCAGCGCCCCCACTCGCCGTTTGGCCACTAGAGCCTGCCCTCAGCCCGGAGCTGTATGTCCCACAGTGCCTGTTCTTCGGGAGTGACCTCTCGCATCGCCTGGCGCAAACGTCTAGTCGATCTGAACAGACTCTTGACGTCGCCTCCACGCTCTTCGCATCTGATGAAGATAGCCAGCTGCTTGTCGTTTTCCTCTGACAGGTCCAGGTCGTGTTCGTCCAGGAAATAGGCGAGCGTCTGCTCGCGGGTCCAACTGTCGGCCTCGGATATGTCCGGTGTGGCTGATGGGTCCGGCGCGGCTGGCGGAGCAGGGGCAACTGGCGGGGCAGAGGCGGTTTTGGATTTCGTGCGGTGGCGGGTGAGGATTGCCATAGGAATAACTATAGCACATATGGTGCAAAACGTGTGCCAAATTGACAAA
>CAZERQ010000149.1:0-8275 GCA_964514465.1 uncultured Acidimicrobiales bacterium
GGCCCGGACTTCCCCCGCAACGATCTTCGCCCCTGTGTTTTTCACGGGGGCGTTGGTCGGCTTGTGGTATCTGGCATATCACCTATTCCTGTCCGACAAGCACCAGACCATACTGCCCCCGCCGCACCGCATCTGGCAGGAGGCGTTCGCCGACGGCGACATCAGAAGCCGGCTCTGGGAGGCACTTTTGAACACAGCCGAGCTGTCGCTGATCGGCTTGGCGTTCGCCATTTTCTTGGGGTGCCTGACGGCGGTGCTGATGAACCTATCCTATTCGGCGGAGCGGGGCATCTACCCCTGGGCGGTGGTGCTGCAGACGGTGCCTATCCTGGCGCTGATCCCGCTGGTGGACGTCTGGTTCAACAACATTGACGTCTGGTTCTTCGGCTTTGACGCCAACTACAAAAAGCGCCTGTTGATCTGCGTGCTGATCGCCCTGTTCCCCATCATCACCAACACCTTCTTCGGACTGAAGTCAGCCGAGCGGAACCTGCACGACCTGTTCAGCATGCACCGCAGCAACCGCCTGGTGCGCCTGTGGAAGCTGGAGATACCAGCCGCGCTGCCGGCCACATTCGTGGGCTTTCGGATCGCCTCGGGCCTGTCGGTCATCGGGGCCATCGTGGCCGAGTTCCTGATCGGACGGGGCGACACCGGCATCGGCACCCTGATCAACCGCTTCCGAGGCGTGGCGCAATATGAAAACCTGCTGGCCACCATCTTCGTGTCGTCGCTGCTGGGCATCGCCATCTTTGGGCTGTTCAGCTATCTGGGCAACCGCTCAACCCGCCACTGGCACGCGTCCGCCGCCGGGGTTTAGTCCAGCGACACCTCGGTTCGTTTTTCGGCCAGCAGCCGTCCCTGCCTGAAGGTTCGCCGCCGACCGACAGCCCCCGCCACCACCGCCCGAATGTTGGGGGCATCCACAGCCAGCAAATCAGCCCGAGCCCCCAGCTCAATCCCGGCAACCGGCAAGCCCATGGCAGTCCGGGCGTTGCGCGACACCAGATCATATGAGGTGTTGGGGTCGAGGTGGCCGGCCGCCACCAGCAGCGAGGCGGTTTCCAGCGCGTCGCCCTGGCCCACCAGATTGAAGGGATCTTGCAGGTTGTCGCCGCCGCCCGCCACCACCGCGCCGGCACCCAGCAGTGGGCCGATGGCGGTTAGGCCCCTGGGCGCCGAGGTCGCCTGCCCGCGGGCCTGCAAGAACAGGTTGGTCTGGGGCAGAGTGATGACCGCAATGTTGGCCTGGGCCACCTGACGGGAAATCTGCTGCTGTTTCTTGGCCGGCTGGACGCCCAAGCTGACGCAATGGCTGGCGACCACGCCATGGGGGAAACCGCGCCGCTCCACCTGTCGGCACATCTCCAGCAACGTGAGCATCTTGGGATCCAGGGTTTCGTCGGTGTGCAGATCAACCGGGATGCCGGCGTCGGTGGCGGCGTCCATCAGCACGGCGATGGCCTGGTCGGGTTTGTCTTCCAGCATGGGCGCGCCGCCCACGATGTCCGCGCCGGCTTCCAGCGCCAGCGCCAGCTGCTGTCTGCCATAGGCCCCCGCCTTGCCGACCACGCTGGGCGCAATCAAGGCGACAATCTGCAGGTCGATCTTGTGGCGATATAGCTGTCGCACCTCGGCCAGCGCCTCCACCGCCACAACCGAACGCTTCAGCTCGCCCACGTTGGCGTGGCTGCGTATGGCGCAGATGCCGTTGGAGATGGCCAGCTCGACCGCCCTGGATGCCCGGCGGACGGTGTCGTCAAAATCTTGGTAACGGTCATATGACGGGCTGCCATAGTGATCCTGCCAGGAGGAAATGGCGCCATGCAGGTCGCCTGACTGGTTGGCGATGGTGTCGGCGGTGAAGGCCTTGTCGATGTGGGCGTGTGGCTCCGCGGGCGCGCACAGCAGCAGGTCGCCGCCTAGGTCGTGTGTGGTGGCGTCGGTGCGCTGCAAGTTGTCTTCCCGTTGCGCATCGCGAACTGCTGCGGTGCCGGCTGGATTTATTCCGGCAACCTTGCCGTCGGCAATCTCCACATCAACCAGCCGTCCGCCTGCCTGTTCGCTGTCTGCCAGCCGAGCGTTGGCCAGCACAACCTGGGGCAGCGCGTCAGCTGTCATGCAACCTCACAGCCGGCACGGAACCCGTCAGCCATCGCGAAACCTGAACCCGGCAACTTCGCGCAGCTGCGCCGTCAGTTGGCTCACGCTGGCGGCAAACAGCTTTTCGCCCTCCTCGGCGTTGGCGCCGGTGGGGTCGCCGATGTGTCCGTCTGGGCCGAAATCCTTTGACAGCCAGCCGAAGCTGACCGAGCCGCCGAAACGGACGTGCTGGTTGTCGGTCAGATGTTCGGGGATTTTCCTGATGGCCTGGTCCATGTGTACCAGCTCCGGGCGTAGATGCAGCATCAGCGAGGTCTCGTCATGGCCGCCGTGGATGCCCATGGCCAGCTCGTGTTCGGGTGAGGTGCCTCCTTGGTCGGGCGGCACGAAAGGATGTGCCAGAAAAGTCATCAGATCATATCCCAGCCGCAGCTCCCGGCAGGCCATGTTCAAAAGCGCCGAGTTGCCGCCGTGGGCGTTGAGGAACACCAGCCGCTTGGCCGCGGTCAGGGCGATGCTGCGTCCGGTGTCTTTGATCACAGCCAGCATGGTTTCAGCCGACAGCCACAGCGTGCCGGGTGCCCAGGCGTGCTCGTTGGATTTGGTGACCGACAGCAACGGCAGCAGCCAGACGTCAAGCTCGTCCCCGCAGGCTTGGGCGGCCGCCTCGGCGGTGTGTTGGGCGATGACGGCATCCACGCTGAGCGGCAGGTGCGGGCCGTGCTGTTCGATGGCGCCGATGGGCCAAAGCAGGATCGAGTCGGCCGTGAGTTCGGTCAGCACCTGGGGTGCGGTCAGGTCTTCAAGTCGCTTGATCATGGTGTTTGTTTTCGTGCCTCGCTTGTGTCCCTATGCCCTTCTACTTTACCCGCGGCCTCCCGCAACCAACCGCGCCATGGTCAGCTGAAAATCCCCTTGCGGATCAGTCCAGCACTCAAGCACTTCAAAGCCCGCCTGTGCCAGCTCAGCCTCCACCTGCTCGGGGCGGAACTTGGTGGAGATTTCGGTGCGCATCTCCTCGCCGGCCGAAAACGCCACATCCAAGCCGAGCTTGCCCACAAAAACATTCTGGTCGCACAAAGATCTCAGGCGCATCTCAACCCGGGACTTGCCCTCAACCCAAACCGCCACGTGACGGAACTGATCCAACACAAAATCGGCATCCAGCTCCCGATTGATGACCCGCAGCACGTTCAGGTTGAAGTCGGCGGTGACGCCCTGGGCATCGTTGTAGGCCGCGTGCAGACGTTCGGGTGACTTGACCAGATCGGTGCCCAGCAGGAACGTGTCGCCGGCTTTCATGCCCGAGGCGACCTCCGCCAGAAAGTCGTTGCGCTGGGTGGGGTTGAAGTTGCCGATGGTGCCTCCCAGGAACAAGAACAAGCGGTTGGTGGTGTCGTGGCGGCTGGGGTCGTCGGGGCCGCCCGCGCTGTCAGCATCGTACACGCCGTTGTGGTTGCCGCCAATCTCGTCCAGATGATGGTCGAAGTCGCCCACAATGCCTTCAATCACCAACTGCGGATACTGCCGGCTCAGCGCCCCAGCCGTCTCCCGTACCGCCTCCTCGCTCACGTCGAACAACACGAACTTGCGCAGACGCTCACCGTTGCCCGGCGCGCACAAAGCATCCAGCAGCACCCTGGTCTTGGCCGAGTTGCCGGCGCCCAACTCCACCAGCTCGCCCGCTCCGGCCAGCTGCGCCATGTCGTCAGCATACTCCTGCAGGCAAGCCTCCTCCTGGCGGGTCACATAATATTCAGGCAGGGCCATGATCTGCTCAAACAGCTTGGAGCCGCGCTCGTCATAGAACCACTTGGACGGGATGGCTTTGGGATCTCCGCCCAGCCCCTCCCGCACATCGTGCGCCAACTGATCGCTGTTGTCGTCCAGCAGAAAACGGACGGTCGGCTCAGCTTCGCTCATATCCTAAGCTAGTCTAGCAGGGATAGGGCAGGCGGGGATGGGGCATGCGCAGTTGGCCAAGCTCACGCAGTCGGCCGAGCCCACGCAGTCGGCCGAGCCCACGTTATTGTGTTGACTACGGTGCTGCCTCAAAAGTCTCGGCCATCGTTTCGATCGCTTGGCTTTGCTCGTCGGTGAGCGAAGTCGGCACATCCACTTGAATCTCCACAAACAGATCGCCCACGTGCCCGGCGCCCGCGCTCTTGCTGCCGTTTGATTTTGCGCTCGATCCCGCGTCCGTGCCCGACCTTACGCCGCCGCGCCGCAGCCCTTTGCCACGCAACCTGAGCGTCTGACCCGGCTGCGTTCCAGGCGGGATGGAGATGGTGGATGTCTCCCCGTAATATGAGGCAACCTCGATGTTGCCACCCAGCGCGGCCTGGGCGAAGCTGACTTTCTGGCGCAGCTTCAGGTTGAGCCCGTCCCGCTCATATTGCGGATGCTGGTTGACGCTGACCTTCACCAGCAAGTCCCCGTTCTGTCCGCCGTTGGCGCCCGCCAGCCCCCTGCCCCTGACTCGCAGCAACGCCCCGTCGTCCACCAACTCGGGAATGCGAACCTTGACCTGCGAGCTGTTTTGCGAGTTGCCCTGCGCTCTGTCATTGGCCCGCCCCTGCCCCCGGCCCGCCCGCCCGGGGATGCCCACCGACACTTCCTTGCCCTGGATGGCTTCGTCAAACGAAATGGTCACGCTGGCCTTGACATCCTCGCCGTCCCTGGGCCAGTTGCGCCCGAAGTTGAAGATGCCTCCGCCGCGGTTGAAAAATCCGCCCAGATCCTGGCCCAGGTCCTCGGTCTCAAAACGGATCCCGCCCGAGCTGGTGGTGTGCGGCCCCGAGCTGGTGGTGCGCGGCCCCGACTGGAACATGCCCAGCTTTTGCGCTTCGTCATAGTTGCTTCGGGTCTTGGTGTCGCCCAGGACGCTGTGGGCCGCCGAGATTTCCTTGAACTTGTCCTCGGCTGCGGGCGAGGAGTTGGTGTCGGGATGATATTGACGGGCGAGCTTGCGATAGGCCTTGGTGATGTCCTTTTGCGAGGCGGTGCGCGGGACGCCCAGAGTTTTGTAGTAGTCCTTCTCCAACCACTCCCGCTTGAATTCGCTCATCGCTGTCCCCGCTGTCGGTCATGTTGGCGCTGTCGGTTCCGCTGTTGCGGCATCACCTAGTCGGCGACCTTCACCAACGCGGCACGCAGGAGCTTGTCGCGCCACAGATATCCGGTTCGCACCACCTCGGTTACCGTGGGGGACTGGCCTGCGGATTCGGACGGGACATACATGATCGCTTCGTGCAGGTTGGGGTCGAATGCCTCCCCTTCCGGTCTGATTGCCCTTAGGCCCTGCTCGTCCAGCACCGAAAACAGCAGCTCGGCCAGCTTGATCAGGCCTTCGTGTTCGTGCAACAGAAAATCGGCCTCCTGGGTTTGAGGGAATTCGGCCGAGCCGGAGTTGATCTTGGGCAGCGACAGCGCGGCTTCGCAGGCATCCACCACCGGCAAGAGCTGTTCCACCAGGTTGGCCACGGCCATTTCGGTGGTGTCGTGCTGCTGCTCTTTGACCCGACGGCGGTAGTTGTCGAACTCGGCTTTCAGACGCTGGAGGTCGGCCAGATAGTTTTCCTGTGGCGGCTCTGCGGCCGAGGCGGTTGGGTCGGCGGTCGTTGTGGTTTGGTCGGCGGTCGCAGCAGTCGCGGCGGTTTGGCCTGCGGCTGAGGCGGTTTGGTCGGCGGCCAACTCTTCGGTGGCTACCGTGTCAGCCGACCCGGGCGCGCTAGCCACACCCGCCGCGCCGGCTTCATCGTCCGGATTCATCGTCTGTGGGCTCGTCAACTATTTCGGCGTCCATCACGCTGTCATCGGAAAATGCCGAGTCAGCGCCGTCGTAGTCCTGGCTGCCTGATCCGCCGCCGCCGTGGCCACCAGCACCTCCGTCCGCGCCAGCTTCCCCGCCGGCCTGCTCATACAGACGCTTGCCTGCATCCTGCAGGGCATCGTTGAGGTCGGCCGTGGCAGATTTCACCCGGTCGGCATCCAGCTCGGCGCCATCGCCCCCCGCGCCGTCGCCGTCACCACCGTCGCTCCCCAGCGTATCCTTGAGCGCATCCACCTTGCCCCGCAGATCGTCAGCCACATCCTCCCCCAGATTGTCGCCCTGATCCTTGAGGAAGTTCTCCGCCCGGAAAACCATGGCGTCGGCCTCGTTGCGCAAATCGGCCTGCTCGCGCAAACGGCGATCCTCCTCGGCGTGCTCCTCGGCATCCTTGACCATCCGGTCGATGTCCTCGGGCGACAGCGACGACTGGCCGGTGATGGTGATGGACTGCTCATTGCCGGTGGCCTTGTCCTTGGCGGCGACATGGACGATGCCGTTGACGTCAATGTCGAAGCTGACCTCGATCTGGGGCACCCCGGCCGGCGCTGGCGGAATGTCCACCAGGTCAAAGCGGCCCAGGGTCTTGTTGTAGCGCGCCATCTCACGCTCGCCCTGCAGCACGTGGATCTCGACCGACGGCTGATTGTGCGCCGCGGTGGTGAAGATCTCAGAACGCTTCGACGGGATGGTCGTGTTGCGTTCGATCAGCTGGGTCATCACGCCGCCCTTGGTCTCGATGCCCAGCGACAGGGGAGTAACGTCCAGCAGCAAAACATCCTTGACGTCGCCGCGCAGCACGCCGGCCTGGATGGCCGCGCCGACCGCCACCACCTCGTCGGGGTTGACGCCTTTGTGCGGCTCGCGCCCGGTCAGGTCGGTCACCAGCTGGGTCACCGCCGGCATGCGGGTGGAGCCGCCCACCAAAAGCACATGGTCGATGTCGCCGATGGGCAAGCCCGAGTCGGCGATGGCGCGCTTGAACGGGCCCTCGCAGCGCTTGAGCAGATCCTCGGTCATGGCTTCGAACTTGGCCCGGCTGAGGCTGTAGTCGAGGTGGATGGGGCCGGCTTCGTTGGCGGTGATGAAGGGCAGGTTGATCTGGGCTTCGGTCTTTTGCGACAGCTCGATCTTGGCTTTCTCGGCGGCTTCCTTGAGGCGCTGCATGGCCATCGGATCGCTGGACAGGTCGACTCCGTTGTCGGACTTGAAGCTGTCCACCAGCCAGTCGATGATCTTTTCGTCCCAGTCGTCTCCGCCCAGACGGGAATCGCCGCTGGTGGCCTTGACCTCAAACACCTCATCGGCGATTTCCAGCACCGAGACGTCAAAGGTGCCGCCGCCCAGGTCAAACACCAGCACGGTCTGATCCTTCTCGCTTTCCATGCCATATGCCAGGGCTGCGGCGGTGGGCTCGTTGATGATGCGCAACACTTCCAGTCCGGCAATCTTGCCTGCGTCCTGGGTGGCGGTGCGCTGGGAGTCGTCAAAATATGCGGGCACGGTGATGACCGCCGAGCTGACCTCGGTGCCCAGATAGGCCTCGGCGCTCTCCTTGAGCTTGCGCAGGATGCGTGCTGAGATCTCCTCGGGTGTGTATTTCTTGGTGGTCTGCTTGCCGTCGTCGCCGCTTCCGTCGCCGCCACTTCCGTCCGTGGTGATCTCCTTGCTCCAGCTGGTGCCCATCTCGCGCTTGATGGAGCGGATGGTGCGGTCGGGATTGGTGATGGACTGGCGCTTGGCGACCTCGCCCACCAGGACGCTGCCGCTCTTGTCGAATGCCACGACCGACGGTGTGGTGCGCGAACCCTCCTGGTTGGCGACCACTTGCGGTTCGCCACCTTCCAGAACGGCCACGACTGAGTTGGTTGTGCCGAGGTCAATGCCTACTGCTGCCCCCATGATGTTTCCTCCTTGTTGGTTTCGGTTTGGGTTTGCTTTGGGTGTGCTTTGGGTGTGCTTGCTATTTTTTGTGCTCGTTAGTTCGCGTTTTTTGCTCTGCTAATTTATATAACTCCAAAAGCGCGCAAAATATTCCAACGAATTTCTGCCGCCTCCGTCAGCGCTGCCGCCCCCGGCGCGCCCCCCGTCCCAAGCGCGAGCCGCCGCCGGCACTGACGGCTTTACCCCCAGCCCCAACTACCCCCCCAGAAGTGTGGTCGGGCCCGGCATCGATCCGGGGACCTTCCGCTTTTCAGGCGGACGCTCTACCGACTGAGCTACCCGACCATTGGCGGTCCCGACGGGATTTGAACCCGCGACCTCCGGCTTGACAGGCCGGCGTGCACTCCAAACTGCACCACGGGACCACGATATCTTATGCTCCTATGCTAGCTATACATT
>CAZERQ010000150.1:0-16049 GCA_964514465.1 uncultured Acidimicrobiales bacterium
CGACCATGACCCGACGAGACATGACCCGAGAGCACAGCAATGTTGGAATTTGACTTTGACGAACCCGACCTGTTCACCACCGGCGCAATCGGCCCCAAGGGTCAGCGGGTTTTCTTTTTGGAGGCGCGCCAGGGCAACAGCGTGGCCGCCATCAAGGTGGAAAAGCAGCAGGTCGCCACGCTGGCCAGCTACCTGGAGCAGATGCTGGAGATGCTGCCACCCATCGAAACCGAGCCGCCCGACCTTGACCTGCTGGATGACCTGGACTTGCCCAGTCCGTTTTTGTGGACGGCCGGCGGGCTGGAGATCGGCTATTCGGCCGACAACGACAGGATTGCGCTGTTCATCGAGGAGCTGCTGGACGAATCCGACCTGGAGGAGCAGCTGAAGACGAAGGAGACCGTCCGTATATACCTGAGGCGCGACCAGACCCTGGCGTTCATCCGCCGGGCCCGGGAAATCATCGATGCCGGGCGGCCGCTGTGTCGGTATTGCGGCGAGCCGCTGAACACAGACGACGGGTTCTGTCCTTGCTTCAACTGACAGCTGATGCCGTCTGAAGAGGATGGGGAGGGGGCCGAGTTAGCCGAAGGTGAGATGGCGGGGCCCGAGTTGGCCGACCCGATCCGCGGCCGGCCGCCCATCACAACATCGCAGGCACTGCACCTGCTCACCCACGGGGATGTCGAACTCATCGGGCGCATGCCGTGGAGCTCCAACGCCACGTTTTTGGTGGACGTGTCGGCTGCGAACGAGGACGACACCGGCACACCCGAAACGCCTGGCCGCATCCAAGCCGTCTACAAACCCATCAGGGGCGAACGCCCGCTGTGGGATTTCCCCGAAGGGCTGCACGTGCGCGAGCGGGCATGCTTTTTGCTGTCCGAATCCTTGGGCTGGAATCTGGTGCCGCCGACAGTCATCCGGCAGGGCCCGCTGGGCGAAGGCTCGCTGCAGCTGTTCATGCTGGCCGACTTCAGCCAGCACTACCTCACCCTCAAGGACGACCCCAGGCACCGACCCGCCATGATGAGACTTTGCGCGTTTGACATTCTGGCCAACTCCACCGACCGCAAGAGCGGGCACGTGCTGATCTGCGAGACCGACACGCTGGGCGGCAACCAGATTTTTGCGGTGGACAATGGGCTGAGTTTTCACACCCAGTTCAAGGTGCGAACCGTCATCTGGGATTTTGGGGGACAGCCGTTGCCGGCGGACATCAGCAGTTCGGTGGCGGCCTTGCTGGAGCCCGACAAACTCCACTGGATGGACGAGCTGCTGAGCGAAGCCGAAATCCAGGCATTCACCCGGCGGGCCCAGATCCTGCTGGAGACCGACAGCTTTCCCACCGACAAAACCGGGCACGCCTGGCCCTGGCCGCTGGTCTGAGTTACCGCCGCGTCCCCGGCCAAGCCGTCCCCCCCCGTCTGACCGCGCCGTCCACCCGTCTGACCGAGCCGTCCACCCGTCTGACCGTCCCCGACCAAGCACAAAACCGCAACTCCCAATAAACTTAGTTTGTGAGCAACCCCGAAAATCCAAAGGAGCAAAACAGCCATGACAAAACTGTGTGAAGGCAAGGTGGCGGTCGTAACGGGCGCCGGCCGAGGCATCGGACGAGAGCACGCCCTGATGTTGGCAGCCCACGGCGCCAGCGTGATAGTCAACGACCTGGGCGGTGACGAGCACGGCATGGGCAGCGACCTGACGCCCGCGCAGGAAGTGGTCGAAGAGATCAAGGCGGCCGACGGACAGGCCGAGGTAAACGGCGCGGACGTGGGCGACTTCGCACAAGCCAAAGACATGATCGCCCAAGCCATCGACACCTACGGCAACATCGACATCCTCATCAACAACGCCGGCATCCTGCGCGACAGAATGATCTTCTCGCTGTCGGAGGACGACTTCGACTCGGTGATCAAGGTTCACCTCAAGGGCACCTTCGCCCCGCTTCACCACGCCGCGGTCTATTGGCGGGAGCGCGCCAAGGCCGGCGAGACCAACGATGCCAGGGTCATCAACACGTCCTCGCCCTCGGGCATCTACGGCAACATCGGCCAAACCAACTATGGCGCCGCCAAGGCCGGCATCGCCGCCATGAGCATCATCTCGGCCATGGAGCTGGTCAAATATGGAGTGACGGTCAACTGCCTGGCGCCCGGCGCCCTGACCCGTCTGACCGCGCCGCTGGTCGGCGGTTCGCTGGACGAGTCGTCTGGCATCAGCATGTCGCCGATTTGGGTGGCGGCCGTGGCGGTCTGGCTGTGCGGCCCCGAAGCCAAAGGTGTGACCGGCCGGGTGTTTGATGTGGCGGGCGACACCTTGTCGGTTGCCGAGGGCTGGCGCAAAGGCCCCATCGCCCAGACTGACGAGCCCGACCCGACCACCCTGGGCCCCGCAATTTTGGATCTGCTTCGCAACGCCCGCCTCAACGCCGACATGACTGGAAAGGAAACCGAAGGGCCGGGCATGCCCACGCAAAATCTCTAGCGGAACCGCTGGCGAGGCTTCTGGCGGAACCACTGCGGAACCACTGGCGCGCCGATGCATGCCACTGACGCTGGTGAAGCCGTCGCAACCGGCGAGCTAATCGCAACCGGAGACCACACCGACGGCGCCGACCACACCGACGCCTCCGACCACCAACTGGCGCGCCGTCTTGCCCACGAAGTTGGCGAGGAGCTGTTTGGGTTTCGTCAGGGTCAGGGTGGCCCGCGCAACGGCTTGGTTGCTGGTCTGTCGCGCGCCAACATCTCGCTGGGCGACCAAGGGGACCTGCTGGCACACAACTCGCTGGTGAAGGAGCTGATGGCCGCCCGTCCAGACGATGCGGTTTTGTCCGAGGAAGGCAGCCAGGATCTCGGGCGGTTGGACAGCCGGCGGCTGTGGATCGTCGACCCGCTGGACGGATCGAAGGACTATGCCTATGGCAGCTCCGAGTGGGCCGTGCATGTGGGGCTGTGCGTGGATGGCGTGGCCGTGGCGGGGGCGGTGTCGCTGCCGGCCATGGATCTGGTGTTTGCGACCGGAGAGAACCTGGGCGACCAAGCCGCGCTCGACTTGCAACCCGAGCCAACGTCCGACCAGCGCACCCCCAAAATCGTGACCGCCCGCTCGCGCATCCACTCCGAAGGCATGCTCCTGGCCGACGCCCTGGACGCCGAAGTTTTTGCCTGCGGGTCGGCCGGCGTCAAAGCCATGCTGGTGGTGCACGGAGCAGCCGACGCCTATGTGCACTCCTCGGGTCTCTATGAATGGGACGTATGCGCGCCCGCAGCGGTGGCCCAGGCAGTCGGATTGCATGTCAGCGACATCCATGGCCGACCGCTCGAATTCAACCAGCCCGACCCTGTGGTTCCAGGGTTCCTGGTCGCCCGGCCGCAGCTGGCCCAGTCGATTCTGGAAGTGCTGTCAGCCGCAATCCCCCAACCCAGCCGATGAACCCGAACCAGCCCACAGAAAAACGCGAGGGGAAAAGGCGCGCAGAAAAAACCCACGAGGCCGACATCTCCCAGCTCTACGACCGCGCCCTGCGCACCGGCAAAAGTCGCCCCAGCCGCTTGCTCTATAAATTCCTGGCCCAGACCGTGCGAACCATCGGCTATCGGTATTTCTCCTTCACCTGCCTGCGCGCCGAACACCTGAACCACCCCGGCCCGCTGATCATCGCGCCCACCCACCGGTCAAATCTGGACGTCCCCCTGCTGGCCCCGTCATCCAAGCGACACATCCGCTCGCTGGCCAAGGATTCCATGTTCAAGTCCAAACTTGCCGCCTGGTTCAGCGCGGCCATCGGTGCGGTTCCGGTCAGACGGGGCCAAGCCGATCGCCAGTCGCTGCGAGCGGTGGAGCAGCTGCTGAGGGACGGCCAGGCGGTGCTGGTGTTCCCCGAAGGGACCCGCCAGGCAGGGTCGCAAGTGGCCACAGTCTTTGACGGGTGCGCGTATCTGTCGGGCAAGTGTTCGGCTCCGGTTGTGCCCGTGGGCATCGCCGGCACGCAAGACGCCATGCCTCCCGGAGTGAAGCTGCCCAGACGGGTCAAGGTGGTGGCCTGCGTGGGCGAACCGATGCGTGCGGTGCCGGGAGCTTCGGGCCGACTGACGCTCAGCCAGCGCCAGAAATTCTCCGAAGAACTGCAAGCCAGCCTGCAGTCGCTGATGGACGAGGCAGAGCAGCTGCGCCAGCGGGACGACGGACGATGAGTGACTCACCGATGAACCGCAAAATCCTCGCGTCCCGGCTGGAGGGCTTCGGCACCACCATCTTCGCCCAGATGTCCGCTCTGGCAGCCGAGACGGGCGCCATCAATCTGGGGCAGGGCTTCCCCGACACCGACGGCCCGCCCGAAGTCCTGTCCGAAGCCATCGCCGCCATCCAGTCCGGCCACAACCAGTATCCGCCCGGCATCGGCATACCCGAGCTGCGCCAGGCGGTCGCCCAGCACCAACAGCGGTTCTATAACATCAACCTCGACCCCGACAGCCAGGTGCTGATCACGGCCGGCGCCACCGAGGCCATCACCGCCGCCCTGCTGGCGCTCTGCGAAGACGGCGACGAGGTCATCACCTTTGAGCCATATTACGACAGCTACGCGGCAGCCATTTCCATGTCCTCAGGCCAGCGCCGATGCGTGCCGCTGCGCCCGCCCGACTTCGGCTTTTCTGCTGACGAGTTGCGCCGGGCCGTCTCGCCCAAGACCCGTCTGCTGCTGCTCAACTCGCCGCACAACCCCACCGGCAAGGTCTTCAGCCGACAGGAGCTGCAGCTGATCGCCGAGGTTGCGGTTGAGCACGACCTGCTGGTTGTGACCGACGAGGTATACGAGCACATCGTGTTCTCGGATCGGGGCGCGCCGGACGAGCGGGCCGCGCCGGGTGCGCCAGCCGACCAGCCCCGCCACATTCCCATCGCCACGCTGCCCGGCATGTCCGAGCGCACGCTCACCATCAGCTCCGGCGGCAAGACCTTCGCCTGCACCGGCTGGAAGATCGGCTGGGCTTGCGGGCCCGAGGATCTGGTGCGCGCCACCCAGACCGCCAAGCAGTTTTTGACCTATGTCAACGGCGCGCCCTTCCAGCCGGCCATCGCCCGTGGCTTGTCGCTTGACGACAGCTATTTCCAGGATCTGTCCGACACCCTGCAGCAGCGCCGAGACGATCTGTGCCGGGGTCTGCGCAACGCCGGGCTGGAGCCCAACACCCCGCAGGGAACCTATTTCGTCACCGCCGACACATCCCATCTGGCGCCGGACGCCATGACCTTCTGTCTGGAGCTGCCCCGCAGGTGCGGGGTGGTGGCCGTGCCAGTGTCGGTTTTTTGCGACGACACATCGCTGGGCGAAAATCTGGTTAGATTTGCATTTTGTAAGCGGTCGGAAGTGATCGCTCAGGCCTGCGAGCGTCTGGCGGCGCTGGCTGCTGCCGGCTAGTCGACTGCCATCCGTCCGTCAACCGCCACCCCATCCCCAAACAGAAAGGACAGCCATGCAACCCGTCAAAATCATCCAAGCCACAGCCGTGCCCTTGCCGCGCGCCGACGTGGACACCGACCAGATAATCCCAAGCGACTGGCTGAAGCGGGTTGAGCGGACGGGCTTTGAGAAGGGGCTGTTCGCCGAGTGGCGCGACGACCGAGATTTTGTGTTGAACGACGAGCGCTATGCCGGCGCCAAAATCCTGTTGGCCGGGCCCAACTTCGGCACCGGCTCGTCGCGCGAGCACGCGGTCTGGGCGCTGCAGCAATATGGCTTTGCGGCCGTGGTGTCGCCCCGCTTCGGCGACATTTTCCGCAACAACTCCGTCAAGTGCGGGCTTCTGCCGGCCAGGGTTTCGTCTGAATTCAGCGAGCAGCTGATGGAAGCGGTCGCCGCCGACCCGCAGCTGGAGCTGGTGATCGATGTGGAGCAAAAGACCATCGAAGCGCCGGCGGCCGGTCTGTCGGGCAGCTTCGAGTTGGACGACAACTCAGCCATGCGTCTGCTGGAAGGGCTGGACGACATCTCCATGACCTTGCGGGCTGACGCCGCCATCGGCCACTATGAGCAGGGCCGCCGGGCGACCTTGCCGGCGCTCGGTTAGGCCCGCCCGCGCCGCCTTAGTCCGCCGCGCCAGCCGCCATCAGCCGCCATGCAACTTGCACTCGTCCAGCACGACATCGTCTGGGAAGACCCACAAGCCAACTTCGACCGGCTGGAACCCAAGATAGCCCAAGCCGCCCAGGACGGCGCCGAGCTGGTGCTTTTGAGCGAGATGTTCAGCTGTGGCTTTTCCATGGACACAGCCAAAGTCGCCGAGCAGCCCGATGGCCCGTCCACCCAGTTCTTGCTGTCCATGGCCGCCCAGCACAATGTCTGCGTTGGCGGTTCGCTGCCCCTGCTCGGCTCCGCCAGCAACCAAGCCAGCGCCGACCAAGCCAGCGCCGACCAAGCCAACGCCGACCGGCCCCACAACGCCCTGACCCTGGCCATGCCCGACCAGAGCCTGCATCGCTATGCCAAGATCCACCCCTTCAGCTATGGCCAAGAAGACGACCACTACCGCGCCGGCACGCAGTTGGCGACGGCGCGCGTCGGCGGCGTGTCGCTGGGGCTGAGCGTGTGCTATGACCTGCGCTTCGCCTATCTATATTGGCACCTGGCCCGCCAAGCCGACCTGCTGGTGGTGGTGGCCAACTGGCCGGCCAAGCGCCGCCACCATTGGCGTTCGCTGCTGGTCGCCCGCGCCATTGAGAACCAGGTTTGGGTGGCCGGCGTCAACCGGGTGGGCTCGGGCGGCGGCATAGATTATTGCGGCGACTCCCTGGTGGTCAATCCCCTGGGTGAGATCGTGGCAGACGGAGAAGTCGACCGCGGCTCGGACATGGTCGCCAGGGTAACCGTGGCGCTGAAGCCGGCCATAACCGTGAACCCGGAGATGACGTTGCTGGCCGAGATCGACCCCGATCTGGTGGCGCAGACCCGCGAGCGCTTTCCGTTCATGCGCGACCGACTGACGGATTTCGGAGCTGGCCTGTCGGAGCAGGCGCCCGACTTATCGGGGCAGGCGCCCAGCTGACCAAGACCATGGCCGACCACCACAACTTCCCCGCGCCCGATCCCCAAGCCGGCCTGTCCCAAGCCGAGGTCGCCCGCCGCCGCGAACTGGGCCTGGTCAACGTGGCACCGCCCTCCCCCGTGCGCACCTTCGGCGAGATATTCCGTGCCAACGTCCTGACCCCCGTCAACGCCATTATGTTGTCGCTGTTCGTGCTCATACTCGTGGCCTGGGCGCCCGGCGATGCGCTGTTTGTGGGCGTGGTGGTGTCCAACAGCGTGATCGGAATCGGCCAGGAAATCCGAGCCAAAAAAGAGCTGGAGAAGCTGGCCATACTCAACGCCCCCCAAGCCGTGGTGGTGCGCGAAGGCCAGCGGTGCGAGATTGAGGTGGCCGACATCGTGGCTGGCGAAGTGCTGGACTTGGCGGCCGGGCGGCAGATCGTGGTGGACGCAGAAGTGCTGTCTGAGATCGGGTTGGAGGTGGACGAGTCGCTGCTGACCGGCGAATCCGATTCGGTCGACAAGCCGGTCGGCACGCAGGTCATGTCGGGCAGCTTCGTCTCGGCCGGCAGCGGACGGGTGGTGGCCACGCGCATCGGCGCCGAGTCCTACGCCAGCACCCTGAGCGAAGAGGCCCGCCGCTTCAGCCTGGTCAACTCCGAGCTGCGCGACGGCATCAACTGGATTTTGCGGGTGCTGGTCTGGCTGGTGCCGCCAGCTTCGGCGCTGCTGCTGTGGGCGCTGCTGGGAACCGACAGCGGTTGGCAGGAGGCGCTGCGCAGTTCGGTGGGCGCGGCGGTGGCCATGGTGCCCGACGGTCTGGTGCTGTTGACTTCGCTGGCGTTCGTGGCTGGCGTGATTGCGTTGGCGCGGCGCAAGGCTCTGGCCAAGGAGCTGGCCACGGTCGAGTTGCTGGCGCACGTGGACGTGCTGTGTCTGGACAAGACCGGCACCATCACCACCGGGGAGATTTCCTTCGGGGAGGTTGACGTTTTGGACACGCCGGCCGATTTTGCCCGGGCCGCGCTGGGGGCTTTCGCCGGCGCAGACCCCAACCCCAATCCGACTTTGGCGGCCATTAAGTCGGCTTTTGACGCGCCCGACGAGTCTGATGGCTGGCGCATTGCGGGGCAGGAGCCGTTCTCGTCTGCCCGCAAGTGGGCCGGTGTGGAGTTCGAGGGGCGGGGCAGTTTCTTTTTGGGCGCGCCCGAGATTTTGCTTGGCAGCGCGGGCGGAGCTGGCACGGGCGGAGCTGGCGCGGACGGGACCGGCGCGAACCCGCGGGCCGAGGCGCTGTCCAAAGCCGCCCAGCACGCGGCCAACGGATCGCGGGTGCTGGCCCTGTGCCAGACGGATGCGAGCCTGGCAAGTCTGTCAACCCCGGCACCCCCGGCCGACTCCGGTGCCGACCCGGATTCCACTGACGGCACAAGCTCCGCCACCCATCTGCCCGACGACCTCAAACCCGTGGCGCTGGTGCTGCTGGTGGACACCATACGCCCCGACGCCACCGAGATTCTGGATTACTTCCACCGCCAGGGTGTGACCCTCAAGGTCATCTCGGGCGACAATGTGGCCACCGTGGCGGCCGTGGCGCAACGGGCCGGCATACCCAATGCCGACAAGGCCATCGATGCGCGCGAGTTGCCCGACGCCGCCCCGTCTCACGCCAGCGAAGCCCTGGCCGACGCGCTCGCCGCCAACACCGTATTCGGCCGCGTAACCCCACACCAAAAACAAGCCATGGTGTCCGCCCTGCAAAGCCGCGGGCACACCGTGGCCATGACCGGCGACGGCGTAAACGATGTGCTGGCGCTCAAGGATTCCGACATCGGCATCGCCATGGGTTCGGGCAGCGAAGCCAGCCGCTCGGTGGCGCAAATCGTGCTGCTGGACAACTCCTTCGCCACGCTGCCCAGGGTGCTGTCGGAGGGCCGCAAGGTCATCAACAACATCGAGCGGGTGGCCAACCTGTTCGTGTCAAAAGCCGTCTATGCCGTCCTCATCACCGCGGTTATCGGCTTTGCCAGCCTGTGGATTTCAGACGTGGAGTTTCCGTTTCTGCCCCGCCACCTGACGCTCATCGGCACCTTCAGCATCGGCCTGCCCGGACTGCTGCTGGCGCTGGCTCCCAGCGAAAGTCTGGTGCGCCCGGGGTTCTTGTGGCGGGTGCTGAAATTCTCCGTGCCGGCCGGGTTGGTGGCCGGGGTGGGCACGCTGGTGGCCTATGAGTTCGCCCGCCAAGCCGAAGACGTGAGCCTGCGCGAAGCCCGCACTGTGGCGGTGATGACCCTGCTGGGTTTGGGCCTGTTCATCTTGTTGATGACCGCCCGGCCGCTGCGCTGGTGGAAGGTCGGGCTGGTGGTGGCCATGGCGGTGATGTATGGACTGGTGGCACTGGTGGATTTCGCCTCCGACTATTTTGAGATCTACCTGCCGGATGCCTGGCTGTGGATACCGTCCATGTCTGCGGTTGGCGTCGGCGGTGCGCTGATCTGTTTGTGGGCGGCGGCGACCCTGCCCAGCAATCAAGCCGAACCCGAGGTCTAGCCGCCGACCCGCTCGGCCGCCTCGACCGTGTTATACATCAGCATCGCCCGGGTCATCGGCCCCACCCCGCCGATGCGAGGCGACAGCCAGCCGGCCACCTCTTCCACCTCGGGATCCACGTCCGAGACAATCTTCTTGCCGTCAAACGACACTCCGGCCGCAACCACCGCCGCGCCGGGCCGCACCATGTCGCCCTTGATGAGATGGGCGAAGCCGGCGGCGGCCACCACGATGTCGGCCTGGCGGGTGTATTCGCCGATGTCGCCCGCCCGGGTGTGAACCACCGTGACGGCTGCGTTGCAGTGCTCCCGCTTGAGCGACAACAGATTGGCCAGGGGCCGCCCGATGGTCAGCCCGCGCCCCACGATCACCACGTGGGCGCCTTCGATGGGGATGTCGTATTCCACCAGCATCCGCTGAATGCCGGCCGGGGTGCAGGCCAGCGGCGCCGGCACATCCTGAACCAGCCGTCCCAGATTGACGGGGTGCAGTCCGTCCGCATCCTTTTCGGGCTTGACGCGCAGCAGGGCGGATTCGTAGTCCAGGTGGTCGGGGAACGGATATTGCATGAGGTAGGCGTGGACGTCTGGGTTGTCGTTGAACTTGTCCACCACCGCGTCCACATCGGCTTGGGTGGCATCGGCCGGCAGGTGCTCGTGGAACGACTTCATGCCCAGCTCCTCGCAGTCCTTTCGCTTCATGGAAACATAGTTGGCTGACGGGCCGTCATCGCCCACCAGCACCGTTCCCAAACCCGGGGTGATGCCCAGGGCTTTGATGCGGCCGCTCAGCTCCTCTCGGATCTTGGCGGCCAGTTTTTCTCCGTCTAGTGTTATGGCTGTCATGGGGAATATCTTAGGCGCGCTGCGACTGGCTCTGCCGGCAAACGCGCTGGAAGCGGTTTTGGTGGCAAACTAAAATTCAGTGGGCTGACTGACTTACCCGCCCGCCAACCGCAACCTGCAAGGAGCCCAACCATGTCATTATCATTTTCTGTCTCAACCTCGGCGCCCAAGCTGGCCGAAGTCCAGGTGGTGTTCGCCCTGACCGGTGCCACGAGCGGCGGGCGCAACTCAGCCGATGGGCGCGGCGGCAAGCGCAACTCGGCCAGCAAGCGCGGAGCCGACAAGCCCAACCCGCGATTTCTGGGTGACGCCAAACTGAAGCAAGCTCGCCCGCTGCTAGAGTCCAAGGGGTTTGCGGGCAAGGCCAAGTCCGCCGAGTTGATCAGCGACGACTCGGGACAGCTGACGGCCGTGGTGGGTCTGGGCGACGGCACCAGTCTGGACGATGTGCGAGACGGAGCGGCCGAGCTGGCGCGGCTGGTGTCGGGGCATGCGGCCATCGTCTGTTCGGTGGAGCTGGCCGGCGGCACCCGTCAAGGCTCCGGCGGTGGCACCGCCAAAAGCACCGCGCCTAAAACCATATTCGCATCCTGCAAATTCGAGCCGACCCAATGGGCCAAGGCGTTCGCCGAAGGGCTGACCCTGGGGTCATACCAATACCACGACTTCAAGAGCAAGCCCGCGCCCCGCAAGCTGTCCAAGATATGCGTGGTCGCCGCCAACCAGCCAACAGCCCAGCGCACAGCCCTGAGGCACGCCCTGGCCGAAGGCGCCGCCGCCGCCGATGCCGTGTGCTTTGCGCGCGACCTCATCAACGAGCCCGGTGGCACGCTCACGCCCGAACGCCTGGCCAACAAGGCCAAGCAGATGGCCGCCGGCAGCGGTCTGTCGGTCACCGTCTGGGACATGGCCGACATCAAACGCCACAAGTTGGGTGGCTTGCTGGGCGTCAACCGAGGCTCTGACCGGCCGGCCAGATTCGTGAAGCTGCGCTGGAATCCGCCGGGTGGCTCGTCCCGAGCCAACTCGTCCCGCGCCACAAAATCGCTCGCGCTGGTCGGCAAGGGCGTGACCTTCGACTCCGGCGGCTTGTCGCTCAAAACAGCGGTCGGCATGCGCAACATGAAATACGACATGAGCGGGGCTGCCGCGGTGCTGGGCGCCATGTCGGCGGTGGCCGAGCTCAAGCCAAAGTGCCGGGTGACGGCCTACCTGCCCCTGACCGACAACATGACCGGCGGCGATGCCACCCGCACCGGCGATGTGCTGACCATGCGCAACAAAAAGACGGTCGAGGTGCTGAACACCGATGCCGAGGGGCGCCTGATCCTGGCCGATGCGCTGTCGCTGGCGTGCGAGGATTCGCCCGATGCGATCGTGGATCTGGCGACCTTGACCGGGGCGTGCATGGTGGCGCTGGGCAACGGCTATGCCGGCATCATGGGCAACGACCAGGGCTGGGTTGACGACGTGATTGCCGCGGGCGAGCGGGCCGGCGAGCGTCTGTGGCAGCTGCCGTTGCCGGCCGACTACCGACCGCAGCTGGACTCCCCCGTGGCGGACATGGCCAACATCGGCAACACCAACGGCGGGGGCGCCATCACCGCGGGGCTGTTTTTGTCGGAGTTCGTGTCGGGCGACATCGCCTGGGCGCATCTGGACATTGCGGGCACGGCATTTTCCGACAAGAACTCGGGCACCACCACCAAAGGCGGAGTGGGGTTTGGCGTGCGGACGCTGCTGGAACTGATCGAGGGGTTCTAGCGGGCGGGCGGCTTGCGGGCACAGCGGCGCGGGCGCGGCGGCGCGGACGGCGCGAAATCCGAAGGGGCGGCGCGGCTAGCCTATATAATGTAAGCTGACCTAACCAGCCACCCAACCAGCCACCTAACCAGCCACCCAACCAAGGAGCCACACAATGCTACAAACCGGCACAAACGCACCGGGCTTTTCAGCCCCCGACCAAGACGGCGAGGAAGTCTCACTCGATTCCCTGCGAGGCAAATGGGTGATCCTGTGGTGGTATCCCAAAGCCTCAACCCCCGGTTGAACTGTCCAGGGACAAGGGCTCCGTGATCGAGCCCAAGACATCACAGACGCAAATGCGGTCATCGTGGGCGCATCGTTCGACACCGTTGAGGAGCAAAAGACCTTCGCCACCGAGCAGGAGTTCCCCTACAAGCTCATCTCGGATGCCGACAAGTCAATCGGCAAGGCATACCTGGCCGAGCGCACGCCCGACATGCCCATGCATGAATATGGCATCCCCCGCCGGATCACCTATCTGATCGATCCCCAGGGTGTCATCCAAAAGACCTACGACCTCGACCAGGGCGAAGCCGACCTGTCGGCCCATGCCGCTGACGTGCTGGGCGACATTGTGGAGCTGTCGTAGGTTCCCCTGCCGCGGCCGCTCACCCAACCCCCGCTTCCCGCCAATCCCCGCGCGCCTACAGCCCCATAAAAGCTCCGCCGTCGACAGTTACCGTCTGACCGGTAACATAGCACGCCAGGTCGCTCGCCAAAAACACCGCCACGGGCCCGATGTCTGAGGCCGGATCGCCCACCCTGCCCAGCGGCGTGGCATCCGCCAGGGCCTGCTCGAGTGCCGGGTTGGCCGCATAGGCTCGCTCCATGGCGGGCGTCATCGCCACGGGGCTGATGGCGTTGACCCTGATGTTGTCGGCTCCCCATTCCAGCGCCAGGCTCTTGGTCAGGGCGCGCTGTGCCGCCTTGACGCAGGCATAAAGCGGCAGGTGGGCGCTGCCTTCGACCGCCACCGAAGACGTCAGATAGATCAGGCTTCCCTGGGCGGCGCGTAGATGGGGATGGGCTGCCTGGGCGCAGTCGAAGGAGGCACGCAGCGCGGTGGTGCGCATGTTTTCCCAGACTTCGGGCGGCGCATCCTGGACGGCGCACGGCTCCCCCACTGAAGCCAGGGCGTTGTGGACCAGACAGTCCAGGCGGCCGAAGCTGTCGATGGCGAAGCTTACGGCTGCGTGTATGTCTTCGGTTTGGGCCACGTCGCATTTGACGAACTGCGCCTGGTGGCCGGCGGCTCGGATTTCGGCTGCTGCGGGTTCTCCGTTCTCGGATCTGCGGGCGGCTATCACCACCGCGGCTCCATGCTGGGCCAGCGCCTGGGCGATGCCTTGTCCGACACCTGCGCCGGCGCCGGTTACGACGGCGACCTTGCCCGCAAGCATGCTAGCTGGCCATCCAGACGCCGCCGTCCAGCGTCAAGGTGGCGCCGGTCAGAAAGTGGGCCTGCGGGCTCTGGAGCATGGCGATGGCGGGGGCGATGTCTTGGGCGATGTCGCCTGGGTGCCCGAATCCCGAGGTGGCCGCCAGCCCCATAACCTGCGACAGTCGCTCGCCTGCCGGCCCGGGAATGAAGTGCTGCGGATCCAGGGCGATGGTGTTGACCCTGATGTTGTCGGCGCCCCACTGCTTGGCGACGCTCTTGGCCAGGGTGCGCAATCCTTCGGCGGCGGTTGCGGCGGCGGCAAATCCTTCGGCGCCCGACATGGCAAAGCTGGGGATCACGAACACTACCTGACCTTGGGCTGCCTTGAGCGGCTGGTGCAGGCTCTTGAGGTTTGCCAGCGCGTCGGCCAGCACGTCCTCGGCTGCGGTGGCCCACTGCTGCGGCGACATCTCAACCAGCGGGGTGGGGGTTGTGGGGGTGGAGCAGACATACACCAGCAGATCCAGGGTCGTCGGGGTTGAGGTTTGGGTGGCGGTCTGGCTCAAGGCCTCGGCGATCTCATCTGCCAGCGGGCCTGTGCCTGCCACTGTATATGTGGCGCCGCCCGCGCCATCGGCCGATTTCGCGCCGGAACCGCCGCCGACTCCGCGGCTGGCTCCGTCCATCCACGCCGGCCAATCGTCTCGCAGGGTCAGCTTCCATTCGGGATCCCGCTTCTGCGCCCAGGCAGCCGGCCCTTCCTGCGCATCGGCCGCACCCATGACATGCAGATGAACCAGCCGCTCCAGCTCGTTGGCCTGCCGGCCCGACAAACCCGCATCGCTCCACAGCAACCGTTTGGACAGCGCCACGGAAACGGGAGCCACATTCACGGCAACATCGTGCGCCAACTCCAGGGCGGCCGCCAGCACCTGATCAGCCGGCAGCGCCCGGCTGGCCAGTCCCATCTCGGCGGCTTCCGAACCCGAGAACATCCTGCCGGTCAGCATCAGATCCATCGCCCGGGCAAAGCCGACCGTGCGGGGCAGCGTCCAGTGCGAGCGGAGGTCGGGGAACACACCCCGGCGGTTCTGTACCACGCCGCACTTGGCATCGTCGGCGATGATGCGCAGGTCGCACTGGAGAGCCAGCGTCAGACCCAGACCCACGGCGTGCCCGTTGATGGCGGCGATGGTTGGTTTGCGTATGTCCCATGCGTGAAACCCGAACGGGTCGGACTGGAAGTTGTGCCGGTCGGCGGGCGCATCAAAGACCTGGGAGCCCCGGGAGAAGTCTGCGCCCGAGCAAAAGGCCCGTCCCTCGCCGGTCAACACCACCACCCGCACGGACTCCTCGCGGTCGCAGAACCGAAAGGCTCGCTCCAACTCCTGTCCCATGCCGCCGCTGAAGGCGTTGAGCACCTCGGGGCGGTTCAGCTTGATGACCGCAACCGGGCCATCTTGTTCAAAGATTATGTGTTGGTAGGGTTCCACTCGCCGCCGCCCAGTTACTTGGCAGGCCCAGCTACTTCGCAGGGCGTATGCCGCCGGGGTAGGGCGCATCCCCGGACAGATCCATGACCACCAAGTCCTGCTCGGCAATCAGATCCAGGCTGCTGCACACCCGTCCGGTGTAGTCCGCTTCGCAGTCGCACAAGAACATGGTCGCCTCCACCATCGCCTCCAGCGACTCGATCTGATCCTCGGTGAGCATGCCGCCAACCTTGATGTCGGCTCCGGGGCTGAGCACGGCCGCTCGGGGCTCGATGGTGTTGGCCCTGATGTTGTCCTTGTGGAGCTCGACCGCCAGCGCATTGGTCATCCGGTTCAGCGCAGCTTTGGTGGCGCCATAGATGCCCATCACATTCACCAGCCCACCCTCGCGGAACGGGGGCCCGGGCTCGTGGTTGGCGGTGGCGCTGGACACATTGACGATCCAGCCCTCGCCGGCCGCCCGCATGTCTGCGATGGCGTCTTGGGCCAGATCCAGCGGGGCGTGAAAGTTTATCTCCATCATCAGCTGGCGGCGGCGCAGGGGGTAGCTGTCGAGGGTTTGATATATGGCCGCGGCCGCGTTGTTGACCAGAATGTTGACCGGGCCGCCCAGCTGCTGTTTGGCCTGGTCGATCAGGCCCTGGCGAGCTTGCGGGTCGCTGATGTCGGCCACGATGTGGCTGTGCCTGCCGCCGTGGGAGTTGAGCTTTTGGAGCATCTCCTCCAGGCTGCCGGGCAGGACCGGGTGGGTGTCAAGGGTGCGCGCCACGATGACCACGTTGGCTCCCTCGGCTGCCAGCCGCTCGGCGATGCCGGCGCCGATGCCACGGCTGGCTCCGGTGACGACTGCGTTCTTGCCTGTGAATCTTTTGGACATATGGATTCCTTTTTGGGTTTCGGGGGGTTGTGTGGGGCGGGGGTTCGGTGGGACGATTGTGACC
>CAZERQ010000151.1:0-4977 GCA_964514465.1 uncultured Acidimicrobiales bacterium
AGCGGGATGATCACCAAGCAGGGCGTCGGGCTGTGGTCGGGGGAGCCGCCGGGCCGGGAGGCGAGTTTTGAGGACATCACGCAGCAGGTCAGCCGGCTCAGCCCGCCAGTTGCGGTTGACCCCGAGGCTTGCGGTCGGGCGGTGGCGGTGACGTATACTGTGCTGTTCGAGCGGGCCGAGGCGACGGGCGGTGGAGCCACGGCTGGACCCGCCGCGACCGACGCCGACGCGGCCGACTCCCCCGCGAGTGTCCCCGTCAAAGGAGTGGTCATTGCCGAATTCGGCGGCGACCGCGACCAGCCCACACGCCGTCTGGCTAGCACCACCGATGCCGACACCATTCAGGCCATGATGTCAGACGAGGAATTCTGCGGATGGGAGATTGAGGTGGCGCCCGACGGCAGCTTTGTGCCACGCTAGCACTGGGGGGATTTAGTCGGCGAGGAATCCAGTCGGCGGCAGCCCAACCGGCAGGGTTGTCAAATTCGCCAAACCCCGCTAGAATATGCATTATGGAGAGTGATCAATTCTTTGACCGACTTGCAGAGGGGAACCGACCCGGAGAGGGGGTGCGGTGATGCCGTCAAGCGCCCGTGAACTCTATGAACTGTCCGACGGCGGCAAGCTGTCATATGACGAGGTCGTGGCCCGCGAGCGGACGAAGGCCGACTGGGAAGCGCGCATTGCTGCGGAAGAAGCCGAGAGCCGCAGGAGGGCGGCCGAGAGAGCAAAGAACCCACCTAAAAGGAAACCCCGCGACCCCAAGCCCAAACAGAACGTAACCCCTGTGGTGCTGGACGTGCAGCGAGCTTTCATGGGAAAGTCAGACGACACCTGGCGCCAGTTCGAAGACCTCTCCGAACACAGCGGTCAGCTGGGGAGGTGGTATAATGCCTCCAAATGGGGTTTCACCAATTGGCAACTGAAAACCACATTTTATTGCTCTGGGTGCGGGGATCACATCAATTATCAGGAGGCACTGGAGCACACGGACAGCCGCAAATGTCGCCACAACAGGCGCAAGCGCAGGGGAGTGCTGCGTGTCCGTTTGGGCGATGCGTTTCGCTATGAGAAGTTGGGCCCCATTGAAACTTTGCGCAGATGGTGGAGCCGCGACTGGGAAACTCCCGAGCTTCCAAAACTGCGTTCCAAGCTACGCCTGCGCCATGTTTTGCTGATTTTGTTTTTGCTTTTCGTGGTTTCCTGCAGTGTCATGGCCATCGCCTCTGAGCCATTGGGCAACCCCGGCTGTGACGATGACGGCATTGACGACAGTAACTTCTGGGACGTCTGCCCGGAGCCGGAGACACCATAGGACAATTTGAAACTCGGCAAACAGAGGGAGGTTTGACGTCATGGAAATGAGCGCAGAGGAACTGTATAAGCTGTCCGACGGCGGCAAGCTGTCATATGACGAGGTCGTGGCCCGCCAGCGCACAAAGGCCGACTGGGAAGCGCGCATTGCTGCGGAAAAGGTCGAGAACCGCAGGAAAGCGACCGAGAGAAAGAGACAGGTAGCAGCGCGAATAGCACAAGACCAACGTGACAGAACCCGCGCTGGGCACGAGGAGCTGTTTGCTAAGTGGCTCGAGTATCGCCGTCGCCGTCCAACCTGCTTCGCGGAAGGTATGGGGAAAGAAGCACTATCGAAAAGATTGCAGCTGTTGGGCTGGTCAGAGGAACGGCTCGTTGACAAAGCCATTGCCAGGCGTCAGCTACCGCCGCTCGGATTTGAGGAATTGTTTGCTAGGTGGCTCAAGTTTCGCCACCCAACCGACACGGAGGAAACTATGACAAAGGAAGCGACATTGAAAAGATTGAAGCTGTTGGGCTGGTCAGAGGAGCGACTCAAAATCGAAGCCTTTGCCAGAGGATTGCTGCCGCGAAAAGGAACTAAACCAACCAGAGAGATGGCCCAAGCGAGGGTAAAAGTCTTAGAGAGGGAATACCAGAACAAAGTGTATGGATTGAAGAATACCCTGAACGGTCGCTATAAATATAGCAACCTGCTTTGTGACATAGAAGCAATGGAGAGACATCTCACACAGATCAGTGAGCTAAGGGAAAAATTTGGCCTGCCCCAGGAGGCCTCCAGCAAATACTTAAGCAGACATGAGGGGCGGGTATTGCTGCGGGCCTACAAAGTTGTGCGAAGAACTCACTGGGATAGGTCTGGCCAACGCAATGGGGACCCTTCTAATTTTCCACATCTTAGCTCTAGGTTGCCTTCCAAATTCCGCCTGCGCAATATATTGTTGGGGCTGCTTTTGTTTTTCGTGGTCTCTTGCACCATTGCGGGCATTGCTTCTGGACCATTAGGTGGCCCCAACTGCGACAACGACGGCATTGAAGACAGCAACTTCTGGGACGACTGCCCGGAGCCGGAGACGCCATAGGGCACGCCTGTAACTAGGCGAGCGCCAAACGGCAGCCGCTCGCTAGCGGGCGAACACAAACAGCTGCAGCACGGCGGCCAGCAAGATGGCAGCCAGCAACAAGGCGATAACGATAGTGGTTCCGGGGCGCATTTTGGTTGGCTTCTTTCTGGTTGGTTTCTCTCTGGTTGGCTCAACTCGGTTCCGGGGAGTCGCCCGGCGATGAGCTGCCCTGGGACGCACCACCCTGGGACGCACCAGCTTGGGAGCGGGGCGTGAACTCCACCAGGTCACCTGAGAACGGCGTCAGCGAAACCGACATCCCCTCATACAGCGACAACTCCTGCGAAGCCGACTTTTGGCGCATGGCCACCGAGACCATACCATAGGAGTCAATCACCAGCCCCACTTCGTCATTTTCCAGCTGGTCATATGAGGACGACTTGGACACCTCCCACGATCTGGCCCGCGGTATCCTGATCTGCTGTTCGGAATTCCGGCCCTGTGCCGACGCCGGTCCTGGGGCCGACGCCACCGCCAGAGGCTGGCCGGCAATCCTGACTTGCGGCTCGCCATTGGCAGGGCTGAGAGAGTTAGCGAGGTTGGAGGAGCCCGCAAAGTTAGCGGAGCTGCCCGGCACATCCTCCACCGCGCCCAGGACCTTCAGCGAGAACCGCTCGCCGAAATCGTCCAGATCCTCGGGGCCCAAATTCAGCTGCGCGTTGCCGAAATGATCCACCCACAGCACCTCGGCAATCAGGTGGTCATCGAACTTCTGAACAACAGGAATCAGCGCCGGCGTCAGACTGGCAACGGGCACCTCCTCGCCCAACTCATCCAGCGGCACACCCTGGCACAAATGCGCCGCCGCCGGGCCGAACACGTCACGGCCGTCAAAAGTGTCGCCCGCAGCCGGCAGTTGGAACTCGGTGTTGGTCAGCGAAACCGCACGGCCGGCGCCTTCCATCAGAGCCACCGCTGGCGCCAGCAGACCGTTGTCGGGCCCCACCAGAGTCAGATTGCGCTCCGACAGCTCCACTGCCACACCCCGGCGGTGGCTGCCCACTCCGGGATCGACCACTGCCAGGGCCACGCCGTCGCAAAGATATTGAACCGCCCTGGCCAGCGCCAACCCGCCGGCCCGGATGTCGTGGCGGGCGATGCCGTGGGTGATGTCAATTATGTTGGCGGTGGGCGCGATGGATCTGATGACCGACTTGACCACGCCGACGAATTCGTCCCTGTGGCCGTAGTCGGACAAAAAGGAAACCGTGGGTGCGGTGGGCGGCGCGGTCGCGGTGGGCGGCGGGGTCATCGGGCCCGTCGGGTCAGCGAGCGCGGCGGCGACGCTCAGCCGCCATGGCAGCCGGCTCAGACGAAGGATCGCTGGGATTGATATTGGTGCCGGGCGGCAGCAACTCGTCAATGGCGTCCAGCACATCGGCGTCCAGCACAACCTCGGCGCAGCTCAGCAGGTCATCCAGCTGCTCGTGGGTGCGCGGGCCGATGATGGTGGAGGTCACCGCCGGGTGCTCCAGCGTCCAAGCCATCGCCAGATGCGTCAGCGGCAACCCGGCCTGGTCGGCAATCTCAACCAGCCGCTCCACCAGAGCCAGCTTGCGCTGGTTCAGCTCGCTTTCTGGATCCATGCGCCCCCACCGCTGTGAGAACTTCACGATGCGGCTGTCCTGGGTGAAGTCATCGGTGCTGCGATAGCGTCCCGTCAGCCAACCGCCGGCCAGCGGACTCCACAAAATCACGCCCATGCCATAGCGCTCGCAGGCCGGCAGAACCTCACGCTCGAGTTTGCGGGTGAACAGGTTGTATTGCGCCTGCTCGCAGCGGTAGCGCGCCAGGTTGCGCCGGCTGGCGGCCCATTGCGCTTCGATGATGCGATCCACCGGCCACTCAGAGGAGCCGGCATAGCGGATCTTGCCCTGCGCCTGCAGGTCGGTGAAAGCCCCCAGTGTCTCTTCGATGTCCACATTGTCGGCGAAGCGATGGACCTGATAGAGGTCGATATAGTCGGTGTCCAGACGCCGCAGGCTGTTCTCCACCTCGTGCATGATCCAGCGCCGGGAAGCTCCCTGCTGGTTGAGATCCTCACCCATGGGCGCATAGAATTTGGTTGCCAAAATGACATTGTCGCGCCGGTCGCCCTTGAGCGCCTTACCCACAATCTCCTCTGACTCGCCCGCCGAATAGACGTCGGCCGTGTCAATGAAGTTGATGCCGGCATCCAGCGACTTGTGAATCTGACGGATGCAGTCGTCGTGGTCGGGGTTTCCCATCTGGCCATACATCATCGCGCCCAGACAGTATTCGCTTACCATGACGCCGGTGTGTCCTAGTGGTCGGTATTTCATTTTGGTGCCTTTCTGTTTTGGTTGGTGTGGCAATTACAATCTTAGGGGCCCAGCGGGATCAGTTGACCAGCTTGTCGTGGCCCTCCCAGTGGGGCAGGCGCAGACGGAACTTTTGCACCTTGCCGGTGGCCGTGCGCGGCAACTCGTCCACGAAATCCACCGAGGTGGGACATTTGAAGTGCGCCATCTTGGATCGGCAGTAGGCGATCAGCTCGGCTTCGGCGGCCTGGGGGTCG
>CAZERQ010000152.1:0-2747 GCA_964514465.1 uncultured Acidimicrobiales bacterium
CCCGGCGTCCTGGAATTTCTGGCGCAGGTCGTCAAACGTGTTCCAGTCGGTCCTCGGATTTTTCTGGGCCAGATCGGACGGGCGGTTGCGATGCGACGACCAGATGTTGGTGTTGAGCCAGTTGGGGCCGGGATACAGCACCGAGGCCCGAACCGAATCGCTGGCCTGGACGAGTTGCGCCTGCAGGCATTCGGTGATGAGCGTGACGGCACCTTTGCTGGCGGCATAGATGGGGGTGCCCGGAAGCGGCGAGATGCCGCCGTTGCCAGACGAGGTGTTTATGATGTGGCCGCCTTCGCCCTGGCTGAGGATCTGGGGGACGAACGCGCTGATGCCGTGCACCACGCCCATGACGTTCACGCCCATGGCCCAAGTCCAGTCATTCAGGTCGTATTCCCACATCCAGCCTTGCGAGCCCGAGCCCACCCCGGCGTTGTTGCACACCACATGGACTGAGCCAAATCGCTCCAGGGTTTGTTGGCGCAGGTGTTCCACGTCTTGGGGCAGACGGACATCGCAGAGGGTGCCGGCAATGTGTGGCGCGGCGGGCGCGGCGGAGTTGTTGTCGGGCGCGATGGCCGCGTCGGGGCGCGCGGCGACCTGGCCCAGTCGGTCGACCGCCTCGGCCAAGGCGGGCTCCTCCACGTCGGCGATCATCACCGACATGCCCTCGGCCAGAAACCGCTCGGCCAGGGCATAGCCGATGCCCGAGGCGCCGCCGGTCACCACCGCAACTTTTTGGTCAAGCTCTTGCATGGCAACAAGCGGGCCAAAGCGGGCTAGCTCAAGTTGAGGTTGCGGGTGAAGTTGTCATAGCGCTGGTGCGCGAACGGCAGGATCCACTCGCTGGGCACCCGGCTGACGATCTCGCCTCGCTGGGACGTCTGGCGCTCGCTGGTCGAGATGGACAGCATCCGTCTGACCGGTAAATCGGCCACCGGATCCAGTGGCGACTCGCCCAGGATCAGCTCGCCGTCCACCGACTCCTTGGAGCGCAACATGGCCTCCTTGTGGCAATACACCAAAGCCGGCTCGTCGGTGAAGCCCTTGCCGTCGGGCGACAGCAAAAACTGGAAGTAGAAGTCCAGCTTGTTCTCGGGGCCGGCCTCCAGCTCGCCGGTGACCTTGCCCTTTATCTCCCAGACGACAACTCCGTTCCGGATGACCGAGCCCGAGATGGAATCGCCGTCGCGGTTGACCGTGATGTCGGCCATCTTCTTGGGCTCGCCATACATCTCGCGCCCGCCGATGACGGCACGTTCGGCGCTCATGGGCATCAGCAGGGCATATGCCCCGTCGGTTCCCTCGTGGCGGGCGTTCACGCCGAACCAGCCGGCGCCGAATTCGAGGTCGCCCATCTTGACGGAGCTGATGGACGCGCGCACGATGGGGTCGTCGGCCGGCTCAAGCGGTTTGGGCAGGATGGCCGCGACGATCTCGGGGTCGGTCTCATAGACCGCGGCGACCGACTGCGACCAGGCTTGGGCGGTTTCGGTCTTGGCCGGCTCCTGCTGGGACAGGTCCGGGGTCTGGGCGGCATAGCGGATTGTGGTGGACATGGTTTTCTCCTGTGGGTTGGATTGGGGGTGGGGTTTGGTTTGTGGTTTTGGGCAACGGAGTGCCTGACAGAGATTATAGCCGTCTCGCGGGGCGCGTGCTGAGGGACGGGGCGTGCTGAGTGGCGCGAACTAGCCCGGGCCGCGTGCTCTAGCTCGGGGTTTGGAGAACCAAGTGAGACTTCTTGATATGGTCTTGCATGCGCTCATTCAGATAGTCAAACTGAACCACATCGACCAAATAAGGTATGTCGCTCTCGTCCAGGTCGATCCTGAGGTCGATGATCCTGTCTAAGTCAAGCATGTCTCCCTGCCCCAGAATCACCAGGTCAATGTCGCTGGTTTCGTGGTGGTCTCCGTTGACCCGGCTGCCGAAAACCCACACTTCGAATTCGGGAATCGCCTGTCGGATTATTGAAATGAGTGCCTCCAAAGAGTCGATATCCACTTCCATCCGCTGCGCCAACTCAGTCGCTGTCATTGCTGTCTCCACTTTGAAATATGGGAAATGAATTCTTCCATGGCTTGAACCAGTCGCGGACAGTTTGCTATAATCTTTTCGTCCATCATCGGATGGTATGCATGCGTAACTTCATTACGTGTTCCCCAGTGAGAGTTCAACTCTCTCCGCAAGGCATCAGGGATCACGTTATTTTGCGACAGAAAGTTAGTGCATTTGAAAAATCACCCTTTTATCGAGAGATTCAAATTAGCATCGATGGCGCCTATGCAACCCAGCATCACCGCCTCTGCGTGCTCAAGCATTTTTTCAAAAAGGCGTATTGCGTTCCCTGTCAGCAATTGTTTTGTCTCAGTTGGTTCTGCGGATTCGCCGAGTTCCCCCAGAGATGCCAAAACTTGCTTCATCTCAGCTAGGAATTGCTCTTGCTGCGAGAACAAGTCATTGAAATCTCTATACATCAGTCAGCACCAGGTATAGACTGGCTCATCTAGCAGTTCGGTTCTGAAGGTTCTAGACAGTTTTTCGGCATCAGCCAGCATCGCCAACGCGTCTTGGGGATTCAGCTCGTGCGAGTTGGGTTGCTCGCGCAAATTGCCATATGCATCAAAATTGTCATGGGCGCCAGAACCCTCATATGCATTGCAGCGCGCAATCCAGTCCTTGCACTCGGCGAGGTTCATCCAGCCCCGGTTGGCTGCCCGGCGAAAAGTCTCCTTCAGGCTCCAGGT
>CAZERQ010000153.1:0-21392 GCA_964514465.1 uncultured Acidimicrobiales bacterium
TCATCTGTTTTCCCGCGAACAGTCGTCTGCGGCAACACAAAATTCAGATTGGGAGAAAACCCCTCATCATAAGTCGCCGACACCGCACCACTGCCCCCATTCACAGACTTCACCGGGCCAGGACGCAACGCCAACCCAGCCACACCCAACCCATGCCCCTTATATGGCCACTTGATCTTATACTGACACCGCACAGACACACCCACAGGGCGATCCACCAAAGACGGGCCGGTTCCAGTCACCGAACCGCTGCCTTGCACCTCATAGTTCCCAGTGGCCGAAGCCGTGCACCCTCCATTGCTGCCAGACACCCGAGAAAACCTCACCTCAAAACCAAACCCAGAAAAATCATTAGCACCATCGCCATCGACATCCAACTGAGGCACCGTGATAGTCGCCCTGGGAGAAAACGTGGTTCCAGCCCCAGACGACTGAGCCGAAACCTGGCCCGAACCCAACCCCAACCAAAACAACACCAACACCCCAACAACCGCGACCACACCCGCCAAAGCAACAAACAACAACCGCCTGCGCCTGGCCAGACCCGCCGGCACAGCCAAACCCGGCCCGGGCAAACTCGCCGGCACAGATGAATCAAACATCGAAAAAACTGGGCTCATAAACGCTGTGATAAGTATAGCACCTGCAATCCGCCTCTGCAAACATTTTCAAATTATTTCGCCGAGCCCACTACCCCAAAACAACTTTTTCCCCAGCCCGTCCGTGTCGGCTATTACCAAAGCGGCTATGGTTCAGTATAGCACGGATTTCTGGGGATAGTGTGCATTGGTAAGTTTGGTATATTGTCCCCATAAATTTAGTAGGCTAATGCCGTGCTCCAATTTGTCAGCAACTCCCGGCTCGCCCGCAACTCACCCAAGCTGGTGCGCTATGCCGCGGTGAGCGCGGTGACCGTGCCGCTGACCCAGGTTCTGTTGCTGGTGTTCTATAGCGTGGTGGGGCTGTCTGGCATGGTGGCCAATGCGCTGGCGGTGTCGGTGGCGGCCGGGCCGGGCTATGTGCTGAACCGCAGTTGGGTTTGGCGCAAGAACGATCCGCACAGCCTGGCGCGCGAGGTTCTGCCGTTTTGGAGTCTGAACCTGGTGGGGCTGGTGCTGTCAAGTCTGGCGGTCGGCTGGGCGGACAGCCAAACCGACAACGCAGTGCTTTTGATGGCGGTCAGCATCGCAACCTTCGGGCTGATCTGGCTGGCTAAATTTACGACCCTTGACCGCTGGCTTTTTGCTCAGACGGAGGAAACGGGACAGACATCCAGTGAAACCCGAGCATCAAAAACTGGCTGAAGCCGCCCGGGGGTTCATGCCTCCTGACGAAGGGCTGGCGCTCTATGATGCCGCGATGTCGGCTCCGGGCGGGGCTCCGTTTTTGGAGGTCGGCAGCTATTGCGGCAAGTCCAGCGTCTATCTGGGGTCGGCCGCCCAGCAGCGCCAGGTTCTTTTGTTCGCGGTGGATCATCATCGCGGCTCAGAGGAGAACCAGCCCGGCTGGGAGTGGCACGAGCCGGATCTGGTGGATCCCGAGTTGGGCCAGCTGGACACGTTGCCGCACTTTCGCCGGACCATAGCCCAGGCCGGTTTGGAGTCCACGGTGGTGGCGGTGGTGGGCGACTCACCGGCGCTGGCGGCGGTCTGGGCCACTCCTTTGGCGTTGCTGTTCATCGACGGGGGCCACGGGGAGCGGCCGGCCCATGCAGATTATGACGGCTGGGTGCCGCATTTGATGGGCGGCGGGATTTTGGCGATTCACGATGTCTTCCCCGACCCGGCCGATGGCGGGCGTCCGCCGTTTGAGATCTATGAGCAGGCGTTGCAGGGGGGCGGGTTCGAGGAGCTGTCGGCGACGGGTTCGCTTCGGGTGCTGCGGCGGGCTTAGGCTGGGCGGCGGCGGGGCTTAGGCCGGGATTTCAAACGCCAGGCGTGTGGCGTCTGACGGCACCGCCCCCAAAACAGCCGCCGCCAACACCACGGCCGCGGCCGAATAGGTGGTCTTCTCGCCGGCCGGGAAGCGCACCCGCTGGGGATACACCGTGCCGGTCCAAAAACGGTGCTGCCCGTCGGTCTGCGCGGTGGCCCACTCCAGCAGCTGGGCGGCGGTGTCGTGCTGGCCGGCCACGCAATGGGCTATGGCGCACTCGGCCGTCTCGGCTGTGGTGATCCAGTCCTTGTCCGAAACGCAACGCACACCCTTGCCCTCCAGCACAAAGCGATCCCAGCCCTGCGCCAGTCGCTGCTCGGCGGCGGCCTGCGACAATGCGCCCGACAGCACCGGATAATACCAGTCCATCGCCCAGCGGTCTTTTTGCTCAAACGCCTGGGGCACGTTGGCGATGGCGTGAGCCAGACGCTGCCAGCTGTTTTGCCAGCGGGGTTGGGGCTGGCCCAGATGTTCGGCGATCTTGATGGCACATGCCAAGCTGTGGCAGACGCTTGATGAGCCAGTCAGCAGGGCGAACGGCCAGGGCGTGCCGTCGGCGTGGCGGGCCCAGATCACCTCGCCCCGGTCGGTCTGGGCGTCACAGACGAAGTTGATGGCGCGGACGACCACGGGCCACATCTGCTCCAGGAAGTCCCGGTCGCCGGTGGACAGAAAATAGTGCCAGACGCCGGTGGCGATGTAGGCCACGCAGTTGGTGTCCAGCTTGTCGTCCTCTATTCGGTCAGCCAGATAATATTGGTGCCAGGCCCCGTTGGGCAGCTGCTGTTGCCTGAGCCAGACATAGGCTTGGCGGGCTTCGTCAAACAAGCCGCCGACGGTCAGCGCCATGGCGGCCTCCACGTGATTCCACGGGTCGGTGTGGCCGTCGGGGAACCAGACGATCATGCCCGACGGATGCTGCCAGCGGGCGATGCTCTCGGCGATGGCGCGGACTTCGCTGGTGGACAGGGCGGGCGCGGCGGAGCGGGCGAGCACGGACTGGGTGGGCGCGGATGTGGCCGTGGGCCGGGTGGTGCTGGCGGACAAGGTGGTGGGTTCAAGCATGGTTCAGTTGGGGTGGGTTCAGTTGCGGTCGGGTTCAGTTGCGATCAGGTTCGGGTTTGAGTGCATAGACAACGAGACTTTTGCCCAGCACCGGGCTCAGCAGGCGCTCAGCCAGCCTGACGGAAATCGGATTATTCTCAATATCCCAGCATAGAAAGCGATGATACATTTTGCACAGGCGATTGTGCTCGCCCAGGCCACAGCGCAGCCACCAATAGGGCGAGTGGAGCGCGTGCGCCCTGTGCCTGGCGGTGGGGATCAGCCCGGCGTCCTTGAGTTTTTGGGCGAGCTCGCGGCGGGTGTAGATGCGGACATGGCCACCTTCGGCTTGCGGGGCGGAATAGTTCTCGTCCAGCTTCCAGCAGAGCTTTTCTGGAAACCAGGACGGCACGGTAACGGCCAGCATTCCGCCGGGTCGCAGCACCCGCACCAACTCGGCCAGGGCCAGCCGGTCGTCCTCGATGTGCTCCAGCACTTCCGAAGCCACAATCCGGGTGAAGCTGTCGTCGCAAAAGGGCAGCCGGCAGGCATCCCCCGCGGCCAGGCCCACCGCTGCTGGGTCGGTCAGCTCCCCGTTTTGATGCATGGCGAAGGTGGTGGCGGCGATGTCAGACAGCTCAGCCAACGACAGGTCGCTGGCGATGACCCTGGCTCCCCTGGCGGCGGCGCCATAGGCGTGCCGGCCGAAGCCGCAACCCAAGTCCAGCATTACGTCCTGGGGGCCGAGGCGCAAAATGTCGTAGTCGACTGTTAGCATATGGGTGGAATGCGGGCGGGATTATGTCGTTTCTGTGCAAACGAAATTTAGGGGGTCGAAGATTTAGGGGGTGCTAGCGGGCGCGCCGGTGCGGTGCGGCCGCCGAAGCCAACACCGCCGAACTCAACCTGTGCGCCGGCGGCTGCCACAGCTCCAGCAGCTCGCGATATTGCTCGGTGGTGCGGCTGGCGGTGTGTTGCCAACTCCAGCGCTGCGCCACCCGCTGTCGTCCGGCCGCTCCGATGCGCGCCGCCATCTCGGGCGAATCCATGGCCTCGCGGATGACGCTGGCCAGAGCGTCGGCATCGCCGGGCTCCACCAAAAGGGCGGTCTCCAGATGCCGTCCTGCCACCTCGGGCAAGGCTCCGCCGGTGGTGGTCACCAGAGGCGTGGCGGTGGACATGGCTTCGATGGCCGGCAGCGAAAACCCCTCATAGAGCGACGGCACCACCGCGATCTGACTCTTGGCATACAGCTCCACGATGGTCTGCTCGGGCACGCCGGACACGAAGCTCACGATGTCGCCGATGGCCAGCTCTTCGATGGTCTCAGCCACGGTGCCGCCGGCTTTGGGCTTGCCGATGACACACAGGCTGATGGGCCTCTCGCTGCGCAGTTTGGCCACCGCCTCCAGCAGATATCTCAGTCCCTTCATGGCCACATCAGATGAGGTGGTGGTTATGATCTGGCCCGGGGTTCTGGGGATCTCGGGCATCGGCCTGAATATTTCGGGATCCACGCCGACCGGCACCACCACCAGCTTTTGCGGATCGATCCGGTGATCCCTGGCTATGTCATCGCGGGACGACTGCGACACGGTGAGCACCCGCTGCAGCCGGCTGGCGACTTTGGTCTGCATGGCGGTGAAGGAATACCAGCGGCTCTTGGCGAAACGCTCTAGCGGCTTGCGGGCATGCGTGATCTCCAGGCGGCGGTCGACCGTGATGGGATGGTGTATGGTTCCCAGCACCGGCAGGCCGGCGTTCTCGATCGCCAGCAGTCCATAGCCCAGGCATTGGTTGTCGTGCACCAGGTCGAAGTCGGCCAGGCGCGAGCGCAAGGCTTTGTGTGCCCGCAGACTGAAGGCCAGCGGTTCGGAAAAACAACCCGTGAAATAGCTGCCCAGCTCGGCCAGGTCAGCCAAGCTGCGTATCTCCCAAAAGCCCGGCACCCGACCCGGGAAGTGCTCGTTGAAAATGTCCAGGCTGGGCAGCTCATGCAGTCGGACTCTGGGATCCAGCTGGGGATATGGCTGGCCCGAAAAGACTTCCACATGGTGGCCCTGGTCGCACAGCGCCTTGCTCAGGTGGCGAACATAGACACCTTGTCCTCCCACGTGGGGTTTGCCGCGGTAGGTCAGCAGGGCGACCCTGAGCGGTTCGGACGCGGCGGATGACGGTTCGGCAGTGGTGGACATACGAGGTGGCTGAGGAGAACTAGACAGGCGCGGAATGCGACAATAACAATGGCAGTGGCATTTGAGACGACAGATTTGAGGTCTGCCATCACAACCTTTAACCCTAACTGGATCGGGGCTTATTGCCGCGTGGGGAACTGGAGGGAGTGCGCAGTCGCCGCCGGGCCAGCCAGAGCCCCACCAGCAAAAATCCCGTGCCCGCCAGCCCCAAAGTCGGCCAGACCCCATAGCGTGCCGTCAGGGTTCCGCCCTCGCGCAACTCAACCGTGGCATAGATGACCTTCTGCTCGCTGACGGCGGTGCGCTGGAGCACTTCGCCATCGGGTGAGACCACTGCGGTGAAGCCAGTTGGGGCTACCTGGAGGACATAGCGGTCCAGCTCCTTGGCGCGCAGCCGGCTGGATGCAACCTGCTGGGACTGGACGATGGTCAACCAATATGATGATCCGTTGGTCGGGTTGACGATGACCTGGCCTCCGTCCCTCACCGCGTCGCGGGCCCGGTCCTCAAAGAAAATCTCCCAGGAGATGATGCTGCCCAACCGAACCGAACGGGCGGGTTGCCCTGTGCTCACGGTCTGGCCCGAGCCCCGGCCCGTGCCCGCGCCCAGCTCCACATCCAGCACCGCCGGCCCGCTGCCGATGCTGGCCTCGCGCTCAGGCAGGTAGTCCGGGGCGAAGGGTTCCACCAGCCAGCGCAGCGGCACGTATTCCCCGAAAGGCACCCGGCGGACTTTGTCGTAGCGAGCGCCGATTTCCTTGTCGGGCGTGATGACGATGCTGAAGTTGTTGAACTCCCCCGGCTCGCCGTCCTCTATCACTCCGACAATCAGTGGCACTCCCAAAGTTTCGGCCAGATCTGCCAGCTGGGATGCCTGAGGTGTGGTGGCCGTGAATCTGCCGTCAATATCAACCACGTTTTCGGGCCAGATGACCAGATCCAGCGGCGGTCGGGCGACACTTGCCGGGCTGTCGGCGCTGACCGGATCGCCGGCACTGGACGGGTCGGCGGCGCTGGACGGATCGGCGGCGATGCCATAGGAGGCGTCCAGATGCGCGCCCAACACCGCCGCGAAATCCGTGCTGGCCGCCCGGGTTCGCTGCGGGCCGCCGCCCTGAACCAGAGCCACATTGAGTTCCCCCACCTTGTGCGACTCGGGCGCCAGCGGAGCCAGCCCCAAAGCCAGACCCAAAATCACCGGCCCCGCCAAAGCCTGCCACCACTGTCGCCGCAACAGCACAGCCAAGCTGGCCGACACCAGCCCGACCACCCACACGACAAACAGCGAACCAAAAATTGCGCTGACTTCCAGCAAGGGGGATCCGGCCTGGCTCATCGCCACAGTCGACAGCGGAACCCCGCCGAAAGGCCAGCGCCAGCGCCAGAACTCGACCAGCACCAGCATGGCCGGCAGGATCCACCAGCGCAGTCGGCTGTCTTGTGGGCAGACCAAAAACCCGACCGCGTAGAACAGCGAATAGCCCAGCACAGCGGCCACATATCCCATGGGCGAGAAATCCCACATCCATATCAGCGAGAAGAACAGCCAGCCGAAGCCGAAGAACAGCCCCCGGGCGAACCTGATTTTGGCCTGACATTTGTCGAGTAAAAAATCCACCGCCACCAGGCTCGCAAAAGCCAGCGGCCAAAAGCCCCAGGGCGGAGTTGACAGAGCCATGACCACCCCGCACAGCATGGCCGCCAGCAGACCCCAAAATGTTTCCCTGGAGACCAGGGATGTGTTCTGGGGATGGTGTATGCCGCTGATGCCGCTCATTTTTTTGTGGCTGGTTTGGTTGCGGATTGTGCTGCGGCACCCTGGGCCAGCTCCGGCGCGGACTGGGCCAGCGCAGCCAGCACCTGGCGGCCGGCTCGGCGGCCCGACGCTATGCAGGCCGGAACTCCGATGCCGTGGTATCCGGCGCCGGCCAAAAAGATCCCGTGGCGAGCAAGCTGCGCCTGGGCCTCTTCCACCAGCTGCTGATGCCCCGGGGCGTATTGCGGGAACGAACGCGGCCAACGTGAAATTCTGAACTCGGTCGGCGGGGCGTGGATGTTGAGGGTGGCGGCCAGATCCGCCAGCACGGTTTCACGGATTGTCTGGTCTGGCGCGGATACGATGTCGTCGGCTTGGTGGCGACCCAGCGATACCCGGAAGATGGCCTGCGGGTTGGCGTTGTGGGACAGGTGTTCGCCGGACAGGTGCGCCCATTTGGACGAGGCCCACGAACACGCGGTGATGGACAGGGGTGGGTCGGACGAGGGTGGGTCGGCCGGAACTGATCTGGTTCGCGCCGGCACCACGAAACCGTTGCCGGGAGGCAGCTGAGGTATGTCCTGGCGGTCAAATGCAACTGTTGCAATGGCGACCGAGCAGTATTGGATGCCGGCAAGCTGAGCGGCGGGCTCGGCAACAAGTTTCGCGGCGGGCTCGCTGGCCGACTGCAATATCTGCGCGGCGACCCACGCCGGAGTTGCCAGAACCACCAGGTCAAAGCTCTGGGGGCTGACTGACTCCACCGGGCAGTTCAGCTGCAGCTTCACCCCGCGGGTCGCAAGCCGATCAACCAGCGCATCCGACAACTGCTGCATGCCTTGTTCGGGTGCCACAAAGACGGGTGGCAGGTCGGACGGCGACGCACCCTGGCGCAACGAAGCCAGACCTTGAATCAGACTGGCGTTGCGCTGGGCCGCCTCGGCGATCAAGGGGGCTGTCGTGCGCACATCCAGAAAGTCGCAGTTGCCGGCATTGATGGAGCCGATCAGCGGGAACACCAGCGTCTCGGCAATCTCGTCCCCCAGCCTGGCGCGCACCACCGAACCCACCGTGGCATCGTCCGCCAACTCAGACGGGAACGGGGCATCGCCGCTGCGGGCCAGATCCTGGCGGGCAGCCTCGACTCCCTTGGCGCTGACCAGACCCGACCGCTCCAACTCCGCAATGTCCAACGGCACGCCCAAGATCTGAGATTTCAAAAATAGCTTTAGTCCGCCGTGGCCACGGATCGCGCCGTGGCCCCAGACATATGCCGCGGAGCCGGTGGGCGAAACCAGCTGGTCGGCGAGGCCCAGCTCCTGCGCCAGATCCAGCCCGTGGGGAACCCGGGTGATGAAAGCATCGGCTCCCTCATCCACCGACAGGCCAACAAATGGGCTGGTGCGCAGCTTGCCGCCGAAGCGGTCAGACGACTCATGCACGGTCAGCGTCAGGTCGGGCGGGGTCGGCGGCGAACCAGACAAGGTCAGACCCAAATCGGGCAACCCGCACGAGATTTCATAGGCAGCCGACAGCCCGGCGATGCCTCCCCCGATGACGTGGACTTCGGCGGGGGCGCTCATGGGCCCGGGTTGACTCGGCCCTGGGTATGCACCAACTCCACCAACCGCTCCAGCACGGCGGGGTCGGTTTCGGGTAGCACTCCGTGACCCAGATTGAAGATATATCCCGGGTGCGACCCGCTTTCGGCCAGCACAGCTTCGGCTTCGCGCGCCACCGCGGGCCAGGGCGCCAGACACACAGCCGGATCCAGATTGCCCTGCAGCGCCAAGTTGTCCCCGACACGCCGGCGGGCCTGGCTCAGCGGCACCCGCCAGTCAACCCCCACCACCTGCGCGCCGCTGCGGGCAAACAGCTCCAGCAGCTCGCCGGTGCCCACGCCGAAGCATATTCTGGGCAGACCCAAATCGGCTGTCTCGTCCATGACACGCCGCAGGTGGCCCAGGACGTTGCGCTCATACATCACGGGATGAAGCGCCCCGGCCCAGCTGTCGAAAACCTGCAGGGCGGCCGCCCCCGCTTCGGCTTGCGCACGCAGGAACGCGACCGTGATGTCGACCAGCCTGTCCATCAGCGATTCCCACAGCTGCGGCTCACCCAGCATCAGGGCTTTGGTTTTTTGGAAGGTTCGGCTGGGCCCGCCCTCGATCAGATAGCTGGCCACGGTGAAAGGCGCACCCGCAAAGCCGATCAGCGGAACCTCGAGCTGTTGCACCAGGGCCGCCACGGTCTGTGAAACATATGGAATGTCTGCCGCGGGATCCAACGGCCGCAACCGCTGCAAGTCGCGGCTGTCGGCGAACGGCTGGGGTGCCACGGGGCCGACCCCCGGCTGTATGTCGATGCCGAAGCCGACGGCATGGACGGGAACCACGATGTCGCTGAACAAGATGGCGGCGTCCACGTTATATCGGCGCACCGGCTGCAGGGTGATTTCGGTGGCCAGCTCGACGTCCTTGATGGCGGCCAGGATGCTGTCGGTGCCCCGGATGGCGCGATACTCCGGCAGCGCTCGGCCGGCTTGTCGCATGAACCAGACGGGGACTTTGCTGTGGGGTTGGCCGTGGCAGGCCGCGAGAAAGTCGCTGATCGGGGCGGCGGGCGACTTGGCGGCAGGCGGCGGGACGGGAGCCGACGGGGCGGCGGGCGGAGTTGCGCCGCGGGCCGCAGGGTTGAGCGGAGGGTTTGCCACAGAATTAATGGTATAGGTTGGGCGGGACGGCGGGCACGGGCACGGGCGCGGCGGCGGGGCGAATTGCCGACAGAGCAACAGCTTGCCAGCCAAAGCCGCTAGAATTAATTTATCGGATGAACTCTTCCATTCACATTCCTCAGACAGCTTCGGCAACCGAGCTGGAACAAGAGCAGACCTACGTTGACCGCGCGTTTGAGCTTCTGGAAGCATCCAAGGGCTTGGCGGCGCACCTGCGAGACACGGTCGAGTCCAAAAAGGGCGGCACCCACCAGGCCCGCTATGAAAGGGACGTCATTGAGGGACAGGTTGCCCGGCGGCTGTGCTCGCTGGAGATCGGCGACCGGTCGCTGTGTTTCGGTCGGCTGGATATGGAAGCTGGCGCGGACGACAGCAGTGCGGACGAAACCCCTGCCACCTATTATGTCGGCCGGGTCGGCGTCTGGGACACCGAACACAACCCGGTGGTGGTCGACTGGCGGGCACCCATCTCGGCCCCGTTCTATCGAGCCACGGGCAGAGACCCCCAGGGCGTGCACCGCCGCCGCCACTTCGCCTCCCGGGGCCGCCAGCTGCTGCGCATAGAAGACGAATACCTGTCTGAAATCGACCTGGACGCAACCACCATCGTCGACAGCGCCGGGCGCGCCATCCGGGGCATCGGCACGGTGCGGGAATTTTTGGCCCAGTCCCGCAGCGGACAGCTGGGCGACATCGTGGCCACCATCCAGGCCGAACAAGACGAGATCATCCGCTCCGAGTTGCCGGGCGTGCTGGTGGTGCAGGGCGGCCCGGGCACCGGCAAGACGGTGGTGGCGCTTCACCGGGCGGCCTATCTGCTCTATACCCACAGGTTTCCGCTGGAGCAACAAGGCGTGCTGATCATCGCCCCCAACCGCCTGTTCGCCAACTACATCGAGGTTGTGTTGCCGTCGCTGGGGGAAGCCGGAGCGGTGGTGGCGACACCGGCCGAGATGCTGGACTTGGCGACCGTGACCGTCAAGGATTTTGACGACGAAGCCACGGCCCGCGTCAAAGGCGACGTGCGCATGTCCAAGCTCATACGCAAGGCCATCAAGGATCGCCAGCGCCCGCTCAAGCGCGACTTCTCCATCGACTATTGGCCCGAGTTCGTCTTCACCACCGACCAGAGCCGCGAACTGATCCACAAAGTGCGCTCCCAGAGGCTGGCCCACAACGTCGCCCGGCAGCACATCGAGGAAGGCTTTTTCTCCGCGCTGGCCGACTGCGCGCCCGACCGAACCGTCGACTCCGACTATCCCTATGACGCCCGCTCCGTGCGCGAGGACATCGGCCACACCTCAGAAGTCCGCCGGGCGCTGGAGTGGATGTGGCCCAGCCTGAGCCCCCAGCAGCTGCTCAAGGATCTGTTCGGCACACGCTCGCTGCTGGCGCTGGCCGGCAAGAACAAGTTCAGCGAGGACGAGCTGGATCTGCTGCGGATCTCCCGGGACGACAAGCAGACCTGGACCATGGAGGACGTGCCGCTGCTGGACGAGGCGCAGTATTGGCTGAACGGCAAGTCGGCCATCAGGACATATGGCCATGTGGTGATTGACGAGGCGCAGGACATGTCGCCCATGCAGCTGCGGATGTTCGCCCGCCGGTCGCTGAACGGCTCGATGACCATGGTGGGCGACATGGCGCAGGCCACCAGCCCGCTGGCTCCGGGATCGTGGGAGGATCTGCTGGAGCTTTTGCCTTCCAAGTGGAACAGCCGCATCTCCGAGCTGTCGGTCGGCTATCGTCTGCCGGCCCCCATCTGCGACTATGTGTCGGAACTGCTGGCCGAGATCGCCCCGGAGGTGAAGATGCCGGTGGCGGTGCAACAGGAGGGCGAGCCGCCCAGGGTTGTCGGCGGCACTGACGGCGACGGTGATGGCGGGCCTGGCGGCGGCGCTGACCCGTTTGGTTTGGCTGTTGAGGCGGTTCGGGCCGAGCTGGCCCAGGATGCGGTTGAGACCCTGGTGGTGGTTGTGGCCGACGACCAGCTGTCGGACTGCGTGGCGGCGCTGGAGGCCGCGGGCATCGACTGCGCCACCGCCTATTCGGGCGCGCTGCTCAAGCAGGTGTCGGTGCTGCCGGTCAGGTTCATCAAGGGCATTGAAGTGGACGTGGCTGTGGTGGTGGAGCCCCGGGCTCTGCTGGATCAGTCGAGCCGCGGCCGCCAGTCGCTGTATGTGGCTTTGACGCGGGCGATCCGGCGGTTGGTGGTGGTGGAGACGGGGACGGCTGGCTAGGGCGGGGACGGCTGGCTAGCGCGGAACCCGCCGACTAGTCCGCCTCCGGGGCCGGCGCTGGAGCCAGCTCCGCCAAAGCCTCCAGAATCTCCGCCGCGGCACCGACCTCGTCCTGCAGCACAAGGTTGAGCACCTGGCCCTGCGGGTCATAGCTCGAGCCGGGATAGCGACGCTCCAGCCGGGCGACCCGGCTCAGCGCCAGATCCAGCGGCGCAATCTGCGCGCACAACGCCTGACCCCGTCCCCCACCCCGTCCATCGCGCCGCACCTTCACCCGGCGCAGCCCGAGCACAAAGCAGGCCGCCCGCAACCGGGCGATGTCCAGCAACGCCAACGCCTCCGGCGGCAGCGGCCCGAAGCGGTCGCGCCACTGCTCCTTTAGATCCTCGGCCTCGGCTTCGGTGCGCACCGCGGCCACGTTGCGGTATGCCTCCAGCCGATTGGCCTCGTGCGGCATGTATTCTGCGGGCAGGTGCGACTGGCGCAGCAGATCCAGCTCCAGCTCCAGGCTGCGGCTGGGCGGCGGCTCGCCTTTGAGCTCGGCAATCTTCTCGCTGACCAGCTGGCAATACAGGTCATAGCCCACCGCGGCGATGTGCCCCGACTGGCCCACCCCCAACAAGTTGCCCGCCCCGCGCAGCTCCAGGTCGCGCATGGCCACCAGCGAGCCGGCGCCCAGCTCGGTGTGCTCCTCGATGGTCTTGAGCCGTTCATAGGCCTGCTGCGACAGCCCGAGATCTTCGGGGATGAACAGATAGGCATAGGCCCGCAGGTGCGACCGCCCCACCCGTCCCCGCAGCTGATGCAGCTGTGCCAGACCGAACTTGTGGGCGTCCTCCACGATGAGCGTGTTGGCCGAGGCGATGTCGATGCCGGATTCGATGATGGTGGTGCACACCAGCACGTCATATTGTCCGTCCACGAAGTCGGCCACCACTTGCTCGAGCTGCGCGGCCTCCATCCGTCCGTGCGCCACGGCGAACCTGGCTTCCGGCACCAGCTGGGTCAGCTCCCGAGCCCGCTCGTGGATGGAATGGACATGGTTGTGGACATAGAACGCCTGCCCCTCGCGCAGCAGCTCGCGCTTGATGGCCTCGGCCACGGCGCGGCGGTCGAAGTTGCCGACATAGGTGAAGATGGGCTGGCGATCCTGGGGCGGGGTCTGGATGGGCGAGAAATCCCGGATGCCGACCAGGCTCATCTCCAGGGTGCGCGGGATGGGCGTGGCGGTCATGGCCAGCACGTCCACGCTGGTGCGCAGGGTCTTGATCTGCTCCTTGTGCTTGACGCCGAAGCGGTGCTCCTCGTCCAGAATCAAAAGGCCCAGGTCGTGGAACTGGACATCGCCCGACAAAAGCCGGTGGGTGCCGATGATCAGCTTGACATCGCCGGCGGCCAGGCCGTTCAGCGTCGCCTTGGCCTTGGCCGGGCTGACGAAGCGCGACAGCATCTCCATGCGCACGCCGAAACTGGCAAAGCGCTGCTGGAAGGTGTCGAAGTGCTGCTGGGCCAGCAATGTGGTGGGCACCAGCATTGCCACCTGCTTGCCCGACTCAATGGCCTTGAAGGCGGCGCGCAGGGCGACCTCGGTTTTTCCGAATCCCACATCGCCGCACACCAGCCGGTCCATGGGCTGGGCCTGTTCCATGTCGCGCTTGACCTGGGTGATGGCATGGAGTTGGTCGGGCGTCTCCTCGAATGGAAAGCTGGCTTCCAACTCGGTCTGCCACACGCTGTCAGACGCAAAGGCAAAGCCGGTGGCGATTTCACGGTGCTGATACAAGGCGATGAGCTCGTCGGCCACTTCGGCGGCCGCGGCCCGGGCCTTGCCGGTTGTGCGTTTCCAGTCCGAACCTCCCATGCGGCTGAGCTTTGGGGTCTGGCCGCTGGTGTATGGCTGCACGGCGTCCAACTGCTCGATGGGCACGAATAGTTTGTCGGTGCCGCGATATTCCAGGGAGAGGTAGTCGCCCAGCACGCCGTCTATCTCGTGGGTCTTGATGCCGGCGTATCTGGCGATGCCGTGCTTGCGGTGGACCACATAGCTGCCGATGTCAAAGGGGATGCTGTCTTGCAGGATGGTTGAGTTGGTTGGGCCGGGGTTGCCCGCGCCCTTGCCCGCGCCACCCGCGCCGCCGGAGCCGGAAGCCGAGCCGCTGGTTTTGCGCCGGTGCAGCACCGACTGATGCCGCCTCTTGCCGGTGATGTCCGACTCGGTCAGCACCGCCAGCTTGGCCTGATCCAGCACGAAGCCCTGCTGTAGCGGGGCCGTTATGATGCCGGATGTCTCGCCGTCCGCCTGGTTCAGGATCGGCAGGTGTATGTTGTGGTCTTGCAGCTGGTTGGCGATCCTTTCGGCTGAGCCCGGGCTGTGCGCGGTTATGGTTATGCTGTAGCCCTCCTCCAGCAGATCGCCCATGGCTGGGAAATATCCGGCGGCGGCGAAGTTGGGTTGTGAGGGCGAACTGGATTGCGAGGGCAAGTTGGGCTGCAGCTGCGACCAAGCGCGTGCCTTGATTTTTGTGGGGCCGGCTGGCGGCACGCGCCCGCCAGACGACGACCTGGTGCTGGAAGCCTCCAGGCGGATCTGGGTGCCGGGGAAATTCTGCAGGGCCCGCTCCATGGACACGTGCAGCGGCGGGGGCAGGTCGCTGGCCGCGGGCAGGTTGGCCGAGTCCCGGTCGGCCCCGTCCCACGCGCCGGCGCCGATCCAAGTCTCCGCAAAAGCCGCCGTCAGCTGGCTCTCTTCTTGCTGAATCTGTTGGGCGCGGCCGGCCAGCCATTTGTCGTCCAGTCGCACCAGCAAGCTGTCGTCCGTCAATATGTCGGCCAGCACCAACTCCTCGTCAATCAGCCAGGGCAGATACGACTCCATTCCGTCAAACATCTCGCCGCGCTCCAGCTGCTGCCACCATTGGCTGGCCCAGGGCGCCTGCGACATCAGCTGCGAGGCCCGCTGGCGCACGGGGTCGGTGGGCAAAAGTTCGCGGCAGGGGAAGAACTCAACTGCCTCGAGGTCGCCCAGGGATCGCTGGTCGGACAGCGAGAACTCGACCATTCGCTCGATGGTGTCGCCCCAGAAATCCAGTCGCACGGGATGGGCCAGGTTGGAGCCATACACATCCACGATGGATCCCCGCACCGCCAGGTTGCCGCAGTGCTCCACCTGGGGGCCGCGGCGGTAGCCCCCCGACACGAGCTGCTCCACCAGTTTGTCGCGGTCGATGGTCTGGCCGACTCGCACACCGATGGGCGCCACCTTCAGGCTGTCGGGCACCAGCCGCTGCGTGAACGCCCGGGCGGGCACGACCACCGCGCGGAGTTGCTGGCTGGGGGTGCGCAGTCGCCACAGGATACGCAGCCTTTGGCCCATGGACACAAAGGTGGGGCTGACCTTTTCGAAGGGGAAGGTTTCCCAGGCGCAAAAGTGCTCCACCTGCTGGTCGCCCAGCCAGACGGCCAGCTCCGCCGACACGAGCTCGGCGATGGCTGAAGTGGGGACGACTGCTATGGTGGGGCTGTTGGTTTCGGGGGTGAGGTTGCTGGTTTCGGGGGTGGAGTTGGCATAAGCCAGAGCTGCCAGAATGGGGACTTGGGCGGGTTCGGGCGCGATGATGTCGGCGGCTGCGCGGGCGCCAGGGGCAAAACCGAACTCGCCGGCAAGTCGGCGCAGCAGGGGTTCAAGCGGGTTCATCAGGTCTGTTGGGAGATGGCGGTGTCCCAGCCCAGCGTCACAATCGCGGCGATCGCATCGGCGGTCGTCCGTATGGCTGCATCCAGCAACTCACGCTCCTCGGGCGGCGGCCGGCTCAGCACATAGTCGGCTCCCAGATCCTTGCTTGGCGGTCGCCCGATGCCCATGCGGATGCGTCTGAACTCGGCAGTCCCCAGTCGGGTGCGGATGGACACCAGCCCGTTGTGTCCGCCCAGCCCCCCGCCAGCCTTCAGCCTCACCCGGCCGGTCGGCAGATCCAGCTCATCGTGGATCACCACCAGTCTGTCCCAGTCAAACGCGCGCCACTGGCGGGTCAGGCGTTTGACGGCATCGCCCGACAGGTTCATGTAGGTTGTGGGTCGGGCCAAAATCAGGTTGGCCTGTCGGGAGCCGGAGCCAGCGGTCTGACCGGAGCCGCCGCCCAAACCTGCGCCGCCACCCAAACTGGTCTGCCAGAGCTCGCAGTCAAAACGGCTCTTCAGCTTGGCGGCCTGATGCTGCCTGGCGAAATCCCGCACCGCATCGGCACCCAGGTTATGGCGCGTGTGTTCGAATTGCGCCCCCGGATTTCCCAGACCGACAATCAGCCAGTCGGGTCTGGCGACAGAAGGCCTCCGCCTGATCGGTTTACCCCTGATCTTCGTCAGAGGTGTCTTCCGTCTGGGCTTCGCCCTCGGCCTCGCCTTCGGCATCTGCCTCGCCCTCGCCTTCGACTTCCTCGCCCTCCAGCTCCTCTTCAGGCTCGGGCTCAACCTCGACAATCTTGGGGATGATCCCCTGCAGCACCGAAGTCTCGGTATCAACGGAAGTGCTGGCTCCCTCGGGCAGCTTGATGTCGCCGACCGTGATGGAATCGCCGATCTGGATGTGCGTTATGTCGATCTCCAGCTGGTCGGGGATCAGGTTCGGCTTGGTGGTGACGGTCAGCTCAAACAGGGTCTGCTCGATGATGCCGCCCGCAACCGACAGCTCGTGGGCGTCCCCCACGGTCTGGATGGGCACCTCAACGGTTACGTCCTGGTCGGGGTTGATGCGCAGGAAATCGACATGCAGCACCTCCTCCCGATAGGGGTGCCATTGGATGTCCTTGACGATGCCCATCTCCTGGCTGCCGTCAACGTCCAGGGTCAAGATGGCGTTGCGCCCGGCCGCGGTGGACAGCGCGCTGCGCAGCTCGCTGAACTCAACGCTGACGTGCATGGCGTCCTTGTCCAGCCCATAGACGACCGATGGGATGTTGCCGTCACGGCGCATGCGGCGCGAAAAGCGGGTTCCCATCTGGGAGCGAATTTTGAGGGGCAAAACGAGTTCTTGGTCAATCATCATTGACAGCCTACCGCCAAGTGCGGATTTTGCGCGCGGTGCGGGGTGGGGACGGACGGCGACGGCAGCCGCCGGCTTACGTCAGATTCTGCCCGCCGAAAATGTCGCTCACCGAGGCGTTGTCGAACACGGCCCTGATGGCATCGCCGATGATGGGCGCCACAGAAACCGTCTTCAGCTTGGGGAACTGCTTCTCTGGCGGAATGGGCAGCGTGTCGGTCACGATGATCTCCTCGATCACGCTGTCAGACAGCCGCTGGGTGGCGGGGCCCGAGAACACTCCGTGGGTCGCCGCCGCGCAGACCTTGGCCGCCCCCTTCTCCATCAGCTGCTCGGCCGCCGCCGTCAGCGTGCCGCCCGTGTCGATCATGTCGTCAATCAGCACGCAGACCCGGCCATCCACATCGCCGATGACCTCCCGGGCTTCCACCTGGTTGCGGGTGGTGGTGCTGCGGCGCTTATACACGATGGCCAGATCGGCCCCGCTGGCGCTGGCATATCTCTCGGCCACGTGCACCCGTCCCGCATCGGGCGAGGCCACCACCAGATTGTCGCCCAAGCTGTCGAAATAGTCGCACAGAATCGGCATGGCCGTGAGGTGATCCCAGGGGCCGTCAAAGAAGCCCTGTATCTGGCCGGAGTGCAGATCCACGCTGACCAGGCGGTCGGCACCGGCGGCCCGGAACAGGTTGGCCATCAGCTTGGCTGAGATGGGTTCGCGCCCGGCTGCTTTGCGGTCTTGGCGGGCATAGCCGAAGAAAGGGCACACCGCGGTTATGCGTCTGGCCGAGGCCCGCCGTGCGGCATCCACCATGAGGATCTGCTCCATCAGCGCGTCGTTGATGGTGCGCCCTTCGAATGCGCCGTGGCTTTGGAGGATGAACATGTCCATGCCCCTCACCGACTCGCCGAATTGGCAGTGGATCTCGCCGTTGGCGAACTCGCCCAGATTGGTCTCGCCCAGCTTGACGTCCAGGCAGTCGGCGATGGCTTCGGCCAGCGGCAGGTTGATGGAGCCCGAAACCAGATGCAGTTCGTGGTGGCTTACTGTTTCCATTGGCTGTCGGCTGGGCTAGAATTTACACGTTGGAATATACGCTGGCCGGGCAGGGCTTGAACCTGCAACCTCCTGGTCCAAAGCCAGGCGTTCTGCCTGTTGAACTACCGGCCATCAAATTAATGCTAATGCTATCGGATGCTATGACAAATCAGTTTAGTCGGACAAACTCAAGACGAACGAATTTAATTGGCCAGGCGGTTTCCTTTGCGCACTGGCTGAGGGCCCGCCAGGTGGCCACCACAACGCAGGGTTGCATAAGTTATCTGGACGCTTTGTCTGCGCTGGCCGAAGCCGAGCCGCTGGCCGAACCCGCGCCGCTGGCCGAACCCGAACCGCCTGCCGAGCCGTCTGCGCCGGCTGAAACCGGGCCGCTGACCGCGCGCCAGCTCTATTGGGCGGGCCGGATCACCCTGGTGAACAACTCGTCTGACCTGGCCAAATATGACGCCGCTTTTGCCGAGTTCTGGGACAGCCGCCAGCCGGACACGCCCGATGACCTGGCCGAGTTCATGGCCGAGACGGACGAGATCGCCCTGGCCCTTGACTCAGACGAGAGCGCCGACCCGCTGGACGACCAGGAGCCGGAACAGATGGATGAGCCGCGGCTGGCCATCCGCTATAGCGCCACCGAAACTCTGCGCCACGCCGACTTCGCCTCGCTGGATGACCAGGAGCTGGCCGAAATCAGACGTCTGATCTCAGAGATGCGGGTGGCCGGGCCGACCGTTCGGTCGCAACGAATGCGCCCCAGCAACCGTCCGCACGGGGCTTTGGACATTCGGCGCACGGTCTCAGCCGCGCTGCGCACCGACGGCGAGATACTGAAATGGCATCGCCAAAACCGGCGCTGGCGCCCGCGGAATCTGGTGCTGCTGGTGGACGTGAGCGGCTCGATGTCGCCTTACGCCCAGGCGCTGTTGTGCTTTGCCCATGTTTTGACCAGCGCCCAGCGCAGGGTGGAAGTGTTCGCCATGGGCACCCGTCTGACACGGCTGACCCGGGAGCTGTCGGGGCGCAACGCCGAGCAAGCACTGGGATCGGCCGTGGCTTCGGTGGCGGACTGGTCGGGTGGCACACGGCTGGGCGAGACGCTGGCGACCTTCAACCGCCGCTGGGGCATGGCCGGCATGGCCCGGGGTGCGGTGGTGGTGATCTTGTCCGACGGCTGGGATCGCGGCGAGCCCGAGCAGATTTCCGAGCAGATGCTGCGCCTGAGCCGGGTGGCCTATAAGATTATCTGGGTCAACCCGCTGGCCGCCACGCCCGGCTATGCTCCGCTGGCGCAAGGCATGGCCGCGGCCTTGCCGTTCGTGGATTTGTTCGTGGAGGGACATTCGCTGGGCGCGCTGGAGGAGCTGGCCAAGATTATTTGGCTTGAAGGCGAGACGACCGCGGCGGCGACCACGACAACCGAGACGACCAACACAAGGAGATGAGAATATGAAAGAAATCCTGGATGACATAGCGCGCTGGCAGTCGCAGGGCAAACCTGTCGCCATCGCCAGGGTGATCAGCGTGGAAGGCTCAGGCCCAAGAGACCCCGGCGCGGCCATGGCGGTCAGCTCAGACGGCGAAGTGGCCGGCTCGGTGTCGGGCGGATGCGTGGAGAGCGCAGTGGTGACCGAGGCGCTTGAGGTGCTCGAGACCCGCCAGCGCAAGATGGTCAGCTTTGGCTACAGCGATGACGAAGCCTTTGCGGTGGGGCTGACTTGCGGCGGCACCATCAATATTTTCCTGGAACCGCTTGACTGGTAGCAAGGCCACAGCAGATGTCTTTGTTTGAGCGCCTCCAGGCCGCCCTGCGAGAGGAGCAGCCCGTGGTGCTGGCCACGGTGATCGACTGCCAGGGGGATTTGTCGGAGACGCAGGCGGGCGACAAGTTGCTGGTCTTGCCGGCGACTGACGTCCCGTCCGCCGACGCCGCGCCAACCAACGCCCCCGACGCCCCATCGGTTTACGGCAGCCTCGGCAACCCCGACCTCGACCGCATCGTCACCCGGGACGCGCTGGGCGAACTGGCAGCCGCCAGATCCAGCATCCGACACTATGGGCCCTGCGGCGAACAGCGCGAACAAGCCGTCGAAATCTTCATCGAGTCCTTCGCCCCGCCGCCCAGGATGCTGATTTTCGGAGCCGTGGATTTCACCGCCGCACTGGTGCGAGCCGCCAAGTTGCTGGGCTATAGCGTGGTGGTCTGCGACGCCCGTCCGGTCTTCGCCACGCCCCAGAGATTCCCCGAAGCCGACGAGATCATGGTGGCCTGGCCCGCCGAGGTGTTCGAACGCTTCGGCAGCAAACTGACCCAAAGCGATGCGGTGTGTATCCTCACCCACGACCCCAAATTCGATGTGCCCGCCATCTTGTGCAGCCTCAAGACCCAGGTTGGCTATATCGGAGCCATGGGCAGCCGCCGGACGCACGCCAAGAGAGTCGAGCTGCTCAAGGCGGAGGGAGTGAGCGACCGCGAGCTTGAAAAGATCATGGCTCCCATCGGGCTGGACATCGGCTCGCGCACGCCCGAGGAGACCGCCATCTCGGTTCTTGCTGAGATCATCGCCCTGCGAACCCGCACCCCGGCACCGTCATTGCGGGACGCGCAGGGCCCCATCCATCGCTAGCGGCTGTGGCTGACGACGGGCCGGCCGACGCCGGGCTGACTTCCCCCGGGCTGACTTCCCCTGGGCCAACCCCCACCGGGCCGACTCCACCTGGCACGCCCCCACCCGGCACGCCCGGCCGGGTCAAAACCACCGCGGCGATTGTGCTGGCAGCCGGCGAAGGCAGCCGCTACGCTGCCGGCCAACATTCCGGCCAGCCTTCCGGCGGACAACACAAACTCCAGCGCGAACTGCAAGGCAAGCCGCTGGTGCGATGGGCGGTCGAGTCGGCTTGTGCGGCCGGGCTGGACGAGGTCTATGTGATCACGGGCGCGGTGGATCTGACGGATGTGTTACCCGAGGGCGTGGTCATTGTCGAAAACCACCAATGGGCGCAGGGGCAGGGGACATCGCTGTTGGCCGGAGTGCGGACAGCCGAGCGTGACGGCCACAGTGCGGTGGTGGTGGGTCTGGGCGACATGCCGTTCGTCACGCCCCAGGACTGGCAGACGGTGGCAGCCCAACCCGGGGCAATCGTGACCGCGACATACAGCAGAAAGCGGCGCCCTCCTGTTAAACTTGAGGCTGAAGTGTGGCCGCTGCTGCCGCTGTTTGAGACAGACGAAGGAGCCAAAAATCTGATGCGACGCCGACCCGAGCTGGTTACCGAAGTTGCCTGCGCCGGGCGGCCCGCGGATTTTGACACCGAAGCTGACTTCAGAAGTTGGCGCTAGCTGGTCGTATTACCCGACGGCCCGGCCGACCGCTACCCTGAACCAACCGACCCCCGTCC
>CAZERQ010000154.1:0-1992 GCA_964514465.1 uncultured Acidimicrobiales bacterium
CCGCCGCGAAACCTCTAGTGCCGCGCCCGCCGCCCACCCCGTCGCGCCCGCGCCAGCCGGCGGAATGATCCACACAACCAGCTATGTCCGCTCGGTGGAGCAGCTGCTGATTGACGCACTGGCCGAGCTGGGCCTTTCCGACGTTGGACGGCTGTCGCGCTATCCGGGCGTGTGGTGGCGCCCCGAATCCGACTCGCCCGAAAAGCTGGCTGCCGTGGGAGTTCGCCTCAAGCAAGGCCGCACCATGCACGGCTTCGCCCTGAACGTCAGCTGCGACCTGTCTTGGTTCGACAAGATTGTGCCCTGCGGCATCAAGGAGTTCGAGGTGGGTTCGTTGGAGCGGGCTGGCCTGGATGTCTCGATGGCTGAGGTGGTGGACAGCATTGTGTGGCAGGCCGAGCAGCTTTGGGGCGCGGCCGGTTCGCACTATCAGGGGTTGCCGTTCGGCGAGCGCAGCGGTGCCGCCGACCGCAACGGTGCCGCCAACCGCAACGGTGCCGCCGAGCCCGTCGCTGATCCCGAGCCTGAACCCGATCCCTCGCGCGCAACCCCGCGCCACCAGCGCAAGTTGAACGAAGCCGGGGTCACCGTGTCCCTGTCATACAAACAAAAAAAGCCAGACTGGATGCGCGCCAAACTCAACCCTGGCCCGAATTATTGGCGTCTGAAGCAGACCATGGCCGAGCTCGATCTGGTCACGGTCTGCGAGGAGGCGGGCTGCCCCAACATCTCCGAATGCTGGAATGACGGCACGGCGACCTTCATGATCAACGGCGACCGCTGCACTCGCTCGTGCGGGTTTTGTCTGGTGGACACCCGCCGGCCCGACCGCCCCGATCCGCATGAGCCGCAGAATCTGGCCCAGGCCGTCCGCCGGATGCAGCTTGACTATGTGGTGCTCACTGCCGTGGCGCGCGACGACCTGTCCGATGGCGGCGCCAGCCAGTTCGTTGACTGCATGCGGGCCATCCGCAGCCAGAGCCCGGGCACGGCGGTTGAGGTGCTGATACCCGACTTCAAGGGACGGCGCGCCGACCTGGAAGCTGTGTTTGCCGAGCGGCCGGCCGTGCTGAACCACAATCTCGAGACGGTGCTGCGCCTGCAGCGTCTGGTTCGCCCCCAGGCAGGTTATGCCCGCAGCCTCGCGGTGCTGGCTCAGGCCAAAGCCGCCGGGCTCACCACCAAGTGTTCGGTGATGGTGGGTCTGGGCGAGACGCAACCCGAGATGGTTGAGACTATGGCTGACCTGGCCGCTGTCGGCTGCGACATCATGACCATCGGACAATATCTGCGCCCGACCGCCAGCCATCTGCCCATCGCCAGGTGGTGGCAGCCGCAGGAATTCGAGGAGCTGGCCCGGATCGGCGAACGGCTGGGCATCGGCCATGTGGAGGCGGGCCCGCTGGTGCGCTCCAGCTATCGGGCGGCGCATTCGGCATCCCATGTGCAAGGGCAGGTCGCCCAATAGCATTTGACGTCTCCACCATTTTGCTGATGTGGGCCACGGGGGGATTGTGGTTTGCGTGGCGCACGGCACGTTTCGACTATGTGAGCGACGGCCACCTGTGGCTGGGCGGTCTCGTGTGGGGCGCGCTGGCGGCGCTGTCTGGCGCGCTGGGTTTTGTGGGCGACGGAGTGACGGCGCGAGACGTTGCCGGATTTGTGCTGGTGGCTCTGGCGGTGGCGGCGCTGGTGCTGGTGAAGTTGGCTGGCTCGCCCGCGGCCCCGCGCCACCTGATGCTGTCTGCCACCGTCGCCGGACTGGTCGGACTGGTGGCCGCCGGGTTTGACGCCGCCAACCAACTGGATCAGCCCGCAGCCCTGATGGTGCCTCGGATCCTGGTGGGCGGACTGTTCCTGGGAGCCGTGACCGCCACCATGCTGTTGGGCCACTGGTATCTGGTGCAGCCGGGAATGTCGCGCCGACCGCTGCTGGAGCTCACCGTCTGGGCCGGCGGCCTGTGGCTGGCCGATGTTGTCGTGTGGCTGCTG
>CAZERQ010000155.1:0-2196 GCA_964514465.1 uncultured Acidimicrobiales bacterium
CCGCCACCCCCTCCCCCTTATTCCCAATCCAGCCCAGCCCGCTCCGCCATGGCCAGCACCAGCGCCTGGGTTCCGAGCCGGCCCCGGCCGCTGTCCAGCAGCACCTCATAGCTGTCCCGCGCCAGCTCAGCTCCCCGGGCCGACACCCCCAGCCGCCCGGCCTCGGCCACCGCAATGTTCAGATCCTTGACGAAATGCTCCACATAGAACCCCGGCCCGAAGTCGCCCGCCAAAATGCGAGGCACCAGATTGGACAGCGACCAGCTGCCGGCCGCCCCCGAGCTCACCGACCCAAGCACAGTCTCGGGATCCAGCCCGGCCTGGCGAGCATACAGCAGCGCCTCGCCGATGCCGACCATGGTGGACGCAATCAGGATCTGGTTGACCGCTTTGGTGTGCTGCCCGGCGCCCGGCCCGCCCTGCCGGATCCAAGTGCTGCCCAGCACCTGCCACAGCGGAGCCAGCCTGTCCACCACCGCGCGGTCGCCGCCGATCATGATGGACAATGTTCCGTCGCGCGCACCCACATCGCCGCCTGAGACCGGGGCATCCACCGTCCACACCCCGACCTCGCCGCACGCCTCGGCCAGCCGCTGCGCCAGGCTGGGTTCGCTGGTGGTCATGTCCACGATGATCTTGCCGCCCGCGCCGCCCCCGTCGCCAACGCAACCCTCCAGCACCCCGTCCGTCCCCAAGATGACCGCTTCCACGTCTGCCGGAAACCCCAGCATCGTGAAAATCACATCCGACTGCCGGGCAACCTCGGCTGGCGTGTCGGCCCAGGTCGCTCCGCCGCCATCCTTCGCTCCGCCGTCCAGCAGCGGCTCGGCTTTGGCTCGGGTGCGCGAATAAACGCACAGCGCATAGCCCGCCCGGGCAAGATTGGCGCACATCGCCGCGCCCATCACGCCGGTGCCGATCCATCCCAGACGGGTGCTTTGCGGGGTGATTGCAGAAGTTTGCGGGGTGATTGCTGAAGTTTGCGGGTCGATTGCAGGAAGCGCCTGGCCACCGGCGGCACCAGGCAAGTGTGGCTCGTTCATATCAACTAGATTAGATGACAATGACCAAACACCTGCTGCTCGACATCAGCGACCAGATCGCAACCATCTCCAACAACAACCCCGACAAGCACAACGCCTTCGATGACGACATGGACGCCCGCCTGTTCGACATCCTGGCCGAGCTGCGGGCCAATCCCGATGTCCGGGCGATCATCTGGCAGGCCAACGGCAAGTCGTGGTCGTCCGGGCGGGACGTGTCGGCCATCGGCACCAACATCTCGGGCATGAAGCACCACCACCTGATGGTGCGCGGGCACGAAGGCATCCAGCGTCTGTTCCAGCTGCAGGTGCCGACCATCGTGGCCATCCACGGCTGGGCCATCGGCGGCTCGTTCCAGCGCGCTTTGCTGTGCGACATTCGCATCGCCGCCACCGACGCCAAGTTCATGCTGCCCGAGGTCACCCACGGGGTCATACCCGACACCGGCGGAGCGGCTGCCCTCTATGAAATCGCCGGCCACGGACTGGTGAGCGACATGGTGCTGTGCCGACGGGTGCTGGACGCCCAGCAGGCTCTGGGATATGGCATCGTGTCGCGGGTGGTCGAGCCGGACGAGCTGCACAGCACCGCCCGGGAGATGGCCGAGCGGATCGTGGCGGCGCCCAAGGCCACGGTCGAGACGGCCCGCTGGGTGATACGCAACATGGCCGACCCGCCCCTGCGCCGGTCTATGTCGGATGAGCTGATTGCGCAGACCTACATCAACCGCTCAGACGATTTTGCGGAGTTCCGCCGCGCCCGGGAAGAGGAGCGCCCGGGGAAGTATGTGGGCAACTGAGGCATGAGTGTGGCTGAGACAGGCGGGGGAGCCGCGCCGCCGGCCATGCCGCCGGGACTGCCCGAACCTCCGCCCCCCGGCAGCACCGCCCTGCCGCCCGGCACTTACGTAGGCACCACCGTGCTGGTTACCGGAGGCGGCAGCGGTCTGGGCAAGGCCATCGCATCGGAGTTCGCCCGGCTGGGTGCCAATGTCGCCATCGCCAGCCGCAAGCAGGAACACCTGGACGCGGGACTGAGCGCGCTGGAGGAGATATATAGTCAAACCGCCGCCCCGCCCAACGCCGCCGCCAACTTCCCCGTGCCGGCCGAGGAGATGTCGCCCAACGCCTGGCGCACCGTGGTCGACATCAC
>CAZERQ010000156.1:0-21620 GCA_964514465.1 uncultured Acidimicrobiales bacterium
GCGGGATTGGTGGGTGCGTGCAGACCGTTGGAAGTCCAGTCGGTGATCGACTCAACAGCTTCGGCCACAGCCTGCTGCGTCAGCGGGGGCGGCGCATTCGCACTGTCCGGGGCGCCAAAATCGCTGGCTCGCAGACCCGACCGGCCAACCCGCTGGTTCTCCACCGCCAACCTAACCGCCTGCTCAAACAGGCGCCCAGCCGACCACGCCGCCAACCCCTGCAGATCAGGCTCAAAGGGTTGCCCGTCGAGGCTGTCGCCAATCAGCTGCAACAGGATCACATATTGCCTGAGCTCGCTGTTGGCTTCGGCTTCCTCCAGCGGATACAGGTGCGTCCAGGTCATCAGGTTCGGGTTGTCGATCAGCCCGGTGTTGATTGAATCGGTCAGGCGGCTGGTGGTCTGGGTGCTGTGGCAGGTGCTGTCGCACAGGGCGAACTCGAGGGACAGACTGGCGGGCGTGTCGACCTGGGCTTCGCCGGTCTCGGTTTCGCTGCTGGCTTCGCTGTCGGTTGCGCTGCCGCCGCCACTTTCTGGATCCAAGCCGACGCCCACGCCCGTTCCGGTCTGGGCTTGAGTTTGTGGCTGAGCCTGAGACTGCGCTTGGGCCTCGGCGATGGCGTCATCGGCGCTGAAGGTGGGACAGAATAAATTACGGGCGTCTTCGTCAGGTGCGGCCGGGCCGGAGGTGGCCGGGCCGGAGGTGGCCGGGCCGGATGTGGCTGAGCCAGAGGTCGCTGGGCCGGATGGCGGCTGGACGGGGAATGGGACATCGGACGATTGGGCTGGCTGGCCCGCGCCAGGGGAGTCGGCGTTCGTGCCGGAGTCGCGGTTGGGACTGGAGTCTGCTTCCGGGTCTGAACTCGCGGCCGGGTCTGAGTTGACGGCTGAGTCGGAGCTAGCGTCTGGGTCCGTGCCGGGGGATTGCGCGGCGCCCCCGCCGGGCTGTCCCTGTGAGTTGATCATCTGGGCCAGCCAGTTGCCATAGGTCGGCCACAGAACCGACCGCACCTCCTGGCTCGCCAGACGGCCATACAAATCCTCGGGCGCACACAACAACGTCAACAGGTCGATCTCCGGGATGGCGGCAATGGAATAGCCCTCAGCCAGCGCACCTTCCTGCAGCTTTTCACCACCAATCAGCACCGGCGGTAAATCCCGAATCAGCGGCAGTCCAGTCGCGGCCACCGCCTCGGGATAGGTCTCGGCCAGCACCCGCAACGGCCCGATCTGCAAAGTGTCGACCGGCTGCGGATTGGACATATAGGTGCCGGGGTGGTTCTGATGCTGCGGGCTGTGGGCGGCGGCGGGAAAGTTCAGCACCGGACAGTCGGGCCCGCCCAGACGGTCGATGCCTTCGTTGTCCAGCAGTGCGTCCGAGCCGACCACCGCAAAAATGTCGCCTTCACAGACTTGGGAGATGGCCGCGGCGTGGTTGAACAGACCAGTGTCGATATATTCCACCTCAACTTCGCGCCCCGCCAAGCCGCCGAAAAGTCGCAGCTCGGTTGCCCAGGCGGAGATGGCGCCCCACACCGAGCGCGAGCGTCCGTCGGCAAAGCCTCCGGTTTCGACATCGGCGATGACCGCGATGCGGATGGTCTCATCGGTGAGGCCGGGGACAGCGGCAGCCGGCGGCGGGGCGGGCCGGTTTGTGGGCGTTGTGGTGGAAGTGGTTGCGGGAGCCGGTGCGGGCGGCGGCGGGTTGGTGGTCTGGGGCGGGCCGGCCTGGGGCACCACCGGGGTGGAGCAGGCGGCTGCGGCGAGCAGAGCTATGGTGGCGAGCAGGGCCGCGGCGGCCTGGGCGATGGCGGCCTGGGCGGCGGCCCCGTGCCTAGCGGATGTAATCCTCGGAGTCCTCATCGGGGTCGCCAAACTCTTCCTTCAGTTCCCTCTCCAGCATGCCCAGCTCCCGTTTCAGATCCTTGAGGTCGCTGACAATATCCCTGATGTCTGTGGCCAGTTCGTCCAGCTCCTCGCCGATGGTCTTGTCGTCCGACTCCCCGTCTGCCACTCCGTCTGCCTCTCCGTTTGATTGCGCGCCATTTTGCGCGGCCGCTTCCCCGTCTGATTTTTCGCCTGCTTCCTCTTCCAATTCCGCGCCCGACCTTATCCCCGTCTCGCGCCCGACCGACACGTTCGCATCAACCGCGTGCTTCACCAGGTCGATGCGAGACACCCACTCGATGGCCAGAATATGGGTTGACGCCAACACGACAGGCGGGGCCACGCCAGCTTCCAGTGCCTGCTGCCAGCGGCCGACACTCAGACACCAGCTGTCCCCCGGCGACAGCCCCGGGAAGTTGAGCTTCGGTTGCGGGGTGGTCAGGTCGTTGCCCACGGACTGCGAAAAGTCCAGGAATTCCTCGGTCATTATGGCGCAGATGATGTGGTGGCCTGCGTCCTCGGCGCCGGTGTTGCAGCAGCCGTCTCGGTAAAAGCCGGTGAGCGGTTCGTGGGAGCAGGGCTCCAGTTCGGTGCCCAGGACGTTGAAAGCCATAATATAAGTGTGCCTTGAGTTGGCTGAGACGGGGGCTTGAGTTGGCTGAGACGGGGGCTTGGGTTGGCTGAGACGATATGACGGGACGGACAGCGCTAGGCGAATTGCGGGCGGTCGCCGATGATGCCGTTTTGGGCCAGCCGGTCGATCTCCTGGTCGTCCAAGCCGAGCTCCGACAGCACTTCCGCATTGTGCTGCCCGAGAGTCGGGGCCGGACGGTTGAGCCACGGCCGCGGGTTGCCGGCATAGCTGAACGCTGCCGCCGGATAGCCGTGCGACTTCGACACCGGATGCTCCAGCGGCACAAAAAAGCCCTCGTCCCAGAGTTGTCGGTTGCGCCCCACGCTGCGGTCGGTCACCACCTCGCTGGTGGGCACCCCGGCGGCCAGCAGCTCGGCGGCGGCATCGGCCACATCCTTTGTCCGCGCCCAGTCAGCAATGGCCTGGCACAGCTCCGGTTGTCGCCGCCAACGGCCCTGCCACCCGTCCAGCTCGTCGTCCCGCTCCAGGTCCGCCCGCCCGATGACCTCGGCCAGAGCCCGCCACTGCTCGTCGGTCGCGGCGGACACGGCCACCCAGGTTTCGTCGTCCCGGCACTCAAAGACTCCCTGGGGCGCGAGCCCGGGCGTGAAGTTGCCCATCCGCTCCATCAGGATTCCAGTGGCGGAATATTCGACCACGGGCTCGGCCGCAACATTGACCGCCGCCTCGATCATGGCCACCTCCACCAGCCGACCCCGCTGGCTGCGCTGGCGTTCCTGCAGTGCCAGCAAAATGGCGAAGCTGGCGTGGATGCCCGCAATGGGATCGCACGGCCCGCGGGGAATCTGCGGCGGCTCGTCGGCATAGCCCGTGATGTATGCCAGCCCGCTCATCTGCTCCATGGTCTGGGCGAAACCTGTGTTGTCGCGCCACGGCCCGCTCAGCCCGAAGCCGGGCATGCGCACCATGATGAGCCGGGGATTGATGGCCGATACCGCCTCCCAGGTGAGCCCGAAGTTGTCCATCACCCGAGGCGTGTAGTTCTCGATGAGGACATCGGCTGAGGCCAGCAGTTTCTCGAAGACGGCCTTGCCCTGCGGGTCGCTCAGGTTGAGCGTGATGGCGCGCTTGTTGGTGTTGACGCCCTGATATACCATGCCCCACTCCCACCAGCGATCCTCGGTTGGGGGTTTGACTGAGGCGAAGCGCATTCCGTCTGGGCGTTGGGTGGATTCGACCTTGATGATGTCGGCGCCCAGCATGGCCAGGGTCTGCCCGGCGATGGGGCCGGCCCACCAGCCGGTGCATTCGATGATGCGGATGCCCTGGAGGGGGAGCGGCGGCGCGGGGTCGGACGCGGACTCGGCGGCGGCAGCGGGCGCGGGGGTGGACGCGGGCGCAGGGTCGGCAGCGGGCGCGGGGTCGACGACAGACGCGGACGCGCCGCGAGCCGCCAGTATCTCATCCAACTCCTGAGGCGAAGTCTGACCCAACTGCGGGGCTGGCTCGAAATCCGCCAGGCTGAGTCCGTGTATGTTATAGGGCCGCCGGGGTTGCGTGAAGCCGCCGCCCGGATTGGCGACAAACATTTCACGTCCCTCAAACGCCTCCAGCTCCGGCACCACCGCTCCGTTGCCGATCTGCGCCACAGGTATTCTCAGCGCCGAAGCGATGTCGATGATTTCGGCCGTGGTGCGTGCCTTTGTCCAGGCGTGCACCCGCTCAAAGAATTCGTCCCGCCTGCCCCAACGCCCCGGCACGCTGGACATGGTCGGATCCTCAACCCACTCGGGCGCCCGCACCATCGTCAAAAAGTCGTGATATTGCTGCTGCGCCATGGTGCAAAAACCCACGAAGCCGTCTGCGGTCGGCTCGATGGACGGCATCTCAAGAGTGCGATAGGGCAGGGCCACTTCCCAGTCGTCTGACAGGCTGGCCCACAGGAAGGCGTAGATGTTGGTGGCGATCACCAGCCCGTGGAACATGCTGACGTCAACGTGTTCGCCCCGGCTGGTGGGTTCGCCCCGGTCGGTGGGTTCGCCCCGGCCGAGCGACTTGGCCCGCTGGGCTGCCGCCAGGGTTGCCACGGCTCCGCTGATGCCAGCCATCCATTCGCCGATGCGCCCACCCGCTTGGACAGGCGGTTTTTCCAGACGGCCGCGCTTGCCGATGCTGCCGGCCTTGGCCTGCAGGGTGAACTCGGTGGCTGGCTGGTCGGCTTGCGCGCTGTTGCGGCCGAATGGGGATATGGAAGTTATGACGGCATCCGGGCGGCCGGCGAGCAACGAGTTCAACTCTGTTTCACTTAGGTGGTCTTCAATGATTATGTCGGCGGCGGCCAGCAGCTTGTCGGCCGAGGGGGAATCGGCGATGACGGAGCCTTTGGAGGTGTTGAGGTATTGGAACAGCGCGCCGGGTGGGTCGGCGTCAGACGCGGGCGGAGACGCGGGCGCGGCCCCAACGGGCTTGGCTCCGGGAACGTTGGCCGCGCTCCAGCTTCTCAGCGAGTTGCCTTCGGCCGGCTCAATCTTGATGACTTGGGCTCCGGCGTCGGCCAGCAGCTTGCCGATGTATTGTCCGGCGATCCCCTCGGCAAGTTCGGCGACCAGGTAGTCGCCCAGCAAGCGGGTGGGTTCGGGGGGCGACCCGCTCGACTCCAGCAACTAGCTCAACCTCTGCACAACCATGGCCATGCCCTGGCCGCCGCCCACGCACATGGTCTCCAGACCGATCTCCTTGTCGGCATCCTCCAGACCGTTCAGCAAGGTGTTCATTATGCGAGCCCCGGTCATGCCGAAGGGATGGCCCAGGGCGATGGAGCCGCCGTTCACATTCAGCTTGTCCCAGCTGATGTCAAGCTCGTCAGCCGAAGGGATGACCTGGGCGGCGAATGCCTCGTTCAGCTCGACCAGATCAACATCGCCGATGGTCATGTCGGCCCGCTCGAGGGCCTGGCGCACCGCACCGACCGGCCCAAGCCCCATTATCTCGGGGTTCAGCGCCGAAACCCCGCTGGACATAATCTTGGCCAGAGGCGTGATGCCCAGCTGGGCTGCCTTGGTGTCGCTCATCACCACCACGGCCGCGGCGCCGTCGTTCAGCGGGCAGGCGTTGCCGGCGGTTATGGTGCCGTCGGGTTTGAACACCGGCTGCAGACCGGACAGCCCTTCAAGCGTGGTGCCCGGACGGATGCCGTCGTCCTTGTCGATGATGGCGGAGCCGGATCCGTTGGCGGAGGACCCAGATCCGTTAGCGCCGTTGTCGTCGCCAGCCGGCACCGGATAGGGCGTGATCTCGCGCTCAAAAAAGCCGCGTTCCTGGGCAGCCTCGGCCCGGTTCTGCGACAGGCAGGCAAACTCGTCCTGGCGTTGGCGGCTGACCTGCTTGTGCTCGGCCACATTCTCGGCTGTCTGGCCCATGGCAATATATATGTCGGGCAGACCCTGGGCTTGCGACCAGTCGCCGCCCTCTCCCGCGGCGCGCTTGGCCGACCGCTCCAGCGCCTCATCGAACAGCGGATTGTGCGTGTCGGGCGCCCCGTCCGACAGACCCTTGCCGAAGCGACTGACCGCCTCGACCCCGCCCGACACGAAGCAGTCGCCCTCGCCCGACAAAATGGCGTGGGCAGCCATGCGAATGGTCTGCAGCGATGAAGAGCAATAGCGGTTGACAGTCACCCCGGGGGTCGCCAACCCGGCCAGCAAGCCGGCCACCCGAGCGATGTTGTAGCCCTGCTCGCCGGCGGGCTGAGCGCAACCCCAGATGACGTCCTCCACATCCTCGGGGCTGACTTGCGGCACCTTGGAAAGCACGTCCGAGATGATGAAGGCCGACATGTCGTCAGGGCGGGCCTGCGTGAGCGATCCTTTGTGGGCACGGCCGATGGGCGTGCGCGAGGCTGCTACTATGACTGGTTCGGGCATTTTGGGCTCCTTTTTTGGGGGGAATGTGGGTGGGACGGGGTGTTGCGCGGCTAGTCCAGCCCAGGCGTGTAGGTGTCGCGTCCCGAACGCAGCACCGCGCCGGGCCGGGCGTCGGTGAACTCGCCATGGCGCACCACCTCCTGTCCGTTGCAGATCACATGCTCCATGCCCACCGCCCCTGCGAACAGCCGACCCGAGCCGCCGGGCACGTCATATTTCATGCGTATCTCTTCTGAATCCACGGTCTGCTCGTCAAACACCACCACGTCCGCGTGCCAGCCAACCTCCAGCCGACCGCGGTCGCGCAAACCATAAAGCTGCGCCTGCTCGTCGGTCATCAACTGGATGGCCTCCTCCAGACCCAGCGCTCCGGCCTGGCGCACGCCCCGCCCCAGCAGATATGTCGTGTAGTTGAAGCTCGCCAAAAAGTCCAGGTGCGCCCCCGCATCGGACGCGCCGACCACCGCACGGCTGTCGCGCATCACCTCCACCCGGGCCTTCCAGTCAGCATCGCTCTCCACCGCCGCCGGCGTGCCGAACGAAGTCAACAGCTCGTCGGCCACCACGATGTCGCACAAAGCATCCCAGGCGGACTTGCCCTGCGCCTCGGCGATGTCAGACACCAGCTGCCCGCGGTATTGCTCGTTCTCGGGGGCGACCGTGTCATAGATTACCTTGGTGGGCCAGTTGGCCAGACCCCTCAGCGGGCCGGGCTGCTGGGCCAGCTCGTCCAGTTGGCGGCGGCTGTCGGCATCGGACAAAAGCGCGATCTTGTCCTGCGTGCTGGCGAACATATGCTTCTCCCATTCGGGCAGCGCATCCAGACCGAAGCCGCTGGCGAAGCACAGCCGCACGCCCAGATTCACCGGCACGGTCAAAGCCACGACCTTGCCCCCCTTGGCCTTGGCCACATCGCCGGCGCGCAGCTTCTCCACGCAGTCGTCCCGGTTGCCTTCGGTCACCAGCATCACATTCCAGTTGAGCGGACGCCCGGCGGCCGCCGACATGTCGGCCATCAGCTCCAGCGCCCAATCCTCAAACGGCCCCACGCACGGGATCAGCTCAAGCGAGGTGCCCTCGAAATCCCGGCAGACATCGGCCAGCGCCACCAGCTCGTCCCGGTTGGCATAGCGCGACGGAACCATGGCGCCGTCGGCATCGTTGTGGGTGCGCGCCCAGGATGACGAGAAGCCCAGTCCGCCGGCTGCCAGTCCGTCACGCAGCAGGGCCTTTTGCGCCTCCAGCTCTTCGGGCGTGGCCTCGCGCTTGGTGGCGTCCTCGCCCATGACCACCCGCCTGATGGCCGAATGCCCCACCATGAAGCCGGCGTTGATCGACAGGGTGCCTTCCATCCGGTCGAGGAATTCGCCATAGGTCGTCCAGTCCCACGGCACGCCTTCGCGCAGCGGCTCCAGCGGCATGCCCTCCACCCGCGACAGCATGCGCATGAGGTATTCGCCGTCGGCTGCGTTCTTGGGTTGGCCCGCCACGCCCAGCGGCGCGATGGTGAACCCGCAGTTGCCGCCGACCACGCTGGTCACGCCATGGAGCGGGGACGGACTGAGCGTGGGATCCCAGAACGCCTGGGCGTCAAAGTGCGTGTGGATGTCAACAAAGCCGGGCGAGACCACCTTGCCGGCGGCGTCGATGACCTGGCTGGCGTCAACCTCGTTGTTATCCAGGCTGACGATCTGTCCGTCCTTGATGCCGAGGTGGGCTTGGCGGCGCGGCTGGCCGGTGCCGTCTATGATGTGGCCGTTGCGGATTTGGATGTCAAGCATTTTGAGGCTCCTGGTTTTGGTTGCGGGTTTGGTTTGGCGGGCTCGGGGTTCGGTTTGCGATTACTCTATATTCCAAGAATAGTTTGCGGGCTCGGCGCTTGCTGAAAAAATTTGCCTGCGACTGATTGACGACCGACCCGCGACCGACACACGGAGGCCACCAGCCATGACGAACACGACCAACATCGACCCCCAGCACGTCTGGGACATGGTCATCGGCGGCGAGCGCATAACCGCCCCCGACACCTATGAAGTCATAGACCCCAACACCACCGAAGTCGTCGGCCACGCGCCCGACGGCACCGCCAGCCACGCCGAACAGGCCGCCGCCGCCGCCAAAGCCGCCCTGCCCGCCTGGCGCGACACCCCGCCCGCCGAACGCTGCCGCATGCTGGCCGCCGCTGCCGACTTGCTGGACGAACGCACCCCCGGCTGGGTCGATCTGGTTCAGGCCGAGACCGGCTCCACCATAAACGTGACCGAAACCATGCAGGTCTCCGGCGCCTTCATCAACCGCTTCCGCTATTACGCCCAGCCCATGCAGGTCAACGAACCCGTCGCGCCGCTGCCGTCCCCCGCCACGGCCCTGGCTCCGGCCGCACTGCTGGGGGGCTATGTCTTGCGCCAGCCGGTCGGGGTGGTGGCCTGCATCACGCCATATAATTTTCCGCTCACCAACGTGGCCGGCAAGATCGCGCCCGCGCTGGCCATGGGCAACACTGTCGTCATCAAGCCCGCTCCCCAGGATCCGCTGGCAGTGATCGAGCTGACCCGCACGCTCAACGAGGTGTTCCCGCCCGGCGTGGTCAATGTGGTGAACGGGTCGGCGCCCGAGGTCGGCTCGGCGCTGGTGGATTCGCGAGACGTCAACATGATCAGCTTCACCGGCAGCTCGGCGGTGGGCGCCAGGATCTTCGAGGCGGGCGGCAAGACCATGAAGCGTCTGCTGATGGAGCTGGGCGGCAAGGGCGCGCTGGTGATGGCCGAGGACTGCAAGATAGACCGGGCCGTGCAGGGCATCGCCAGCGTGTGGGGTTTCCATTCGGGACAGATCTGCACGGCGCCCACCCGGGTCATAGTCCATCGTGACATATACGACCAGACGGTGGAGCAGCTGGCGGCGGTGGCGGGGCTGCTAAAGGTGGGCGATCCCACGCAGCGCGACACCATCGTGGGGCCGCTGATCACCGAAGTCCATCGGGATCGGGTGGAGGAGTTCATCGCCAGCGGACAGCGCGACGGAGCGAGTTTGGTGTGTGGCGGACAGCGGCCTGAGTTGCCGGGCTATTTCGTGGAGCCGACCTTGCTGGCGGATTGCTCGGCCGACATGCACGTGGTGCGCGAGGAGGCGTTCGGGCCGGTGGTGGTGGTGCTGGCCCACGATGGCGACGACCATGCCGTGGAGCTGGCCAACGATTCCGACTATGGGCTGTTCAGCTATGTCTTTGCGGGTGACACTGCCCGGGCCTATGACATCGCCAAGCGGATCGAGTCGGGCAATGTGGCGCTTAATTCGGTGGCACCGCACATGGAGGCGCCGTTTGGCGGATTCAAGATGTCGGGCGTGGGGCGCGATCGTGGGGTGTGGGGGCTGCATGCGTATTCGGAGATGCAGGCGATCAACTGGGCGGCCTAGGTTCGCGCGGCCGTCCGCCTGCCCACCTGCGCGTTTGCTTGTCTGTCCACCTGCGCGGCCGTGACTTCCCCGCAACCCCATCTCGATCTGGAGCGCCAGCTCTGGCAGGCAGGTCACGTGGCCGTGGCCGGCTGCGACGAAGTGGGGAAGGGTGCTTGGGCCGGCCCGGTTTCGGTCGGGGTGGTGGTGCTACCCTGCGCGAATTCGCCAGCTCCCCAGACCGCCCAGCCCGACGGGGTGCGCGACTCCAAAGCGCTGACCGAGCCAGTGCGCGAGCAGCTGTTCGACCAGATCACCGACTGGTGCCGGGCCTGGTCGGTGGGGCACGCCCTGCCACAGGAGTGCGATTTTCTCGGAATGTCGGCGGCCCAGACACTGGCGGCCTCACGGGCGCTGGCGAAGCTGGAGGTCGAACCAAGTTTTGTGCTGGTGGACGGCAGGTGGGATTTTCTGCGGGCCAGCTTGTTGCTGACTCAGTCCCGCGCCGAGACCCGAACCGTCATCAAGGGCGACCAGATTTCGCTGTCGATAGCGGCGGCCTCGGTGGTGGCCAAAGTAACCCGTGACCGGCTGATGCGGAAAGTTTCAGATCACTTCCCGGAGTTTGACTTCGCCTCCAACAAGGGCTATCCCAGCCCCACGCACAAAGCAGCACTCAAAGATCGCGGCGCCACGCCCATACACCGTCAGTCGTGGGCGTTCATGCAAAATCTGGGTCTGGCGCCGGCTGGCTAGCTGGCGCCGGTCGGTTAGTGTCGCGCCGGCTAGCTAGCCGCTCGCGCTTTTGCCCGCGTCTGCCGTAGAACTCGCGTCTGCCCCTGAACCCGAACCTGCCCCCGAGTCGCCTTCGCCGCCGCCATCCGTCTGGCCACTCTCGTCCGTCTCGCTGTCTTCGCTCAGCCCCTTGCGAAATTCCTTCTGGGCAGTCCCCAGCGAGCGCGCCAGTTTGGGCAGTTGCGTGGCGCCAAACAGCAACACCAGCACAATGGCGATGATGATCCATTCGCCCGTTCCGATGGCAACAGCCAAGTTCATATCACCAGTCTAGCAGAAGTTCTGCGAACGAGCGCCGCCCCAGCCTCGACTACGAACGCAGCGAGACCACTTTGGCGTCTTCGTCCTCGCCGAACTCGGCGCCGGCCATGGCAGCGAAGCGCCGCTCCCGGCGGACTTGGCGCCGCTCACGCTCGCTCATGCCTCCCCAGATGCCGAATTTCTCGCCATTGTCAATGGCATAGTTGAGGCACTCCAACTGGACTTCGCACACCTTGCACACTTTCTTGGCGTTGGCGCTGGAGACGCCCCTCTCGGGGTAGAACAGATCCGGGTCGATGCCCAGGCAGTTGCCCCGCTGCTTCCAGGCCATGTTGGCTTCTGAGTTGCTGGCTTCCGGGTCGTAGGCGCTGGCCTCCAGGTCGCAGGTGCCGGCTTCCGTGTCGGGGGCTTGGATCAGTTCAAGGCTCATGATGTCTCCTATGTTTGTTGTTGCTGTTGGTTTGTTGGTTGGGTTGCAGGTAACAGAATAGCCACAGCCATGTAGTTACATGCATGTAATTTACATTATAGACAGATTATATCAGACTTGTCAAGAGGAATCTGAAAGTTTTTTTCAGGCGGCGGTGGCTCGGGTTTCAGACGGCGCAGACGGGGGCGCTGACGGGGCGCAGACGACGACTCGGGCACGGACGGTGGCATGGACGCACCGGCGGGCACAGACGGCGATCACGAACCCCCGCCGCCACTACCCCCGCCGCCGATCCCGTCATTGCGGTCGGCCAGCTCAATCTCCTCCCGGCTGACCCCCAGGATGAACAGCACCGCATCCAAGAAAGGCACGTTCAGGCTGGTGTCGGCCTCGCGCCGCACGGCATCCTTCGCGCAAAAGGCGATCCCCAGCCCGGCCGCCTCCAGCATATCCAGGTCGTTCGCCCCGTCCCCGATGGCCACGGTCTGCGCAATCGGAATGGCCTGGCCCCGCGCCAGCTCACGCAAATAAACCGCCTTGCCCGCCCGATCCACCACCGGCTCGCGCACCTTGCCTGTCAGCCGTCCGTCCCGTATCTCCAAAACGTTGGCGTGGCTGTGGCTGATGCCCAGCTGCTCGGCCAGCTTGTCGGCGAAATAGGAGAACCCGCCGCTCACGATGGCCGACTGATAGCCCAGCCGGTTGAGCGTGCGCAAAAACGTCTCGGCCCCTTTGGACAGACGCAGCCGCTGCCACACCCGCTCCAGCGCCGCTTCGTCCAGCCCCTCGAGATAGCTCACCCGCTGGCGCAGCGACTCGCCGAAGTCGAACTCGCCCTCCAGCGTTCGCTCGGTGATGGACGCCACCTCCGCCAGATGCCCCGCTTCGTCGGCCAGCAGGTCGATCACCTCGTCTTGGATCAGCGTGGAGTCCATGTCCATCGCAATCAGGCGCTTGGCCCGCCGAATGATCCCCTCCACCTGGAAGGCGACATCCAGATTGGGATATTCCGCCGCGGCCGACAGCAGCTGCTTGCGCATGTTGGCCATGTCGCCGCCCTGGATGTGAAGCTCATAGCTGAAAACCGGGAAGCGGGACAGACGCACCACCCGGCTGATGTTGCCGCCCCAGTCGGAGATGGCTCGGGTGGCCGCCTCCAGATCCTGCGCGGTGAGCTGGGTGCCGAGCAGGGTCACGGCATAGCTTTGCTTGTGGCTGGAATGTTGGACGTCCACCACCTCGAACTCGATCTGCACCCCGTTCTCCCAGCCGAAAAACAGCAGCTCCTTGAACAGGTCGTGGCGGATGTGTGCCTGGCTGTTGGCGGGCAGCTCCACGATTAGGCCCAGGATCAGGCGGTTGCGGATGGTGATCTGTTCGATGTCGCTGATCTTGACGTCGCAGGTTGCCAGGATCGCCAGCAGTCCGGTCAGCACGCCCGGCCGGTCAAAGCCCGACACCCGGATATAGAAGGCCTCGACCCGGGCCGGGCCCGAGACCTGCGCGCCCGAGACTTGGGCCGCGGTCGATCCGCCCCCGCTCCCGCCGCCTCCGCCTGCTGAACTATCGCTGCTGTCTGACATAACTCAAATTCAAATTTAGGTCTGGCGCGCCGCGAAGTTGAGTTTTAGTCCAAGAAAAGCAGACTGAACGCCAGTGCCAAACAGCCGACCGACCCCACCGCGGCGGCGGCGCGCACCAGCCATTCGGCCAGTGTCTGCGTCCGTCCGTATGTCCTGGCGAGGCGGGCATCCAGTCGCCTTTGCTGGCGCGCCGACAGCGGTTTGGTCGGCAACTGCAGGCCGGAGCGAACCTGATTTTGCCAGATGTTGTCCCGGGGAGGTCGGGCGGGTTTTCGGGCCAACCCCATGGCCCTGGTGCAGTCGGCCGCGCCCGTGAGCAGCAGACAGAACACGGCAAAGGCGAGCAGTGTGCGGGTGCCGACCACAAGCACCGGCAGGATCAGGCTTGCGGCGACCAGGATTTTGGGCACGTATGCAATGCTGGCGCTTGACCGACTCCCCGCCGACCGCCCCAAGCCTGCCACCGCCCGCGAAACATCCCGCTGGAACGACTTCAGCAACGGCATCAGAACCCCCAGGCAAGCCACCGCAGCGGTGAGGCGGATCAGACCGCTCAGACGGTTGAACCCTCCGATGTCGGCGGCCACCGCCAGTGGGCTGTCGCTTCGGCCCAGATCGTCTGCCGGTGTGCTGGACAGCAGAGCCGCCGAAACCAGAATGGTCACGCAGACCAGCACAGACAGCGCCGCGGCCGTGGCCCAGATGATGTTGCGCTGGGATTTTGCGCGGCTGTCGGGGCCGGGCCTGCCAAGATCGATGCCGAAGCCATAGCCGCCGAACGCGAAGAACAACAGCCCGGCCGCGGGCAGCAGCTTCCAGCCAGCAAAGTTGTTGAGGCTGAGGTTGGCGGGATCGGCCTGTCGGCTGGCGGCTGCCGCAAAAAAGACGAACGCCAAAACGAACAGCACGAACGCAACCAGAAACCGGTTGAAGACGATGGCCGGAATGTTGGCTGGCGCAGGCTCGGTCGCATTCGGCACGGTTGCATCTGACTCGGTCGCGGTTGGCTCGGGCGCGGCGGGCGCATTCTCGCTCAGGTCTCGTCTCCCAACATTGCGTCCATCCAGATCCCGGATGAAAAGATTGGGCAGGTTGCTGGTTGAGAACCAATGGATCGCCAGCACGCAGACAGCCACGGCACCGGCCAGCCAGAGGTTTGTGTCTGGCAACAGATATTCCCAGATTGTCAGCACCAGCACTCCGCAGGCGCCGCCTTTCCCCAAAAGTCCAGCCCAGCGAGACAGATGCCCGAGGCGCGTGCGCGGGCGCTCGGAGCGCGGGGTCGGCGTGCTCGGCGCGACGGCAGCCAGGCGGATAGAACTGGTGGCACAACACGCCGCCAGCACTCCGGCGACAGCCCAGCTCAGCAGCACCCAAGTCCCAGCTTCGTCCGTCGCCGCCCCAAGCGCAGCAAACAATCCTGCCCCCAACATCATGCGAATCCCGAAGGCAGTCAGGTCAAAGACTCCCAGCGGCGCGGATGGGGTGGCGCGGTCGGGTGGCGCGGCCGGGTCGGAATGGCCTGGCGGAGCGGCCACAGGGCCAGTCGGGGAGGGCGCCAAAATTGCAGGTTGCGAATTCATCACGGACAGGCTATACTATATTTATACACACCTAGCGGGGTGGAGCAGTTGGTAGCTCGTCGGGCTCATAACCCGAAGGCCGCGGGTTCGAATCCCGCCCCCGCGACAAAATCTGTCCGATCTAAAATCTGTTTCACGGGCAGCAGGGGAGGGTTCACAGGATAGGGGGTGCTTCAACTGCGAGGGGGGTGCTTCAAATACCGCTTCGGATTTCGGAGCGTGCATTACCATAGGGTAGTCTGAGAAAATGACGACACCTGAAACCGTTCCTGCAACCGATCGCCAGCCCGTCAGGGTTTCGGCAACTCCCGGAAAACATCTGTTGGACTTGACCAGCGAGGACAAGACTGCCGCAAGACATTCTGACCTGTTGGCTGGGGGGCGGTAGCAATGGCAGAAGTGCAGCTAGATGATCTGTTGCCGGGGGAGGCACCGCACGGGGCATCGCCGCAAGGCCCGCCGCAGCAATACCTGCCGCCGCAAGAGCCACCGTCCGACAAGGAGCCGCTGGAGGTGGTGGTGCTGGACACCAACGTAGTCAACAACCTGATATCCAGCAGGGACAACCTGGATTTGGAGATCAAGCTGTTCACCCAGTCCGTGTATGACAGCCATGGCGAAGATGTCTGGTGCTGTCTTTCTCCCATCACTGTCGCTGAGATAACCGACAAGAACTGGTTCGCAAAACTCAGCGGCGCGCAACAGGGCATCATCAAGAAAATGCTGGACCATCTCGACTGTCTGGAGATCGACCATCAGGTCGGAGATGTTTTCGGTGGGCTCAGATGGAAGCAGGGCGGTCCGGGTTCCCCGCAAGAAAATGACCAATGGCAGGCCGCTCTGTGCATCTATCGCGAGGCGATATTGTTCACCTTTGACAAAAATCTGGTGAACCAGGCTAGCCATATGGATCTGAAGTATCTGTGTCCGCAATAGGTGGCCCGCAGTGTGGGCCCGCAGCAGGTGGCACTTGGTCGGGCCCACTTGGTCTGACCCAACCGGGTGAGCGAAACCGCGAAGCCACGGCAAAAGATGTGGTATTTAACAGTCAGGTGTATTATGAGAATATGACGACACCTGAAACCGTTCCCGCAACCGATCACGAGTTCGCCAGCCATCAGCTCGCCACCCACCAGCTCACCACGCACCGGGTCTTTGAGCACAATGGCGAGATGGTGGTCGAAAACCTTGATCCGCAAGAAGTTGAGGACCTGCCTGATGCCGAGCCAGGCGCCCGCATCCTGCGCGAGGACGGCAACGTCTATACGTTGGGCGACGATTGCATGATGCTGATTGACGATGAGGACTACATCGTAAACCCCTTCGGCCTGCAGCGGTTCCTGCATCAAAAGCGGTTTCGCACCATCATGAAGGTCTCCGGCGAGATCAGACGGCGCGGCATAGACCTGAGCGAATAGGGCCGATTGCTATGTCAGATGACCTCCACCCGCCTGAGTTCCTGGTGGACACCGAAGTCATCAGGTGTCTGATGTCGTCAAAAAGAAGCAGGTATGCCGCTGAGAAAGAGTTTTTCTTTGGGCTGTCCGACCATCCCGGCACGTGCGTTTCGCCAGTCACTATCGGCGAGGTGCAACGTCTCCGCTGGTTCAAGGACATCAGCCCTGACCTGGCCGAGGATGTGCTCTCCATGATGGACGAATATCGTTGCCTCAACTTGACAAAGGAGGCGGCCTTGCGCTATGCCAATTTGGATTGGGAAAAATCCCAGACAGGACGCCCTCAGCAAAACAATCGCTGGCAGGTCGCTCTCGCCTCGCACTATGACGTCACGCTGGCCACGCTCGATGATGAAATCATCAAGCAGGCGAGCAACAACGGAGTTGCCGTGCTCGCACCCCGCCAAAACCTGAAAAGTCGCTTCCGCCTTCACACCAACCCCTAGCCTCTGCCCCCGACTACCCCAAAAAAATCATGACAGAGATGAAAATCATAGAGCACAACGGCGAGCAAGTGGTCGAGTGCCTCAGCTTCAAAGAGTTCGCCGCCTACAAGGACATCAAGCCAGGCGCCCGAGTGCTGCGCGAGGACGGCAACGTCTACACGCTCGGCGGTGATGCCTACACCCTGATCGATGACGAAGGATTTCTGGTGTGCCCCGGCCGACTGGTTCGCTTCCGGCGACAAGAGGATTTCAAGATGTTCCTGGAGGTCGCATCATATCGCTATGAGCATGGGATCTGAAATCCCGCGGCATCTGGGTATAATGCCATTGCAGGGTGGAGCAGTCTGGTAGCTCGTCGGGCTCATAACCCGGAGAACGCAGGTTCGAATCCTGCCCCTGCGCTAAATCCGGTCAGTGCCGGCGCTCACACCTGCGCCCGCTTTCACTTCCGCGTCCACACCCGCGCCGACCCCCGCGCCAACCCCCGCCGGCTGGGTGTCCAGCAACTCCGTCAGCTTCACGGTCAGCTCGTTCATATACCTCTCCACGTTGGCCAGCTTCACCGTGTCATAACCTCGGATCACATCGGCCAGCTCCGCAATGTCGACCACCAGCCCAAAGTTGTCCTCGCTGAGATGCCCCGCAAGCTCGCTCATCATATCGATATAATCCAAGATCAGTTTGCGCTCCAGCCGCCGCTCGCTGGCATAGCCGAAGACATCCAGTGCCGTCCCGCGCACCCGCCGCATGGCGCGCAGAATGCGGAACAGCCACGCTCCGAGCCAGTGCGGAATGGAGATTTTGGCGGCCAGGCCCAGCTTGGTGAAAATGGGCGGCTGAAGCAGATATGAGCGGCGGGCTTTGGACGAGAACTCGTCTTTGATGTGGTCGCCGGTTTCGGGCAGCAGGTGCAGGCGGGCCACCTCGTATTCGTCCTTGTATGCCATCAGCTTGTGAAGGTTCTTGGCCACGGCCAGGCTCAAGGTGGTGTCGGCGCCGGCGATCAGGCGTTCGTGGCGGCGGATTTTTTGAATGACCGACAGATAGCGCAGGGCATAGCGGGTGCTTTGGTAGGCGGACAGATCCAGGGCGCGCAGTTCAAGGGCGTCGGACAGCTCGACGGCGCCGGGAGTTTCGGCGTTGTGGACAGACAGGTCGGTTGCGGCATGGTCGGTTGCAGACAAATCAGCCGCGAGCATCGCCTTCACCTGCGCCCTGATTTGCAGCTCGGCACGCCGGCGGACGCCCGCGGTTCGGTTATGGCGGGTCGCCGCGCCCACGCCACCTGCCGCGCCCGTGCCCTCGGCGCCCGCGCCACCCCCGCGCACCCCGGTCGCCGGGTTGGCCAGATCCAGCAGCCTGTCCTGCAAACCGGGCTGCGCCACCAACGCTCGCCCCAACCTGAACGCCGTCAAATTCACCTGCGCCGCCACTCCGTTTATCTCGATCGCCTCCTCAATCGAAGCCGCGCTCACCGGCAGGTGCCCGCTCTGATAGGCCGCCCCCACCACGATCACATTGGCCGGCGGCTGCGACTTGAACAACAAGCGCGACAAACTCTCGGCATCCACCCAGCAGTTCTGCCCGGCGACAGTGCGGCCCTCGATGCGCTCCCGCAACCGGCCGACATCGGGGAAGCTGACCCCGGCATCGGTGATCATCTCGCCGGTGGGCAAGACGGATGTTGACACCGACGCCACGGTGCGGCTCGCCTCAGCCCGGTTCAGCACCACATCGTCGGCCGCCGCCAGCTGGTCGAATAGCAACAGCACATCGGCCTGGCCCGCCCCCACCCGACTGGACACCTCCCGCGGCTCCTGCGTGATCTTCAGGTTGGAGATGACCTGCCCGCCCTTTTGGCTCAGCCCGGTTTGGTCCAGTCCCAGACAATGCTTGCCGTCCAACAGCGCGGCGGTGGCCAGAATCTGACTGACCGTAACCACGCCAGTGCCGCCGATGCCGGCCAGCAACAACTCAGCCTCGGCCAGCTGGTGGCTCGGTTCGGGCAGCAGTTTGCGGGTGGCGTCGGCGAACAGCTCCTGGGCCGCCTTGCCACGCTGGCCCATGGTGCGCAGATGATGGTCGCCGCGCCCGCTGCCTCCGCCGCGCCCGCTACCTCCGCCGCGCCCGGCCCGCCGAGCCTCCCGCCGCTGTCGCCTGGCCGACTCCTTCACCTTCACAAACGACGGACAGTTCCCCTCCATGCATGTGAAATCCTGGTTGCACGACTCCTGATGGATGCGGGTCTTCTCGCCCAGCTCGGTCATCACCGGAAACACGCTCAGACAATTCGACACCCGGGCGCAGTCGCCGCAACCCTCGCAAACCCGCTCGTTGATGACCACCCTGAAGCTGGGAGGCTCCACCAGTCGCCGCCGCCGTTTCTTGCGCAGATCGGCCGAGCAAGCCTGGTCATATATCAAAGCTGTGGTGCCGGCCACCTCACGCAGCTCGCGCTGGACTTGTTCGATGTCGGTGCGGGGCCGCAGCTCCACGTTGGCCGCCCAGATGGTGTTGGCCGGATATTTCTCGATGTCGTCGGCCACCACAATCGTCCGTCTCACGCCCTCGGCCGCCAACAGCATGGTCAGGTCCGGCACCGACGCCTCACCCGCAGCCGACTGCCCGCCGGTCATGGCCACCACGCTGTTATACAAAATCTTGAAGGTGATGTTGACGCCGGACGCCACGGCCTGTCGTATCGCCAGCGAACCCGAATGGAACAGGGTGCCGTCCCCCAGATTCTGGAAGCGGTGGCTGTCTGACACGAACGGCGCCGCCCCCACCCAAGTCCCGCCTTCGCCGCCCATCTGGGTCAGCCCCTCAACCTGGCGGGTGGGAATGAACAGCGACATGCTGTGGCAGCCGATGCCGCCCAGCGTGATCGACCCCTCGGGCGTGACGTTGGATCGGTTGTGCGGACATCCGCTGCAATAATATGGCGCCCGCACGGGCAGCGAACTCTGGTGGGTGTCGCTGGTGAAGGCTTGCTCGGCGCCCCGAACCGGAATGCGGGTGCGGAACAGGTTGCGTGAGACATAGTTGCGCGGGAAGGTGTTGAGGATCTCGGCGCCCAGCCGGGCCACCAGCAGGTCGGCGATCACGCTGGTGACCTGGTCGGCTTCGATATAGCCATAGTCCGGGAACAGGGTCTGGCCCTGGGTGTCGGCCTTGCCGAAAATGTCGGGACGCTGCGGTTGGTGATAGAGGATGTCGCGCAGCTGGCTTTCGATGAAGGAGCTTTTTTCCTCGACCACCAGGATCTCGTGCAGGCCCTGGGAGAATTGACGCACGGCTTCGGGCTCCAGCGGCCAGATCATGGCGGGCTTCATGATGCGGATGCCCAGACGGCTGAGCCCGGCGTCATCGATGCCCAGGCGGGTCAGGGCTTCGCACACGTCATAGTAATTCTTGCCGGCAGAGACGATGCCCAGCCAGGCTGTTTCGGTTGCGGTGCTGCTCGCGCCCGCGCCGGTGATTGCGTTTGAGCCCGCGCCGCCGCCCGCGCCCAAGCCCGCGCTCGCGCCGCCGACCGAACCGCCAAACCCCGCCCCCCGAAGCATAGTCAAACCGTTGCGCCGGGCAAACGCAACCGCTTCGGCCAGACGGTTCTGGCGCAAGTCCTTCTCGATGTCCAGCACCCAGGGAGGCAGCAGCTGCTGGTTCTGCTCGGGCTGCCACCCCGCGCCGGGGCTCGCGCCACCCGCGCCAAGTCCCACGCCCAAACCCGCGCCCGCGCCGCCTGCGCCAAGTCCCTCGTCAAAACCCGCGCCCATCCGCGCCACCGGCTGCACCCGGTCGGGCCCCACCTCAACCGTGGCATAGGCGTCCGCCAAATCGGTAACAATCTTGAACCCCACCCACAGGCCGCAAGCCCGCGACAACTCATAGCCCCAGCGTCCGTAGTCCAAAATCTCTTGCACCGAACCGGGATAGATCACCGGCATCGGTATCTGCGACAGCATGGCTTCGCTGGCCGACGGCAAAGTGGACGACTTGCATGACGGGTCATCGCCAGCCACGCACAGCACCCCGCCCCAGCGAGCCGTGCCCGACATATTGGCGTGGCGGAAAGCATCGCCCGCCCGATCCACTCCCGGCGCCTTGCCATACCACATCCCCATCACCCCGTCAAACAGCGCCCCCGACATATTGGACGACAGCTGGCTGCCCCAGATGATGGTGGCGGCCAACTCCTCATTGACGCCGTTGATGAAGCGGATGTCGCGCGCCGACAGCAGGTTTTCATAGCGGGCGTATTGCGCATCCACGCCACCCAGCGGCGAACCCCGATAGCCGCACAGCAAGGCGGCGGTGGCCAGTCCGTTGGAAATGTCGGCCAGACGCTGATCCACCAAAATCCGCAGCAGCGCATCGATGCCCGACATGGCCAGCGTGCCGGTGAGTGCGGTCATGCGATCCTGGGGGACGAAGGTCAGGCGCGCGGGCGGCGGCCGGAGCGCGGCGCTGGCAGTCGAGGCTGTGGCGGCGTCGGCAGTCAAGGTCGCGGGATTGGCGGCAGGGCTCATATATCTAGTTTGGCAGGTTTGGACGAGTTTGGTTGCGCAGGCTCAGTCGTGGCGCGTCCAGTCCTCAGTCGTGGCGTGCCCGGTTCAGCAGCACATTGCCCACATAGTTCACCGACAGCAAGGTCAGAAAAATAATCAGCGCGGGAAAGATGGTCAGGTGCGAGGCGTCCTCCAGCTTGCCTTTGCCCGAAGCCAGCAGTCCGCCCCAGGTGATGGCCGGCGCGGGGATGCTCTTGCCGATGAAGCTCAGCGCACCTTCGGCCACGATGACGATGCCAAAGGCGATGAAGCTGAGCGACAGCACGGTCGACAAGATGTTGGGCAAAATCTCACGGAAGATGATGCGCCGGCGCCGGGCTCCCATGCTGCGGGCGACCTCGATATAGTTGTGCGCCGACACTCGCAGCGTCTGGGCGCGCACCACCCGGGCCACCGCCGGGGTGGACAGCAGCGACACGGCGATGATGACGTTGCGCAGGTTCTGCTCCAGCACGGTAACGATCAGCAGGGCGAAGATCAGCGCCGGAAGCGACAGCATAATGTTGACCGCTCCGCTGATGATGTCGTCAACCCAGCCCCTGAAATAGCCCGAGGTCAGACCCGCCAGTCCGCCCACGACCGTGCCGAATGCGGTGGAGCACAAGGCAATCAGAAGCGACGGCCGGCTGCCCCAGATGACCCGGGAGAACATATCGCGGCCCAGCTCGTCGGTGCCGAACCAGGCATCCCAGCCGGG